>DWWL01000005.1 GCA_019119775.1 Candidatus Lachnoclostridium pullistercoris | reverse complement strand
TACGGCGTTTAATCTCACGGTTAAGGCGCTCAATAGCGTTATTGGTCCGGATCCGGGTTCAATGCTGCGTAGGGAAATCCATATAGGTCAAGGTTTCTTTAATTCCGTCCTCTGCCTTCCTGGCAGCTTTGGCAGGCTTCATAGCCCGGAGCTTTTCAGCTACTCGGATTGCTTTTTCACGAACAGCTTCCTTGCTTTCCCGTGCATGGATCGCCTTGAGCATAAGTGCTGCCGTTTTCATCTTGTTCCGGGGTGTAACAGAAAATATATTTCTGTAAAAATGAACTGTACAGCGCTGATATCTGGCATCTGGACTGGAAAGACTTCCGGAATGGTCTCCAGCATGCCGGGGGGGCTTATCACCGATGATCAAGCGTACACCAGTAAGCCCACGCTCTTTCAGCCATACGAAGAAAGAATGCCAGCTTTCACGATCCTCTTTCATGCCTTCCGCAGCGCCAAGAATCTTCCGGCAGCCATCCTGGCTGACGCCAATGGCAACAAGAACAGAAACATTCTGGATCTCGCTGCCCCAACTGCGTTTCAGGTAAACACCATCTACGTAGACATATGGATAATTCCCGGAAAGAGGACGGGTACGCCAGGTTTCGATATGCTCATAAGCCTTTTTATTCAAGTTGCTGATTGTTCCGGGGGATACTTTCGTTCCCCATAAAGCCTCAGTGATATCCTTTACACGCCGGACAGAAACACCGGCCAGATACATTTCGATAAGAGCTTCTTCCACGGAAGATTCCCTGCGGTAGTGTGAAGATCTCGCTTGTAATGGCCGGAGCGGTATCCCTGGCAATCAGAGGAACGCTCATACTTTTCAGCGTTGACTAATTCGTCAGCTTCCTTATCGAACAGGACATTTAAGGTTTCTTCCACATTGCTGCGTACAAGATCCTTTAAATCGTGCTTTATTAAATCTTCATTTAGCTGTATAATCTTATCGGACATGGTTCTATAGCCTCCTTTGATGGGTTTTGTTATGGTGACTTAATTCTACCAAACGGCTATAGATCATGTCTATTTTTATGAAATTGATTTTGCGAAATTAATTATACGTTATCCGTTTTCTAATCTAATCTCTCTACCTTTACCGCAGCAATCGCCGATTGATTTGGTTCTCCGGTGACAAGGTCCTGCGGTGCCGGTATTAGCATCATAAAACCATCTTTCCCATACCTCTGCTCATAACCCTGCGCATATTCTTTCTCAACAGAAATATGCTGCACTTGACCGATAACCATAGCTGTTATTCCTGCGCCGCTTAAATCCTGTATCTCTTTCAAAGTGCATTCCATATTGATAAATGCCTCCTGAATAGCCGGCGCATGAATCGTTTTTGCATTGGAAAGTGTAAAATGACCTGCCGCAAATTCGTCTGTTTCCATGTCGTTGTGTTCGATTGTATTTACCAGGTTGTCATAATAGCTTATCGGAAGAAAGTTGATACAAAAGCATTTTTCCCTTTTGATGTTCGCGTAAGTGTGGGTGTGCTGATATAAATTTCCCATCACAGCAAAAAAAGCAGTTTTGTCCCCGTGAAAACAGCTCCATGAATGAAAGCAGACATTCGGTTCCCCATTTTCTTTCCATGTGGTGATTGCGAACAAAACCGTTGGTATTCCTGCGGTTACTTCAAAATGGGAAAATAACTCAAATTCTTCCGGATATGAAGGTTTAAAATACTGCGGGAAATCTTTCCCGATCTCTATCTTCATTGCAATACCTCCTAGGTGCCATCACTTCTTTTCTATAACGTAGGACTGTAAACTTTTCTGACAGCCATTCTTTTCATAAAATGCTTCCATTCCCGGCTGTGAACCAAAATACAGCATGGTGGGTGCGTTCTCCTGGGCCAGCTGCAGAAGCTGGCTGCCTATCCCTTGCTTCTGATACTCTGGAAGTACAAGAAATTCAGTGATCGTCCCAAAGAAATATCCATCTGAAAGAATGCGCAGGCAGCCCACAAGTCTTTTCCCATCATAGGCAGTTATATTCAGCGTTTTAGATAAAGCTTTTCTCGTCTTTTCAATATCATAATCTCCTGGCCATACTTGGTTTACAAACGCAAGAAACACCGAAACATTCAGCGCTTTATCATCAATTTTATATTCCATTATCCTTGTACCTCTCAGATTTAACCTAAGCTTATGAACAAAAACTGCATAACCTATAGGAACAAACCATTCGGACCAATCGCGCTCTCCACCATTCAAAGTTTATCTCTTTCCCGCATATCGCCTCTCCTGCTACCTCCCATACATCTGTCCGTCTCCGCCCATCAGGGCAGTCATTTCCTCTATTCTTTCCAATGGAAAAGGCGGCTGCGACAGCGGCTTCATTGCAATGGACATCAGTTTCATGGGGTTATCATCTGCGGCTACGCGGTTGGAACTCAAATGTCCGCATCTGCGGCAGCGGTGTATGATCGCCCATTCTCCGTTTTTTCTGACCCACACGCCCACGGGGTCCATAATGCCGCCGCAGTCTGCCTCTCTGTCCCCAGGTTCAATGTCTAAGTGTAAGCTGGAAAGACAATTAGGGCAGTGATTTCGATGGCCGCTCCCTGCTCCGGCAGCCACAACTAACCTGCCGCAGACTTTACATGTAAAGCTGTCTCTGCATTCGTGTGTCTTATAATATCCTTTTTCATACTGTTTTCTCTTATTTTCTCTGTTCATACTTGCTCCTTTAAAGGACCGCTCTCCGAAAAAGAGCTCACATCCAAATATTTTTTCAATGCATCGCGGTATTTTTTTGTGAGCGTCAGATATTGCTGCTGCTCTTCGTCCGTCCATTCCTTCCAAATTTTATTTTCAATTTCAAACAGCCGGGAAATTTTTTCCTCAGAAAATTTCCTGCCTTTCTCGGTCAGACAGACGATCGTATTTCTTCCCTGGCCCTGCTGGAGATATACCATTTCATCTTTCTCCAGCTTCCGGATCGCTGAATTTATCGTCTGGCGGCTGATACCTGTCAGTTTGCTTATCTCGCTCTGAAAGCACTGATTTCCTTTCTCGCAAATGACATATAAAATATTCATCACGCTGTCGGAGATCCCCATTTTTACCGCAGCTTCATGATAAAGAGAGTTGATTTCGCCCGCCAGATAAGTGTATTCTCCCGCCTTTAAATAGTGCATACATTCATCTCCTTTGTCCGATTTCATACATTTACATTATATCCGATTTCGTACATAAGTCAAGTATTTTTTCCTGCATACAAAAAGCGGCAATCCCTTTTTAAGAGCATCGCCGCTTTTCTTCATCATCTATAAGAAAGAATCCTGCTCCGCAGGATTCTCCGCCTGCGGCGGGTCGCGAAAGCGACATTTTCCTTTCCGCCGCAGTGCGATCTCCGCGTTTCCCGGGGCCTGCTTTCATCCGGCCGCACCTCTCCCGCCGGCCCGGCCGGTCTGTCAGACGATTCCGCGGGCCTTCATCGCTCATAATAACTGATGATCTCCTGCTCCAGTTTCACTCCTCTCTCCAGCATGTATTCTGCCAGTTCCCCATACTCTTTCTTCTGTCTTAAAGCCGTCAAGCGGACTCTGTCCTGCTCTGTCAGCGGATGGAGGCAGGACTGGAAACGGCTGTCTTCCAGCTCTGTCCGCGACATCCGGTACATCTGAAAGGGAATGCCGGTCACGCGGCACAGATGCTCATGAATGTAGAGTCCTCCGGCGTCAATGTCCCCAAAATGGCGGAAACTGACTGTCGGATTATCAGAAAACACCTTTTTCAGGAAATCCCTCTGACAGCGGACGGTATAGCCGCCCAGGTAAAAAAGAGCTGTCTCAGAGCTGCTGCACCTCAGCCATGAGGTATAGTTTTCCACTGTCATAAAAAACGGAGTTCGGACCTGTATCCGATCCATTCTGTCCAGTTCATCCGCGAAAAATTCAATTCCCCCCGGAAATGCTCCCAGCTCCAGTTCTCTTCCGCCGATGTATATGCTTATGTCTCCTTTCAGACACAGCTTCTGCTTTTCCCGCGTGATATGATATTCTTCCAGGATCTCATCTTCCAGCTCCATCTCGCCGCACGGACGGCCCAGGCACTCACGGAGCGCTCTGCAGACCGGCCCCAGCACATTTTCTTCCAGATATTTGGAATCTCCGTAGATCAGGGAAGAGGCTTCCCGCAGATACAGATCATTTCTGTTATTTTCAATGAAAACGAGTGCCTTGAGCAGGTCCTCTGTCTGGCGGCAGCGGGCGGGGATCCGGTTCTTCTCCAGCGCCTGGCGCAGCTTTTCACACTCCTGCTCCGCCGCGGGACTTCGCCCGCCGTAGAGAGAAATCAGCTTTTCCGCATACTGACGTTTCACAGATTTGGGCTCGTATCCGTATTTGGTTTCCAGGTAATGTTCGATCTCCTCAATTTTTTCATCTGCCAGATAAATATTCTGGATCTCGCTGCTGAATCCTCCCATCTCATAGGTCACAAAGCCTTTTTCGCTGCACTGGAAAACCGCCTGGTTCACGGCCTCGATCTGCTCCATATCGCCGTCATTGCGGCTGTAATTTTTATAAAGCTGAGACGGACTGATTTTCGTCCGTCTCCTGATCACATTAGTTTTGCTGTCTTTTTTGCTGCTTCTGTACTTATCCGCCAGAGCCGTCAGCATTTTTTCTTCATAATCTGCCATGTTCTTCCCCTAAACGGGCGCTGTACGCCTTTTCTTCATGAAACTGCACGATCCCCAGCTGCATGCTGTCCGCACGCACGCGCAGGGCCGGCAGGATCACCTCGCACTCACTTCCGATGGACTCTGTCTTGTCCGGAGAGCAGAAAATTACCTGAAGTCTCTGCTCCCGCATAAATTTCAGCATCAGCTTTACATTGCCGGGATCCATCTTGGCAAAGGGTTCGTCGATAAATACCAGGCGGGTGGAATTGACGCGCTGGTTGTAGATCAGCAAAAGCGCCGATGACAGGATCAGCAGGTAGGGAATCTGCACCTCCGCCCCGGAGTTAAAGCCGGTCTGACGTGATAACTTCGCCCGGTCAAGGATCTGATTACTGATCAATATCTCATAATTCATATAATTTCGGTAATCGGCAAATCGCGCGATCGTCTCCCCACTGTTCTTTTCGATGATCCGGTTGATGATCTGCTTCATCTCAGCCTCTAAGCGCCCGCCTTCCTCATCGGACACGGAAGCTGCCAGATCAAGCGTCAACTGGCCGTCCGCGGCGTCTCCCAGCTGCTCCCGCTCATCCAGGTAACGGGCGTATTCGATTACTTTCGCGTACTCTGAACCATCTTTCACATAATGGACGTCAAACTGATATTTTGCCGCAAATGTCAGCTTCGCCAGTTCCCCGTTGATCTGCCTTAAGTCTTCCCTGGCGCGCTCGCAGGATTTCAAGATGGTCAGCACAAATTCATTTTTAAAAATATCTTCGTATCTGCGGGTCTGCACCTCCAGCTTCTGACGGATTTCCTGGAGATTGTCCATCCAGATGCGCTCTCTTCTGCCGGCATACGCTTCTCTGCCTTCCGTTCCCCGCGGCAGCATACGCCCGGCATGCTTGGCGTTATAATCCGCCTGCCTCTGCATCAGATCCCGCTCATGCTGAGTGATGCTGTTCCCCACGCGCCTTCTGGTATCTTCCGCCAGCAGACCGCCCAGGCCCTGTCTCCCATTTTCCAGGTATTTTTCATAGGCTTCCACCGTCCGCTGCACAATGGTATAGTACTCTGTCTGATATTCCTGAAACTGCTTTTCCTGTTCAGCCAGCTCTCTGGATCTTGTCGCGATCTTCTCTCCGCACCTTGTGATAACCGCATCCTGCCCGCTTTTTTCTTCCAGCTTAACTTTATACTCGCTTTGAACGGCCCCCTGTTCATCGGAAAGCCGTCCGGCCAGCTCGCTTAACTCCAGATATTCCTGATTATTCTCCTGGGCCTTTTTTAGGCGTTCCAGCTGTTCTCTCGACGCCCTGGCGTTCTCCGACGCGGTCTGATACTTCCGGTGGGCGTCATAGTCATACTCCTGAAACATTTCCCTGCTCTGGGCCATTCGGGACTTCCGGCTTTCTAGTTCCTTTTTCTCAGCCAGTTTTGCCTTCTTTTCTCCGTTCAGCCTGTTGATCTCCTTCTCCGCCCGGAGCCGGTTCAACTCAAAGGTCTTCTGCCCCAGATAGTAAGAGCGAAGTTTATCAAAGCGAAGGAAATAGCTGTCCATGGCTACGGACACGCGGCCTTCCCTGGAGATCGCATTTTCATATTCCTTCACAGCAGTCTTTTCCACCGCGTGCATTCTTCCCAGCTGATAATCAAAATACTGCTTTGCCACCGGATTTTTAATCTCCAGTTTAAACACCGCCGAATCTTCCTCCACGCGGATCTTTTTCTTCATCAGCAGCTTTGTGTTGAACAGATGAGCGTAGCGGTGTTCCGACCGGTTCAGCACGTCATCCGCAATATCGTAGTACTGGGGTTCCACCAGAATTGTGTAACGGCGCGGCCCTAAAAATGCCTCGATGGCGTCCCGCCACGCTTCATCCTTCAGGCCGATCACGTACTCACAGGCAAACTGGGCTTTTGAGCGGATATTTCTCTTTTCAAATTCCCGGTTGATCTCACTGCGCAGACCCACATAGTCCGGGATCTGGTCGAACGTATTGCGGTGTTTTCTGCAGTCTTCTATAATCCGGTGCTGCATATCCAGGCTGCGGTTCAGCTCCTCTAGTTCTCTCTCGGCATCTGCCACCTTTGCTACCAGCCTATCATATCGCTCGCTCACTTTCTGCTTAAACCCGGATACCGCCGCCGCTTTTTCCGCCGCCGTGTGCTCCCGCCCGCAGAGGGACGCCAGCACGCTCTGATCTTCAACCGGCTCTTTCTCCTCAAAAAACTGATTCATGAGCTCGCTGATCACCGTCTGAAAATGCTCCAGCTTTCTGCACAGGTCCATCAGCGTCTTTTTCTCAGCCTCCAGCCCCTCTGATCTTCGTTTTTCCTCCTCGATCATCCGCGCGCTGTCCAGCTGTTCCAGGCTGACCCTTACCTGCACCAGCTGTCCGTCGATCTCTTTTTTCTTTCTGTCCAGAATCTCCAGTTCCTGCTCTAAGTCTTCCTTTCTTCTCTGGGCCAGTTCCCGCTCTGCCGTCTGACGTTCAATTTCCCGGCTCAGGTCCTTTCTCTTTTTATAGACAATGCGGATATCATCCGCCAGCAGACGGTTTCTTTCACTCTCCCAGGCGTCGTACTCCCCGAGAATTCCGTCCAACTCGCCGATCTCCTGCTGAATGATCTCAAAATTTTCATTCAGCCTTTCGATGTTTTCCTTTGCCTCGATCAGTTTCCCGAAATCCACGTTCCGCTCTTCCAGAACGCTCTCCCGGATAAACCGGTCGATCCTGGCATTCGGATCATAGGACATGATCCCGCGGAGCTTGCGCAGATAGACGGGAAGCTGTGCCAGATTCAATTTTAATCCGGTCATCTGCAGAAATTTCGGCAGCCCCTGCTCCCGGTTCATCAGCTTCAGCCTGTACTTTTTCTGAAGAAGCGACGCGCTGCAGGGCATAGTGACTCCTTTTTCTTCATAGGTATGCTCCATCTGCTCCATAACCGTCCGGTCCATCACATAGCGGTACGTCTGACAGTTATTGGACGCGCTCGTCTCGATAACCGTTCCCAGCAGAAATGATTTATCCTCCACATCGTCAAAATATTCCAGCACGATGTGACTGTACACATTCGGCACCCGCTCCGCCGGCCGCATGTAAGTCCCGGCCGTGGCGTCCAGAAGACCTCTCGTGTAGGAGGACAGCGTACGGCTGCCTTTGCTCTCTGACGACTTGTTGAACACCGTGTCTCCGTACGCGGCATATTTGATTGCATCCAGCATGACCGATTTCCCATTTCCATTTTTCCCCGCGATCAGCGTGAAGAAGCCAATGGGCGCTGTCACATTGGAAAATCCGTACCAATTGATCAGCCGCACCTTTTTTAACAGGATCATTCCTCTTCCTCCTCAAATTCTTCAGGGTCCGCCTCTTCCCCAGTTTTTCCCGCCTCTTCCGGTTCTTCTTTCAAATATTCCCCCGCCACAGTCTGAAACTGCGGAAGGTCCCATCCAAACTGCAGGGACGGGTAGAGCTGGATTTTCATGTCCTCTCCCTCTTCCTCGTCGCTGAAATTGATCAGGCTGTACTTTTTGAACAGGCGGAACGCGGCGTTTAATTCCGTGCGCGTCAGCTGAACGCCGTAAGACCTGATCTGGTCGATCAGATCTCCTTTGGTGACAAAATTCCCCTCGCTGTAGCCGAGATTTTCCAGATACACTTTCCAGAGCACCAGCAGAAGATGGTACTGCAGCGTCGAAAATGTCACCACATTGGCCCGCTTCAGGCCTACTGTATCCCCGTCCTCCTCGCTGGCAGTCAGCATACAGACTCCCGTCTTCTCCTCCACGATCATGTCAAAACCGATCATCCGCAGATATTCGGAAATATCCTGACGGTTGGATTCTCTGGATGCAAACTGATACAGTCTCTCATCCTTGTCCCGCAGTATGAACGTGGACTCCAGCAGTTTTCTGATGCAGCGCTTAAACAGGCTGCTGTTTTCCTCTTTTATCGTAATCTGTAAACTGATATCGCTCATAATTTTTTCCTCTTTATCGTGACATTGCTAATTCTGGCTGCCTCCGTCTCCACCATGCCGTCCCTAAATTCCACCTCATAGGGAAATCCGGCCGTTCCTGAATAGATTATGCTGGCCGCGATCATCGTCGCGTCATCTCTGGTGTGCACGCCGCATTCTTCCACGGAGATCTCTTCTCTGCCCCTCATGATCTCATCAAAATGTTTCTCCACATTGTCCATGCTGTACCGGTCCGGCGTTTCCTTAAGCAGTTCATCCGTCAGCCGCTGTCTCTCTTCCTCTGACAGCTCTTCAGCGACAAGCCCCACATTTTTCAGATTGGGATTGCGCTTTTTGCGCCGCTCAAACGACTTTCTTCCCACATATCCCACACTCATGAGACGGTGGGTTTCGGAAATCCTTAAAAGCGCTTCTTCTCTGTTTTCGTCATTCAGATTTTTCAAAAACAGAAGCAGCCGGTTCAGTTCGTGCTCTAGATTGGTATTTTCACTGAGCACCATCATCATGCGGGTGGCGTACAGATTATAATAATTATTGATCTTCCGGTCGATATAGGACATTTCCTGTTCATATTCCAGGTTGATGAAGCTGTCCAGCTCGTTAAACAGCCGGTCGATCTTTTCTCCCGCCTGAATCTCGTCCACCCGTTCTATTTTTATGTACTCCTGGATCATACGGCCGTAAAGCTCCGAACGGCGCAGCTTTCTCAACATCCGGTCAATATCTGAAATGTAGGACGGGATCAGGCCGCTTTTCTTGATGAAAAAATAGTCATTGAAAAAACGGTTCAGAAGCTCATCCTTCATCAGAAACTGACCGAAACTGTTGGCATCCGCCATCTTCATGACAGCTCGCATGATCTCCCGGATACTGTCTTTTAATATTAGAAGTTCATTTTTCAGGTCGCACTCATTTTCCACCAGCGGAATCAGAATATTCTGATAGGGGCGGATGGAACGGGCGTTGTCCCTGCTGAAGGAGGATTTCAGAATTTCATACATGGAAAAGATATGATTAGTGATCGCGCCGTTTACATCCGCATCAAAGATTCTGTGGACCGCGTCGATCAGTTTCCGGCAGTATGCAGAAACAGACGCGATGTTGTCACCGCTGCGCCCGATTTCCTGCGGGGTTATCCACCCACATGTGCGAAAATATCGGAGAATGACAGACGCATTTTCCTGCGGAGTTTTCCCGCCGGCGATCTCTTCTCCGATATTTTCCGTTTCTATGGAATAGGTGCAGTTCTGAAGGTACAGGACCAGTGTATTTCTGGCATCCGTTTCATACAGGACAGAAATTTCCTTCGATTTTTCAATCAGCTGGCTGATGCACTCGAAATACAGCTCTCGGTTCCTGCAGCAGAATGGATTGAAAAACTTCTCGTTCAGTGTTTCAAAAAAGGACATTGATGTGCTTTGCTCCTTCACAATATCAAAAGGGGTTATGTTCGGCAGATATCGCTTATCTATCAGCATTATAGCATAGAAAAAAGAATTGTCACACCACAAAAAGAGCCGTCCCCCAGCCATCTGACAAGCTCCGGCTCCCATTTTCCCCGTATATGATTTTCCCCGCAGGTTCAGCCTTCCTGCGCCGGCTTTTCCTCCTCTTCATAGATCCGTTTTCCAAACTCGAAGGCTTCCGCCAAATGGCCGGTCCTGTCTATCTGCGGTTTTCCGTTGGTGTCGCCGCAGCCGCCGGCTAACAGCATCCCTCTGCTGCGAAAACCGATGTAATTGACCAGAGTAAAATTGTAATAAGAAACCGCCTGCTCAAACGTCCAGAAATAATTGTCCGCGGCCGTCATAAGCAGCGCGCAGTCACGCACCGGATACTTTTCATAACGGCCCAGCGGCGGGTTGTCATCTTTTTCCGCTATGCAGTAAAAGCGCTCAATAAACGCCTTTATTTTAGACGATATCGTCCAGAAATAAAGGGGCGAGGCAAAGACGATCAGATCCGCCTTTTTGATTTTGGGAACAAGAGAATTAAAGTCATCTCTCTGAACGCATGGCTTTCCGTACCGGCAGGAATTGCAGCCTATACAGCCGTTGACCTTCAGCTTGTTTAAAGAGATCAGCTCTGTCTGATGTCCCGCTTCGCCGGCCCCTTCCATAAACGCCTTTATTAGCTGCGCCGTATTGCCGTTTGCCCGGCCGCCGCCTGAAATAATCAGTATTTTTTTCATAAATTCTGCACCGCCTTGTCCTTTTTCTCTCTTTATTCTATGTCTGCGCCGCCAAAAATACAAGTACGCACTTTTTTGACAAATACTTTCAAAAAGGAAAGTGTTCATATTTGGCTGCACCTTATCCATGATCGGCGGGAAATGGCGTCTGGTGATCCCCTGCTGGCTTGCTGAGTACGACTCCATCCGTTTCAATGAACTGGCATCGAAAAATCGGAACGATCACATACAAAACTCTAAGCGCAGAGTTAAAAGAAATGGCTGCCGACGGCCTTGTCATCCGCAGAGAATACCCGCAGATCCCGCCGAAAGTCGAGTACAGCTTCTCTGAAAAGGGGCGTTCTCTGCTCCCAATCATGGAAAGCATGTGCAGATGGGGGATGGAAAACAAATAGGCCGCCCATCTCCGGAGCAGCCTGAGCCTCATACATCTGTCTCTATGAAATGTTCTTCGTACATATTCCAGTATTTTTGATACACTCTGTCATTCTGTCCGTCAAAATTCAGCTGGTACATACGGAATATGACCGGGAAATTCTTCGGCTGCCACTGCTCTTTATAGGAGTAGCAGTACTTCATGCCGAGCCGCTTCATGACGGCCCCGCTCCTTGGATTATTTCTGTCATGCGTCGCGGTGATGTAAGGGACTCCATCTTCCTTCAGCAGTCTGACAACCGCTTCGCACGCCTCACTGACAATCCCCTGATGCCAGTATTCCTTTTGCAGCCCATACCCAAAATCATGGCTGTCGTCATCCTCCGCATTAACATAGCCGATCGGCTCATTTTCCCTCTTCAGGCAGACCGCAAAACAGTATTTCTTCCCTTTCAGCCGTTCTTTGAAAAAACGCTCCGCTTCCTCCCTGTCCTTAACCGGATACCACGGCAGAAACGTATTGACCTCTTTATCTGAAAAGATCCGGTAAACTGCCTCTGTGTCATTTTCCTCAAACTTTCTCAGTATCAGCCTGTCTGTCTCAATCTTCACGTTCCCCATTTCTCTCTCCTCTGTTTTTCCGCCGGCATTTCTCCTACAGAACCATAATCAGCGTTCCGGCGCCGATTAAAATACAGCCCACTAAAGATTTCAGCGTAAATTCTTCATGCAGAAATACAAACGCCAGGACCAGTGTGATTACAACGCTCAGCTTGTCAATCGGAACGACCTTTGACGCCTCTCCCAGCTGCAGAGCCCGGTAATAGCACAGCCATGAAGCTCCCGTGGCCAGCCCGGACAGAATCAGAAACAGCCAGCTTCTGCGGCTGATCGCCGGGATCCCGCTCTGGGTGTGGGTGAGAAAAACCATCCCCCACGCCATGACCACAACAACAGCCGTTCTGATCGCCGTCGCCAGATTGGAATTTACTCCGTCGATCCCGATCTTTGCGAGAATCGACGTAAGCGCCGCAAATACAGAAGAGAGCAGCGCAAATACCAGCCACATAAAGATCACCTCGCATATTTATGTTCTTCTGTGATTTTACCACGCTGCCCACGAAAAATCCATATGCGCGCCGCGATTTAAGCAGGCATGCGCCATCTGCCGGAAACCGTATTTTATGACGCCCGGGGTATGCAGTCCCTATTCCTTCTGCAAAATACCGATTAAATGAGACAAACTGGTACATACCAATTCTTTTCATCCACCGGCAGCAGCTCTGCTGCGTACTGGATCTCATCAATCAGTACCGGTGGGGAATACTTCTGCCATTCTTTGTAATAAGGTCGTTTTCCCAGCCTGTCTGAGACCAGTCACCAGCAGCACCGGAAACATTTTGGACACCCGTACAATCGTATCTTCCACAGCTCGTTCGATATATCTGACTAAACCAAATTGCCATTTTTATTCAGCCAAAACTTTTACCACACACAATTCGAGTAACTATTCTAACCAATCTAACCGCCATTGTTAACCGGTGGTTAGGCTGGTTGTTTCCCGCGTTATCTTACGGGGCAGTACCTTATACTGCTTTTCTCATTGCCCTATCCGGGCGTACGTTGTGGACGTGATTCTTATCAATGTGGGTACAGACGATGAAAGCGTGTTTGCCCTTTGTGAAGCGCTGGACCAGATCCACGCCCAGGCGGTTGGCTTCCTCCGGCGAAATTTCGCCCGAAACAAAGGACTGCCGCAGTGGTAGGCGATCACATCATCCTTGCCGCGCACACGGCCGGTGCGAGCGACATAGGTCTGCTTTGTCCAGCAGGAACTAGGTGTCAGCCACGCGGCTGTCGCACTCATAGCTGGTGATGAGCCTGCCGTGGTCGGTCTTATCGGGATTTTTTACATAGTCGATGATGTCGCTGATCGCCTTGCTGGCCGTGCGGCCCTTGCCAGCGTGCAGCGGTATGACGCGGGTGGTGGCCATGATTTTCCCTCCCTCGGATTTTTCTTGAATTGCATTCGTTCTCGATGCAGGATATAATAAAAGCAGCAAATAAAATAACTCCCCGGAGTGAGAAGGTAAAATATGATTGAACAACTAATCGCAGAGGCAACAGAATGTGATTTCAAAGTTGCCGTAGAAAAGAAAAAGCCCAAAAGCTGGCTGAAAAGCGTCAGCGCCTTTTCCAATGGAATCGGTGGAACCTTATTTTTTGGCATAGATGACAGCAGAAATATCATCGGCCTGTCCGATGTCCAAAGCGACGCTGAAGCGATCAGCCGTTTGATTAAGGAACGCATTACCCCTTTACCGCAGTTTGTGCTGCGCCCCTATCAGGAGGACGGGAAAGACCTCTTGGCATTGGAGGTGCCCTCTGGCCGCAGCACACCGTATTACTACAAGGCGGACGGTATCATGGAGGCGTATATTCGGGTGGGCAACGAGAGCGTGATTGCTCCCGACTATATTGTCAACGAACTGATTCTCAAAGGAACCAACCGTTCCTTTGAGACGCTGGTCACGGACGCCGTCAAAAAAGATTACAGCTTTACCCTGCTGGAAGCAACCTATCTGGAGCGCACCGGCTTGCATTTTGAACCAGAGGACTATGTTTCTTTTGGCCTTGCCGATAAAGATGGACACTTGACCAATGCAGGGAAACTGATGACTGACCAGCATATCGTTTATAATTCCAGAATGTTCTGTACACGCTGGAATGGCTTGGAAAAAGGTTCCATTTTTGATGACGCTTTGGATGACAAGGAATATGAGGGGAATCTGATTTATCTATTAAACAGCGGCTGCGAGTTTATTCGCAACAACTCCAAGGTACGGTTTTCCAAGAAAGCGCGTTACCGTGAGGACAAGCCGGACTATGCCGAGCGTGCTGTGACAGAGGCAGTCGTCAATGCGCTCATTCACCGCGACTATATCGTGATGGGCAGTGAGATTCACATTGATATGTTCGATGATCGTGTGGAGATTGTATCGCCCGGCGGAATGTTTGAAGGCGCGCCGATCCAGGAGTGTGACATCAACCGCATCCGTTCTGTACGCCGGAATCCCGTAATTGCCGATTTGTTTCATCGCATGAAATACATGGAACGGCGCGGCAGCGGTTTGCGAAAGATTGTCAGCGAGACCGAAAAATTACCAGGCTATACCAAAGCGTGCAAGCCGGATTTTTTCTCTACGGCAACGGATTTCCGCGTGATTTTGAGGAATGTCAACTACGTCATGGGTAATGCAACAGGCCATGATACAGGCCATGATACAGGCCATGACGCAGGCCATGATAAATCTGTGACCGCCAAGCGTGTCCAGCTGTTGCAATATTGTAATGTAGAAAGAAGCCGAGACGAAATGCAGAAATTTCTTGGCATCTCCAGTAGAGCCCATTTCAAAAAAGCCTATTTGAGGCCCTTACTGGAATCTGGTCAGCTGCTAATGACACTGCCGGATAAGCCGCAAAGCCGCAATCAAAAGTATGTGACCGCGCAAGGAGAAAACACAAAATGATGGAACCAATCACCGTTGAGAAATATGCAGATATGGTCATGCAAAACAATAAAGGCTATAACCGAGCAGACCTTGTTAAATCGCTGCGCGCAGCGCTGGCGGCCAAGAGAAATGGTGCCAAGTGCATGATTTGCGGACAGCCCATTTGGGCCGCAGGCAGCGCCATCACGGGAGAAAACCTCTGTTTCACCTGCACAACCGGTGAGGCGGAGGACAGCGAAGATTACGAAATTGTATAAAAGCAGGGTGCTGGAGCATTCGTAGCTCCGGCACCCTGCTTTTGCACATCGTTAACCCATTTGATATTATATTGCTTACTTTCATGCTAATCTCATCTATAAAATTAGCACAAAAGTAAAATCAAAAAAGTCATTATAATAATCTTGTTTTAGCATAGTTCCATTATAACATGGAACGGAGAGGAAGATGGTTGTCGTTAGCCATCTTTTTCTCTTTTTAGGAGATAAATTTCAGTACTATCTATTTCCCGACATCCCCTGTGGGGAATAAATTTGTTATTCAATTTTACTGAGCTTCCAACGTGGTCAGAATCTCTCCGATGTCGCCGTCCACGCAGATGGATTTTCTTTTGATCTCATCAGGGGCAAATGCTTCACCATAGTTCAAACAGGCATACACCGCGTCCGGACGCTCGTGCGTCATTCGCCAGAAACTGTACTTTATGATGCCCGGCGTGTTATAGCCAACCCCTGCCTCCAAAAACAGCACTCTTCCTTTTTGATGGCCGCGAAGAAAATCAGCATACCGCTGTGCCGCCTGGTGCCAGCCCTCATCCTCCACAAACGTATCGTCCGCCCGCAGATTCATGCTCATGGGCCTATGACAGATGGGACAGTATGGAATCAGCTCCGAGGGAACTTCCATCTGCAGCTCTCTTCCGGCCGGCACGCAAAGACTGCCGTCCTCCGCAAAATCAAAACCCTGCGCCGCTGCCATTTCACGGACGGCAGCCTCATTATCATAGGTTTTATTATGGCACGGCACGCTGCACTGCCACAGCCCGTAGTCTCCCTGGGTGTAGAACAGCCGGTCTTTGTCGAATCCGGCTTTCTGAAACTGATGGTCCACATTGGTGGTCAGCACAAAATAGTCTTTATCCCGCACCAGCTTCAAAAGGTCGCCGTACACTGGCTTCGGGGCGTCCATATACCGGTTGATGTAAATGTACCGGCTCCAGTACGCCCAGTGCTCCTCCAGCGTTTTAAAAGGATAAAAACCGCCGGAATACATGTCGCGGAACCCGTATTTTCTGATAAAATCCCCGAAATACCGGTGAAAGCGCTCTCCCATATAAATAAAGCCGGCCGACGTGGAAAGCCCGGAGCCGGCACCGATCACAACCGCGTCTGCCCTGTCAAATTCCTGCCTCAGCTGCATAATACTGCCGTTTCGGACGCCGGCAGTTTCTCCGGTCTGCATCTTTGTATCCATTGAAAATCACCTCAATCTCACTTAAATCTTCCTTTTATGATGCCGGAACTCAGCACCATTTTATGGATCTATTATAGTCTCTCCCGGCCGGACTGTGAAGAAGGCACAATTTCGTGGCCAGGTTACCGGAAGGAAACCGGCCTGCCGCCAAAGAACTACCGCCGCCGAAAGAACCACCGCCGCCCGCCGCCGGGAGAAAAAACGCTGTCTTCTTGTCCCCGCCGTCCCACAGTGTTATAATGACTTTATCATCCCTTTCAGACGGCAGGCGCTCTTTTAGGCGATACCATCTGACTGGAAACTATTAAAGGAGTGTGATGCTATGCAGCCGACGAAAGAACTGCCCGCCTGCCCGGTGGAAACCACCCTCATGCTCATCGGCGATAAATGGAAGGTTCTCATCCTGCGCGACCTGCTGCCCGGGACCAAACGGTTCGGAGAATTAAAAAAATCCATCGGCACCGTATCCCAGAAGGTGCTGACGGCCCAGCTTCGGGATATGGAAGAAAATGGACTTGTCAGCCGCCGTGTCTACGCGGAGGTGCCGCCGCGGGTGGAGTACAGCCTGACAGAACTGGGAAGAAGTCTGGAACCGATCCTGAACGCCATGCGGACGTGGGGAGAAAATTACAAATCCCGAAATCATGCGGAATAGAAAAATTCCCTAAAAGCAGAAGGACAGCCGGAGTTTTTCTCTCACCTCCGGCTGTCCTCCTCTATGCACGTTTCCATATCCTTCAGCACGCTCTCCAACGTCATCCCGGCCATCTCCCGCTCCATGGCGGCCTGAATCCGCTCCAGGCGGCCGTCCAGCACTCTGTGGACGTTCCGCCCCACGGGGCAGTCCGGATTGGGGTTTTCGTGAAAATGGAAAAGTCCCTCCTCCCCCACACAGTCCACCGCCCGGTAAACGTCCAGAAATGTGATCTGGGAGAGCGGTTTTGCGATGGAGGCGCCACCGCTGCCCCTCTGCACGCTCAGCAGGCCGGCAGCCTTCAGCTGCGACAGCAGCCGGCGGATCACCACTGGATTGACATGAATGCTTTCCGCCAGAAAATCACTGGTGATCTTGTGGTCTTTCTCAAAAATATGAATGCACATAAACATATGCAGCGCTATGGTAAAACGGCTGGAAATCTGCATCTTTCTCCCTCACTTTCCCCATTTTTAAACCTTTTTCATCTCCTGATTATATCAGGAGGACAATGTAATGTCAATGATTACATCAAAAAGCACGTCCCCGTTCCTCTCTTTTCCGGAACGCTCTTTTCCTCTGAAAAGCGGTGACGTTTTTTCGGTATTTCTATGCCGCTCATTTATATCTGTACTATTTTTGGGGATTCAGCTATGATGAGGTTATACAGTAGTTTACAACAGCGAGGTTATACATGAAAGAAATCAATCCATTAGAGCGCATCCGCAGACTCTGCACCGAGAGGGGCTGGACCTACTACCAGCTTTCTAAAGCCTCCGGAATCCCCTATTCGACCTTAAATACCATGCTCCATAAAGATAATATGCCGTCTCTCCCCACGCTCCAGAAGCTGTGCCGCGGTTTCGGCATTTCCATGTCAGAATTTTTTGAGGCCGGCAGAAATCAGCAGGGGCTTACAGAGGACCAGAGCCGGTGCCTGGCGCTCTATACATCCCTGAGTCCGGAGGACCGCCGACTGGCCCTCGCCTTCATGAAGGGACTGGCAAAAAAACTGAATTAAGGAGCCGCGCCGGCCGCGGCATCTGTTTTGTACTTTTCTGGACTTTTCCGCCCGTTTGCGATATGATGCTAAGTAGACTTGAACAAACGAAAGGAAGGAACACCATGTACAGTTTTACCAACGATTACAGCGAGGGCGCTCATCCGCAGATTTTAAAGACCCTCATGGAAACCAATCTCACCCAGCACACCGGCTACGGCCTGGACGAAGATCACTGCGGCCGTGCCCGGGAACTGATCCGTAAGGAAATCGGCCGTGATGACGCCGCCGTCCATTTTCTGGTAGGCGGCACCCAGGCCAACCTGACGGTGATCGCGGCGGCATTGCGCCCCTTTGAGGCGGTTATCTGCGCCGCCACCGGACACATAAACGTTCACGAGACAGGAGCGGTGGAAGCCACCGGGCACAAAGTCCTCTCTCTTCCGTCCCCTGACGGAAAAGTCACCCCTGCCATGGTGCAGGAGATCCTGGACGCCCATCCCGACGAGCACATGGTAAAACCGAGAATGGTCTACATCTCCAACACCACGGAGATCGGCACACAGTATACGAAGGCAGAATTGGAAGCCCTCTCCCGCATCTGCCGTCAGAACGGCCTTCTCCTCTTCTTAGACGGAGCACGCCTGGGCGCCGCCCTCACCAGCAGTGCCAACGATCTGACCATGGCTGACATTGCCCGCCTCACCGACGTTTTTTATATCGGCGGCACAAAAAACGGCGCTCTGTTCGGCGAGGCTGTCGTGATTCTGAACCCGGCTCTGGATCAGGATTTCCGCTATATGATCAAGCAGCACGGCGGAATGCTGGCCAAAGGCTGGCTGCTGGGAATCCAGTTTGAGACGCTGTTTGCCGACGGCCTGTTCTATGAGATGGCTTCCCACGCCACCGTCATGGCAGACAAGCTGAGAAAGGGACTGGAAAAACGGGGCGTCTCCTTCTATTCCCAGTCGGTGAGCAACCAGATCTTCCCCATCTTTTCCGATGAGACGATCGAGATGCTTTCCAAAGACTTTTCCTTCAACATTCAGGCCCGCATGGACGAAACCCACCAGGCTGTCCGTCTGGTGACTTCCTGGGCCACCAGAGAAGAAGCCGTGGATGCCTTCCTGGCCGCTCTGGACTGATTTTTGCCCCACGGCAATCAAAAACGCTGCCTTCCGGGCCGGATCATGCCGGCCGGAGGCAGCGTTTTTGATTGCCGCAGCATGGGCTTTTCGTCATTTCCTGCCGCGGACGCAGAATTTTCATCTAACTTATGATCTGGTATCCACCGGGCGGTAGGTACGCTTGCTGGGGATCTCCCCCGTCTTCCAGAAAAACTTTCCCGTGAAGCCATAAATAATAGCCAGGATGGGGCACAGCCAGCAGAACACTGCGTAGGGCAGATAGCTTAACACAGGCACTCCCAGAGTTCCCGCCATGTAGACGCCGCACAGGCTCCAGGGAATCAGAGGCGATACGATGGTGCCGCTGTCCTCCAGGGTTCTGGAGAGGGTCTGGGGCAGCAGATCTTTTTTCCGGAACTCTCCGATGTACATGCGGCCGCCCACCACGATGGCCAGCGTCTGGCTGGCAGTGGCTGCCAGCAGAATGATGCAGGACAGGATGACCATTGTCACCAGGCCGCCCAGACTGCCGGTGAACATTTTCAGCTTATCCAGAAATGCCTCCAGAAGGCCGGATTTCTCCATGATGGCCCCGTAAAGCATTCCCAGCATTCCCAGGGACGCCGTCCACATCATGCTCTGGAGTCCGCCTCTGGACAGGAGCACGTCAATGTCATAGATTCCCGTCTCCGACACATAGCCCGTGTCCATGATCGTGGTGATCTCCGTCAGCGTGGCCCCCTGCACCGTCATGGCCAGAATGGCTGCCACGGCGCTGGAGATCAGCAGAGTGGGGATCGCCGGCTTTTTTAAGACCGCCATGACGCTCACGATCACCGGCGGCAGAAGGACCACCGGGTTTAAATTGAACACGGATTTCAGCGTGTCCATGGTCAGCTGTATCTCCTCACTGTTCACGTTATGTGCCGTATACTGCATTCCCAGCACTCCGTAAACCGCCAGAGCCACGATGAGCGACGGGCCGGACGTATAGATCATGGCTCTGATGTGATCAAAAATATCCGCCTCCGCCACGGCCGGAGCCAGGTTGGTGGTGTCCGACATGGGAGACATTTTATCTCCGAAATATGATCCGGAAATGATCGCCCCCGCCGTCATGGCCGGATTGATCCCCAGGCCGCCGCCCACAGCGATCAGGGCGATTCCCACTGTGCCTGCAGTGGACCAGGAGCTGCCCGTAGCCACCGATGTGATGCAGCACACCACGCAGCTGGCCACCAGGAAGACTGCCGGGTTGATGAGTTTTAATCCCCAGTAAATGATCATGGGCACCGTGCCGCTGGCGATCCAGGAGCCGATGAGGATCCCGATGATCATCATGGTCAGAGTCGGAGCCATGCAGATCTTTCCGCCGTACTCAATATATCCGGCGATCTCATCCCAGGACTTTCCGTTTACCGCAGCCACCGCCAGGGTCACCGCCATGGACGCCAGCAGGTTGATGTGCACCGGTATATCCAGCCACGCAACGGAGAGGATCATGGAGATCAGCAGAAACAGAATGCAGAACAGCGCCCAGCCAAAGGGCATTTTCTCATTTTCTTTTGTCGGTTCCTTCATACTTCCTTCCCCCGTTTCTTCTGTCTTCTCTTATGCGTTCCAGCTCTTGTCGTTAAACTCGTTGAACAGATATTTCTCCGCCACCTGGGCGATCCATTTTGCATAAGCATCGTAGCAGAGAATGCCCTCCTCCGCGTTGGCGTCCGCCGGATCTCCAATATAGCCCGGGCTGCGGTCCGTCTTCACCGGCACATAAACGCCCACGGCTCCGCCATAATAGTGAAGTCCTGCCATCTTTGCCTCCTTCGGGTCCTCATCGGCGTAATAGGGCTCTGTTCCCTCCAGATGTACCAGCTTCGGCACCGCCGCCATCACGCAGGCCGTCTCGTCCTCTCCGCCGTGGCCCTGATGTTCCGCGTTGTTGAGCACTGTGGGCCAGAAATCATTCATCGGGGGCACCCAGTCGGCTACCACGCTCATGATGCCGTACTGATCCGCCAGATCCTTGGCCGCCACATGGACAGCCGCCTCATTCTCCGAATGGTTCAGGCAGAGGATAAATTTCTTAAAGCCGCTCTCGTGGAGACTCAGCACCAGGTCCTTCACCATGGCGATAAAGGTGGACTGGCTCAGATAACAGTTCCCAAACACAGAGTCCCTCTCAAATTTATTGGTCTGGACTCCGAACGGCACCGCCAGTCCCGGCACCGATTTGATCCCCAGCTCCAGAAGAGCCTCATAGACCTTGCGGATCAGCACGTTGGCCTGAAAATAATCGGCTCCCATGGGAAGATGGGCCGCATGGTTTTCAATGGCTCCGAAAGAAAGGATCACTGTCTGCGTCTCCTTCAGCGCCTCCGCCAGCTCTGCCGCCGTCATCTCCGCAATAGATTTTGGCCCCTTAACTTCATAAAGTGTCTCCCAGTTTTTCATAGTCGTTTCTCCTTTTTATTCATTAATTTGCATATTTTTTGGAATTTTTATGGTTTTAATCAAATTCTATGAATAAATATATACCTTTTCTCCTTTCATGTCAATCGTTTGCCGCATTTTTTCTGCATAAATATAAATCGGGTTCCGGCAGATGCCCCCGCCCGGGCGCACCACGGCAGCCGGGCTGCCGCAGCCGTCTGGTTCATCGCCCCCGCCCGGGCGCACAAAAGATCCGGGGGATGAACCTTTTTCTGATTCATCCCCCGGATCTTTTGCCGTCAGCCTGTATATTTCTGCTGTATTCTGTTTGTCTCAGTCATAGTAGGCCGGTTCCACCGGATCCTCGTAGTGGCCTTCGCCTGCTGCCTCCCCGTCGATCTGCGTCAGGAGTCCGCTGCTGTTGGTAGTGTACTTGACGCCGTCCGCGTTCTTCACTGTGGTGGAGCGCATCACCTTTCCACTGCTGGACACCACATAATTGTTCCAGCCGTCGCCGTCCGGAATAGACACCACGTCGTACTTCATGCCGCTGTCCAGCTTCTGGAGCTTGCCCAGATAGTAAAGGTAGCCGTTGCGCACTCCCGTAAGGCCCTGGCCGCTGTTGGAAAAGTAAAATTCAGAAACTGTGCCGTCCTCTTCCTCCAGGCGCACCCGGTCGCCCTTTGTCATCATGCAGTCCGCCCGGTTTGTGCCGAAGGCGTAGGTGGTGTACTCCTCAGAATTTCCCAGGTACACTTTCTGAAGGCCGTAGACGGGATTTCCCAGGTCGTTGAACAGGTAAGTCTCCCCGTTGATCTTCACAAAATCAGAAGTCGTAGCCTCTCCCTTGGCCGGTCCCACCTCCGGCTCTCCCTTGCTGGAGAAGTAGAACCACTCCACCACTCCGTCATAGCCGGAAAGATCATCCGGCGGATAGAGGGCCAGCCAGCCCTTTTTAGCCCGGCCGTCCGGTCCGAAATAGCAGTAGTCCGCGATGCTGCTGCCCGCATTTTCTGAATCTTTTATGTTCACCCAGCCGGTCTGCATCTCACCGTCCCCGTTGAAGCAGTAATAGTCATCCCCGATCTTGTGAACGTCGCACTCGTCTCCCGACACATCGGGCGTGTATTTCTTCCCGTTGGCGGAGAAATAAAACCACACTTTTCCGTCGTCGTCCTCGTCGCCGGGATGAATCTTGCCGTCATCGTACTCCTCGTCGTCCGGCGAAAGAAGGAGCTGCCAGCCTGTGAGCATCCGCCCGCCGGCATCGCAGTAATAAGTGTTGTCATCCACCCAGCCGGTCTGCATCACGCCGTCGTCGTCAAAATAGTACCAGCTGCTGTCGATTTTTTTCCAGCCGTCGGTCTCCGCCTTTCCGGAACTGTTGAAGTAGTACCAGAGATAGCCGTCCACCGCCTCCTCATCGTCGCTGGCAATTCTCAGCCAGGAATTGGCGATCATCCGGCCGTCTCCGTCCACATAATAAGTATCATCCACCCACTCATTGACAGCCATCACTCCGCTGCCGTTTAAGTAGCGCCACTGATTGTCCGCTCCCTTTTTCCACTCGTCACGGACAAGGTAGCCCTGGGAATCATAGTAAACCCATGTATTGTTCTCTCTGCTCCACCCTTCCGCTGCCTGGGAAGTGATGGTGGCCGTCCCCACTGCCAGCACGGCGGCCAGGGCAAACACCGTCAGCCCTCGTTTCTTCATACTATATTTCCTCCATTTATGCGATGAGGGTTCCTTCCCCCGTTTCTTTCAAGCTCCATCCTTCCGGATGGAAGATCCGCTATCTTACATTCTAACAATTTATGGTAAAATATTCAACCATCCGAACCTGGAAATATCTTTCGATTTCTTTACAATTTCTTCTTTTTTCGATATACTACTTGTACCCAAACACGATGAAATTTTCAGAAAGAGGAATATTATGTGGATAGCAGACAGTTGGAAGGATTATGAAGTGATCGACTGCTCCAGAGGAGAAAAGCTGGAGCGGTGGGGAAAATATCTGCTGGTGCGGCCCGATCCCCAGGTGATCTGGGATACGCCCAGGCGTCACAAAGGCTGGAAACAGATGAACGGCCATTATCACCGCAGTGCCAAAGGCGGCGGAGAATGGGAGTTTTTCCATCTCCCGGAACAGTGGACCATCGGCTACAAGGGCCTGACGTTCCATTTAAAGCCCTTCAGCTTTAAGCACACCGGGCTGTTTCCGGAGCAGGCGGCCAACTGGGACTGGTTCGGCGCCAAGATCCGGGAGGCGGGACGTCCCATCAAAGTGCTGAACCTGTTCGCCTACACCGGCGGAGCCACTCTGGCCGCCGCCCAGGCGGGAGCCGCCGTCACCCATGTGGACGCCTCCAAAGGAATGGTCACATGGGCGAAAGAGAATGCCCGCTCCTCCGGCCTGGAATCCGCCCCCATCCGCTGGATCGTGGACGACTGCGTAAAATTTGTGGAGCGTGAGATCCGCCGGGGCAACCGCTACGACGCCATTATCATGGATCCCCCCTCCTACGGAAGAGGTCCCAAGGGCGAGATCTGGAAGATCGAGGACGCCATCCACCCCTTAGTGAAGCTGTGCGCCTCCCTTCTCTCCGATCAGCCGCTGTTTTTCCTGATCAACTCCTACACCACCGGGCTGGCTCCCGCCGTTCTCTCCTATCTGATCGGCACGGAGATCGTTCCCGGAAAAGGCGGAACGGTCCGTTCCGAGGAAATCGGACTCCCTGTGACGGAGAGCGGCCTGATCCTTCCCTGCGGCGCTTCCGGCCGCTGGGAGGCATGAGAAATCATAAAAGAGCATAAAAGAAAATGAGGGCTGTCCAGGCATTTTTCCTTTCACGGAATATGCCTGGCGGCCCTCATTTCCTTTTCGTCCGTCACAGAAGGAACGCCAGCTCTTCCCGCAGCGTCTCTGCGTCCACTTTTTTGTGGCAGCAGCCTTTCATTCCGCAGGCCGCGGCCCCCTCGATATTGATCGGCTG
Source organism: Candidatus Lachnoclostridium pullistercoris (assembly GCA_019119775.1). Lineage (GTDB taxonomy): Bacteria > Bacillota > Clostridia > Lachnospirales > Lachnospiraceae > Lachnoclostridium_A > Lachnoclostridium_A pullistercoris. The sequence continues at coordinate 27,666 of DWWL01000005.1, read as the reverse complement.
ATCGTCCACAAAGAAACATTCTTCCGGCTTCAGCCCGAATTTTTCAAACAGCCGCAGATAGATTTCCTTTTGAGGCTTCAGCAGTTTTTCCTCCGCGGAAAACAGGATCCCGTCAAAGCAGTCCACCGCGGGAATATAATCCCGGTAGCACTTTAACAGGCGCACGGAGGCATTGGAGCAGAGGTAGACGCCGTATCCTTTTTCCTTCAGTTCCCGGATGATCTGATCTGTCCCCTCCACCGTCCACATGCAGAATTCATGCCAGTGGCGGAAACACTGCTCTGCCAGCTCTTTCTCCCTCTCCCGGCTCAGGCGGTTCTTCATCCGCTGAAGTCCCTCTTCCTCCGGGATTACGCCCATATCCAAGAGCACCCACTCCTGGGAGCCGAAGACGGCTTCTCTCACCCGGTCATACTCGTCCGTTCCCTCCTCCATAAACTGGCGGCAGGTGCGGTTCTCATCGTAAGCGACCAGCACGTTTCCCATATCAAACACTGCATTTTTGATCATTTTATCCCTCCATCTGCCGCCCTGGCCCCTGCGCAGCCTGAGGCTGCCTTCCGTTTCTTTTTCCTCTGCCGGGACGGCACTGTCATGCCCTCAGTATAGCACAGTTTTCCCGGCCCGTCACCGGCTTTCTTCTCACGAACAGATCTGCGTTTCTTCTCCCGGCCGGATCAGTACTCTCCCCTCACTGCAAATCCGTGGTCCATGGGGCCGGAGCCTTTTCCTAAGTCCAGGCCGGCAGCCAGAGCGCCGGACAGATAATTTTTGGCGCGGCGGACGGCCTCTTTCAGATCCATCCCCTTTGCCAGGTTGGAAGCGATTGCGCTGGACAGGGTGCAGCCGGTTCCGTGGGTATTGGACGTCTGGATCCGCCTTCCCTCAAACCAGGTGAGTTCCTTCCCGTCAAATAAAAGGTCGTTGGCGTCGTTTAAGCTGTGGCCGCCCTTGCACAGAACGGCGCAGCCGTATTCCTTCCAGATCTTCTTTGCTGCCCTCTCCATATCCGCCGCGGAGCCAATCTCCATCCCTGACAGCACCTCCGCCTCGGGGATATTGGGGGTGATCACCTGGGCGATGGGGAGAAGGACGTTCTTTAAAGTCTCCACCGCCTCCTCCTTCAGCAGTCTGGAGCCGCTGGTGGACACCATCACCGGGTCCGTCACAATGTGCTCCGCCCTGTATTCTCTTAGCTTGTCCCCGATCACCTGGATCAGGCCGCTGCTCCCCACCATCCCCGTCTTCACCGCGTCAGGACGGATATCTGTAAAAATGCAGTCCAGCTGCGAGGCCAGAAACTCCGGCGACGCCTCCATAATCCCGTACACTCCCGTCGTATTCTGGGCTGTCAGCGCCGTCACAGCGCTCATGCCGTACACTCCGTTGGCCAGCATGGTCTTTAAATCTGCCTGGATCCCCGCGCCTCCGCTGCAGTCGCTCCCGGCTATGGTCAGCACCGTATTCATCTCTCTCTTCCCCTCCCTGCGATCTCTTCCGCCAGCGCCCTTAAGCGCGCGGCGGCCTGTTCAATATCTTTTGCCGCGAAAATCCCGCTGACTACGGCAATCCCGCTCACTCCTGTGCCGGCCAGCTCCATCCCGTTTTCCTCCGTGATGCCTCCGATGGCGGCCACAGGAATGGAAACCGTCCTGCAGATCGCCGTCAGCTCCTCTCTGGAAAGGACTGTGGCGTCTGTTTTGGTGGACGAGCCAAATACTGCCCCGCTCCCCAGGTAATCCGCTCCCTGGCGCTCTGCCAGAGCGGCTTCTTCTCTGTTGTGGGCGCTGGCCCCCACGATCTTGTCAGCTCCCAGAATCCTTCTGGCCTCCGTCACCGCCATGTCGTCCTGGCCCACATGGACGCCGTCCGCGTCCGCCTCCAGCGCTGCCTGCACATCGTCGTTAATGATGAGGGGCACCCCGTACCGGCGGCACAGGGGCTTTAACCGCAGGGCCATATTTACCAGCTCCTCATGGCCCGCATGCTTTTCCCTCAGCTGCAGCATCGTCACTCCGCCCCGCAGAGCCTCCTCCACAGCCGCCTCCAGGGACATTTTCCCCAGCCAGGTTCTGTCCGTAACTCCGTACAGCCGTATTTTATCCGGTGATATCTTCAATGTTCTCCCTCCATTCTCTCATACTGCCGGCCGCGTCGAACAGCTTTACGTGAAAGGTTCCCGCTCCGCCGCCGGCCGCTTCCGTCTCCTTCCAGGCCAGCTCACCGCAGGCTTTCCAGAAAGAAGACGCCGCCGCTGCCGCCCTGAGGAAACTCTGCGTCCTCTCTCCCTGGGAAACGTTTCCCGCCCCGCAGAATGCCCCGGCCAGGGCGGAGAGCATACAGCCGGTGCCGGTGACAAGGCCCATGGCGGGACTTCCTCCCCGGATCACCATCGTCCGCTCACCGTCGGACACCACGTCCTCCGCCCCGCTCAGAAGAACGGTGCAGCCGTACTGCCCCGCCGTCCGCTCCGCCTGGCGGATCCGCTCCTCAAGGCTGGCTCCGGCGCTGTCCACTCCCTGAAATTTTGACGGCTCCCCGGACAGAACAAGGGCCTCGGAGAAATTGCAGTGGATCACATCCGGCCGGATCTTTTCCAGGATCTTCAGGATCTCTTCCCTTCTCCAGGCACTGGCCCCGGCTCCCACCGGGTCAGCCGTCACCGGCACGCCGGCGGCCTTCGCCGCCAGACCGGCAGCCAGTAGCGCCCGGAGTTTTTCCCGGTCCGGCGTCCCGAAATTTAAGACAGCCGCGCTGCAGGCGGCGGCTATCTCCCCCGCCTCCTCCGCCTCCTGAGCCAGGATCGGCCTGGCCCCGGCGGCTAAAAGGATATTGGCCACATCCGGCCCGGCGGCCAGATTGGCAATGCAGTGAACTCTCGGGGCCGTCTCCCGCACCAGACGGAGATACGCCGCGCTCTCCCCTGCGCTCTCATTTTCCATCAGCTCTCTCTTCATCCTCTCACAGCCTCCTTCATCACGGCAAAGCCGCCGCTTTTCTTCAACACGGCAATCACTGCCGCGGCGATGGCGGTGCCGCCTGTGGTGGACACCAGAAAGGGCAGCACGTAGGCAAAGGCGGCCGCCTCATTTCCCATAAGCCACACGGCCACCGGCCAGGCCGCCAGACCGCCTATGATCCCTGTGCCCACGATCTCAGCCGCATAAGTCAGCCACAGCTTTCCCGTCCCGGCAAACATGAGGCCGCAGCAGAGCGCCCCGCACATGCTGCCGGGAAAGGCCAGCAGGCTGCCCGTCCCCATCAGGTTCCGGACCAGGCTGGTGACAAAAGCCATCCCCACTCCGTACCAGGGCCCCAGAAATACAGCCGCCAGCACATTCACCATGTGCTGGACGGGAAAGCATTTGGACGCCCCGATGGGAATGCTTAAGGGCGAGCAGGCCACTGCCACTGCCGCCAGCACGCCGGCCACCGCCAGCTTTCTCACGTTTACCATTTCCTGACCATCTGTTTTTTTCTTCATCTTCATCCCTCCATCCAGGGAACTGCTGTAAAGTTTTCTGCTGAACTAAGAAAGAATCCTGCTGCGGAACATGTTTTGTTTAACCGGAAACATTCCCGTTAAACAAAAATGAGACATACCTCCGTATGTCCCCTGTCCTAAGTCCCTACGTTGGCATTACCCAAATCAGGTTGTCGGGTCGAGACAGTCCAGCCTCCTCTCAGCCTGCTTTTGCAAGCTCCCCGTTTTCATTTTATTTCCGCGTTCCGCAAGCCGGTCGGATATGCCTGCATACCCATCCGGCAGCTGCCGCGGATGTATCTGTCTTCCCCATTATAGCACTGAAAAAAACGGGAGACAAGAGTAATCTCCGTCTCCCGCAAAGCCGGACAGCTGCCGTCCGGCGCATGTATAAAATTCCGTTTCGATCCGTCTTCCGGCTGCCTTCCCTGTCAGTTCTGCGTATTTCCGCTGTCCACCGCGTCGTCCGCCGGCTTGTAGTCCAGAGTGATCTGCACCTCTCTCTCCACATACTGGCCGTTTTCCAGGGTCTGAACCGTCAGCGTCACCGTGTCGCCGCCTTCGTAGTAGGTCAGCATCTTCTGAAGATCTTCCATGCTTCTCACGGAAGAACCGTCAAATTTGGTGATGATGTCTTTCTCACGCAGGTCGGATTTGGAGGCTGCGCCGCCTTCTGTGATCTTGTATACGTAAACGCCCTGAGGCATTCCGAAGGTGTTGGCGTAAGCCTGGTCAATGGTCAGAGCCTGGATGCCCAGATAGCCCTGGCGGCTCTCGTCCACTTCCGTTCTGGTCTTCGTGTTCATCAGCTCATTGATGATGTCCTTCACTGCGGAGATGGGAATGGCATAGCCCATGCCCTCCACGCTGGTGTCTGAATACTTCGCGGAGTTGATGCCGATGACCTCGCCGCTCATATTTAAGAGAGCGCCGCCGCTGTTGCCGGGATTGATGGCCGCATCCGTCTGGAGCAGGTTTCTGGTGACATTGTCCTCATCGGTGCGCACTTCTCTGTTCAGGGCACTGATGTATCCCACTGTCACGGACTGTCCGTAGCCCAGGGCATTTCCGATGGCAACGACTCCCTGACCTACCTTTAAGGCGTCAGAGTCGCCCATGACGGCGATGGAAATCTGGCTCATGGTGTCTGCCGGAATATCTGCCAGATTGACGGCGATCACTGCCAGGTCGTTGTCCGCGTCTGTGCCCTTGATGTTGGCCTTCACGGATGTATTGTCGATGAATACCACCGACAGATCTTCCGAATTTTCCACCACATGATTGTTGGTGACAATCAGAAGCTCTGTGTCGTTCTGTCCGATGATGATGCCGGAACCGGCGCTGTCCGCCTCGTACTGCTGAGGTCCGAAGAACCAGTTGTTGCTCTCCACAACCATGCGGTTGTTGATTGCCACTACCGACGGCATTGCCTTCTCCACAATGGAAGAAACGTCCAGCGTAGTGGACACCGGCGTGCCGTTTATAGCGTCTTCGCTGTCGGAGGAGTCATCCTGGCCGGCGGCAGGAGCGGTGGTCAGCTCCGTTTTAGCCGGATTCTGCTGGCGGTTAAAATAATCCGCTGCCATATTGATCCCCACCATCGTGCCGCCGGAAACCGTTCCGAACAGCAGGGCCGCCGCTGTCAGCAGGGCTACCTTCTTGCCCATGCCGTGTTTCTTTTTCGGGCGCTTCGGCTCTTCCGGAATAAATCCTCCCGGGATCATGGAATTATTATTTTCTTCGTTCTGATTATTATAAATGTCTGAGTTATTGAAATCCTCGTACATATTTATGTCTCCTTTCACTTACCTCTTTTTCATTTCATGGCCTTAGTGTACCAGTGAATTGTGTCCGAATTGTGATAAAAGAGTCATAAAAATGTGAACCCGAAGACATTTTCCGTCAAAGGTATTTTAAAATGGCATCGCCCATTTCCGAGCAGCCCACCAGCCGGCAGCCCTCCGCCATCATGTCCGCCGTGCGAAGCCCCTCGTCAAGGACCCGGTTCACCGCGGCCTCGATGGCTGCCGCCTCCTCATCCATGTCAAAGCTGTACTTTAACATCATGGCCGCAGACAGAATGGTTCCGATGGGGTTGGCCTTGTCCTGGCCGGCAATGTCGGGGGCGGAGCCGTGGATGGGCTCGTAAAGCCCGCGGCTGCCTTCTCCCAGGCTGGAAGAGGGAATCATGCCGATGGAACCGGTGATCATGCTGGCCTCGTCAGAGAGGATGTCGCCGAACATGTTCTCCGTCACGATCACGTCAAACTGACTGGGATCCTTCGCGATCTGCATGGCCGCGTTGTCCACCAGCATATCGGAGTACTCGATGCCGCTGTACTCCTCTGCCAGGCGGTGCATCACCTTTCTCCAGAGCCGGCTGGTGTCCAGCACGTTGGCCTTGTCGATGCTGGTCACTTTCTTTCTCCTCTTTCCTGCCGTCTCAAAGGCGATGCGGCCGATGCGCTCAATCTCATGCTCAGAGTAGCTCATCACGTCCGTGGCCTTCTGCTCTCCGTCAGCCTCCTCCGTGCGGTGCTCTCCGAAATACACGCCGCCGATCAGCTCCCGGACCACGATAAAATCAATGCCCTTTGCCACGATCTCCGGCTTTAGGGGGCTGGCGTCCGCCAGCTGGGGCCAGAGCTTTGCCGGGCGGTTGTTGGAGTAAAGCCCCATCCCGGAGCGGAGAGCTAAAAGTCCCTTCTCCGGCCGCTTATCTCCCGGCATGGAGTCCCACTTCGGGCCGCCCACCGCCCCTAAAAGCACGCTGTCTGAAGCCAGACATTTCTCAAGCTCCGCCGCCGGGAGCGGTTCTCCAAAATGGTCAATGGCGATTCCGCCCATGTCCACATCCACATAGCGGAAGGTATGGCCGTATTTTTTCGCCGCCGCATCCATGACCCGCAGGGCCTGCTCCACAATTTCCGGACCGATCCCGTCTCCCCGGATCACTGCAATCTGCTTTTCCATCGTCTCTTCCTCCCTATTTCTCAATGCTCTTCATCAGACCGCCGGCTTTGATGATATTCTGGATAAAGGGCGGAAACGGCTGCGCCTTGAAGGTTTCCCCCGTAGTCTCGTCTGTGATCACGCCGGTGTCAAAATCCACCTTCACCTTATCTCCCGCCTGGATCGCGGCGCTGGCCGCCGGGCACTCCAGAATGGGAAGGCCGATATTGATGGCGTTGCGGTAAAAAATGCGGGCAAAGGTGGCAGCGATGACGCAGGAGATCCCCGCCGTCTTGATGGCTAACGGCGCGTGCTCCCTGCTGGAGCCGCAGCCAAAATTGGCTCCGCCCACAATAATGTCTCCCTCTTTTACTTTATGGATGAAATCCGGATCAATGTCCTCCATGCAGTGGGCCGCCAGCTCCTTCGCGTCGGGAGTGTTTAAGTAGCGGGCCGGGATGATCACGTCCGTATCCACATTGTCCGGGTATTTATGTACAAATCCTGTTGCTTCCATAGCTTTTTTCCTTTCTCTGTGCAAAATGCGCGCCGGAGCGCAGACTGTTCCTGCAGGTTTCCGCGGTCAGATGGTGCGCGGGTCGGTGATATAGCCGGTAATGGCGCTGGCCGCCGCCGTCGCCGGGCTGGCTAAGTAGACCTCGCTCTTTACATGTCCCATACGTCCCACAAAGTTCCGGTTGGTGGTGGAAACGCAGCGCTCTCCTTCCGCCAGGATTCCCATATATCCGCCCAGGCAGGGACCGCAGGTGGGGGTGGACACTACACATCCGGCGTCCACAAAATCGGTGGTCCAGCCTCTCACCAGGCACTCCCGGTAAATCGCCATGGTGGCGGGGATGATGATGGCCCTCACGCCCTTAGCCACATGCTTTCCCTTTAAGATCTTCCACGCTGCCTCCATATCTTCCATGCGGCCGTTGGTGCAGCTGCCGATCACTACCTGATCGATTTTAATGTCTTTTCCCTCAGAGGCCGGCTTTGTGTTCTCCGGCAGATGGGGCCAGGAAACTGTGGGTTCCAGCTGGCTTAAATCGATCTCTATGGTCTGCTCATAGCAGGCGTCCTCGTCCGCCTCGTACACGGTCCAGGGGCTCTGGCTTCTCCCCGTTAAGTAGGCGATGGTCGTCTCATCCACCGGGAAAATGCCGTTTTTCGCTCCGGCCTCGATGGCCATGTTGCAGACGCTTAAGCGGTCGTCCATGGAGAGGGAGGCCACTCCCGGGCCGGTGAATTCCATGCTCTTATAAAGGGCTCCGTCCACGCCGATCTTTCCGATGATGTGCAGGATCAGGTCTTTTCCGCTGACCATGGGCTGCAGGCTGCCGGTGAGCACGATGCGGATCGCCGCAGGAACCTTAAACCAGCACTGGCCGGTGGCCATGCCGGCCGCCATGTCCGTGCTTCCCACCCCTGTGGAAAACGCTCCCAGAGCTCCGTAGGTGCAGGTGTGGCTGTCCGCGCCGATGACGCAGTCTCCCGCTGTCACGATCCCTTTCTCCGGGAGCAGGGCGTGCTCGATGCCCATCTCTCCCACGTCGAAGAAATTGACGATCCCGTATTTTCCCGCAAACTCCCGGCACTGCTTCGACTGCTCCGCCGCCTTGATGTCCTTGTTCGGCACAAAATGATCCAGCACAATATTGATCTTTGTCTTGTCAAATACCCGGTCAAACCCGGCTTTCTTAAATTCATTGATGGCCACCGGAGTGGTGATGTCATTTCCCAGCACCTCGTCTAAGCGGGCGTTGATTAACTGCCCTGCCTCCACACTCTCAAGCCCTGCGTGGGCGGCCAGAATTTTCTGCGTCATTGTCATTCCCATATCGCTTTTTCCCCTCTGTCTCTTTATTTATTGTTAACCGCGCTGATCATTGCCTTGATGCCGGCGCGGATAATATCTGTGTCGGTTCCTGCGCCCCAGGTCACAGTTCCGTCGCCCCACTGGAGTCCCACGTAGGAGGCTGCCTCACTGGTGGAGCCGTGCTCTAAGCTGTGCTCGGAGTAGGTCATGATGGTGAAATTCCATCCGGTGGCGATCTTCACCGCGTTGCACACCGCATCCAGACGTCCGTTTCCTCTCGCGGAAACCTCCATCTGAGATCCGTCCGCCGTCTGGATCGTCACTGTCACGGCGATTCCGTCGGTCTGAACAAAGTGCATGTTCTTGACCTCCACCGGCGTCTTCTTGTTCAGGTAAGTGCTGCGGAACACATCCAGAACTTCCTCCGGCTGGATCTCCTTGTGGGCATGGTCGGAAACAGATTTGACCACATATCCAAAATGTTCCCGCATCTTCGGCGGAAGAACAAAGCCGTACTTCTGCTCCAGCAGGAATCCGATGCCGCCCTTGCCGCTCTGGCTGTTGATGCGGATCACGTCGCCGTCGTAGGTGCGTCCGATGTCCGTGGGATCGATGGGGATGTAGGGCACGTTCCACCGGTGGAGTCCGTGTTCCTTTCTCCAGATCATGCCCTTTGCGATGGCGTCCTGATGGCTGCCGCTGAAGGCCGCGTACACCAAAGCTCCCGCGTAAGGCGTTCTCTCATACACGTGCATCCTGGTGACTCTCTCATACACTTCCACGATGGAGGGCATGTCGCTGAAATCCAGATGGGGGTCCACTCCGTGGGTGTAAAGGTTCAAAGCCAGGGTGATCAGGTCCACATTGCCGGTTCGCTCTCCGTTTCCAAACAGGGTGCCTTCCACCCGGTCCGCCCCGGCAAGGACTGCCAGCTCCGTATCTGCCACGCCGCAGCCTCTGTCATTGTGGGGATGGACGCTTAAGATCACGCTGTCCCTGCGCTTTAAATTGTCGCTCATGTACTCGATCTGGTTGGCGTAAATGTGGCTCATGCTCATGGAAACCGTCACCGGCAGGTTGATGATCATCGGCTTTTCCGGGGTGGGTTCCATGATGTCGATCACCTCGTTGCAAACCTCCAGCGCGTATTCCGGCTCCGTTCCCGTAAAGCTCTCCGGGCTGTACTCAAACCGGAAATTGCCGGGATATTCAGCGGCCAGCTGCTTTACCAGCCGGGCTCCGTCCGTGGCAATCTTCTTGATCTCATCCTTGCTCTTTTTAAATACCTGCTCTCTCTGAGCCACGCTGGTGGAGTTGTAAAAATGGATCACGGCGCTGGGCGCTCCCTGCACCGCCTCAAATGTCCTGCGGATGATGTGGTCACGGCACTGGGTCAGCACCTGTACGGTCACATCGTCGGGAATCATGTTCTTCTCGATCAGAGTCCTTAAAAATTCATACTCCGTCTCGCTGGCTGCCGGAAATCCCACTTCAATCTCCTTAAAGCCGATCTTTACCAGCATCTTGAAAAATTCCAGCTTCTCCTCAAGGCTCATGGGCACCACCAGGCTCTGGTTGCCGTCCCGCAGATCCACGCTGCACCAGGCCGGAGCCTTCTCAATATGATCTTTCTTCACCCAGCGGTACTCATTCTTCGGCGGGTTGTAGTAGCCAATTCCATACTTTGTCACATCCATCATGTCGTTTTTCCTCCTTACTGAACATTGATGCCCGGCACTCCCATGCCGCGGCGGGAACTGTCCGTCCGGCGGCCGGCCTTCGCCGGGGCAGACGAACCTGCGGGGCTTTCAGAGGGCGGGAGTGAAGTTTTGCTGTAGAAAAAAATTTCCTGGTATACAAAAAGGCCCCCGTCCCTCAAGGGTATTGCCCCTTGAGAGACGAGAGCCATATATTCTTCAAAGCTCCCGCGGTACCACTCTCCTTGCTGTGTGACAGCCGCTCTGCACGGTCAGTATATTACGAACCGCTTCCCTGATAACGGTGGGATTCCGCTCCAGCCTACTGCCCCTGCCCTGACGGCGGAAGGTTCAGCCGAGTGCTCAGGGGCCAGTATACATATCCGACATCTCTGCCTCGCACCGCCCGGCAGCTCTCTGTACACGTCCTGGATAGGCTTTTTCCCCGTCATCGCGCATAATCAATTTTCCAAAATTCTAACGCACTTTGTTCAGATTGTCAAGATTTTTTTTCGGCCGGAGGTTCCTGGATCTTTTCAGCTGGATTTTTCCAGACTTTCAGGCCGGGGGGTTCGGATTCCCCTGCGGGTCCTTTCGGCCCGCCTTTACGGCAGGGGAGCGATCGGCTCCTGGGGAGAGGTCTCCGCTGCCGCCGAGGTGGGCGGCAGGATCACCCCGTCTCCGGTGGAGGAGGGAGCATCTGCCTGATCACGGATATCTCCGCCCGGGCCGCTCCAGTTCACCGTCGTCTCCTCCGGTCTGGTGGGCGAATTCACAATCGGCGCCCGGGAGGCTTCTGTGCTCTCCTCTGCGGTGCCTGACGGTCTGGCTGTCTCCCCGGTTCCCGGCCTGCTGCTCTCCGTACTTCCCGGTCTGCCGCTGTGGCTGTTTCCCGAATGGCTTTCGCTGCCGGATGTCTCCTCTTTCTCAGTCTCGGAGGTGGGTTTTTTGCTGCCTCCCTGAGTGGGGATGATCATTCCGAACTCGTCCGTCTCGTATTCTTCACTTCCGGCCCCGCTGTTTTTGATGGGATTTCCATCCTCGTCCGTCTCGGCTTCGCTGGTCTTCACGGGATTTCCGTTCTCGTCCGTCTCAGCCTCACTGCTCTTAATGGGATTTCCGTCCTCATCCGTCTCAGCCTCGCTGCTCTTAATGGGATTTCCATCCTCATCCGTCTCCAGAATCTCGCTGGTCTCCTCCGTCTCCTTTGCGGTGGTAGGCTTGTAGGCCGCGCCTCCGCTGGTATCCGCATGGTACACAAACTCTCCCTCTTTGGAAAGTCCCGTATCGGATATGATCTTGGCGCTGATCTGTTTTACCTGATCTGTCGTCGTATAATCCTCGTCGTCAAAGAGGAAATTGTGCAGCTCCACCACGTTGCTCTCCAGAGTGGTGGGAACCACGCAGGCCCCCTTCCGGCCCATGTTGGCGTCTCCTCTCGCGAAGGGGAAGCCTCCCGTCTCGCCGATGTGGTATTTGCTGATGTTCTGAGCCATCTGCACCAGATCCATGGTGTCAATGTTGGTGGACACCAGAGGAGCAACTGTGACGATAATATTGTTCAGCACAGAGAAATCGGCGTTTTTGGCCTTCGCAAAGGCGGCCTCGATCACCTTTCTCTGGCGCTCCGTTCTGGCAAAGTCCGTATCCATCAGGCGCAGACGGCCGTAAGCCACCGCCTGGACGCCGTCCAGATGATTCATTCCGGCATGCTTTAACTGGGTGGTGGGAATTCCCGTCACCTTCTGTGTCTCCGTGATGAAGGAGTTGATGTAGGAGAACTCCGCCTTGCTGATCTCCATGTCAATGCCGCCCAAGATGTTGATCGCCTCCGCCACGGCTTTCCAGTTAAAGGTCACATACTCCTGAATATCCAGATCTAGGTTCTTGTTCAGAGCCTTCACCGCCTGGCTGGCTCCGCCCACAAAATAAGCCTGGTTGATCTTGTTGTAGCTGCCCTTGTCGTCAATGTTCAAATATGAGTCGCGGAACACGGACACAATGCGGATCTCTCCCGTATCCCGGTTGATGTTGAAGATCATGTTGACGTCAGCGTTGGCGCCTTTTCCCGTGTTGCTGCCGCGGCTGTCCACGCCGAAGACGGCCACGGTCCAGTAGCCCTCCATCTTCTCCAGCGTCTCATCCGCCAGCTCCTCGTTCTTCACGCTCTGGACGCTGAACGTCTCATCCCTCTGCACCAGGGACCATCTTCTGGCCACGAAGGCGTAGCTGAAGATAAATACCAGGGCAAAGCACTCGGCGATGATGAACTTGATGATCCTTCTGCGCCGCTTTGCCTCCGGGGACATATCCTTCTGCCTGCGGCCGGTGCGCCGGTTTCTCCCGGAACCAGAGTCTCCGTTTCCCGTGCCACCGTTTCCGCCGCCGGAGCCATTTCCAGAACCGCCGTTTCCTCTTCCGGCCCCGCCGGCGCTCTCCCGAAAGCCCGCGGTTTCCGCCGCGCCGCTTCCCCGCGCGCCGGCGCTTCTTGCGCCTGAAGCTCCTGTCGTTCCGGTGCTTCTTGCGGCCGCGGATTCTCTCATGCCTGCGCTTCTTCCGGCTGAGGATCTTTTCACGCCTGTGCTTTCCGTACCGGCAGCTCCGTTTCCTGGGCCTGCTGCCGCTGCGGCCGCGGCGGTCCTTCCGGCGCTGTTTCTGCCTTCCGCCCGGCTCGCCAGCTCATTCCACAGCTGTATTCCCTCGTCCTCCCGGCTGCGTCCGATCCCGGCATGGCGCCGGCCCGCGTCCGGGGGCGTGGCCCGTCTGGGAGCCGCTCCGGCGGACGCTTCCGCTGTCGCCGGGCGGGCATAGACCGCCTCTCTTCCTGCATGTTCTCTCACCGTGCCGCGAAAGGCAGCGTCTCCGGTCCGGCGGACCGTCTGCCCATCTGCCGCGGACGGCCGTCTCCTGCTCTGCCTGGCCCTGGAGCGCCCGGCTTCGTTCTCATATCCCTGGCTCATGTTCTACCTCTTCCTGTTCCTTATGTTTCGTTTGACTTCTGACTTCTAGTACGCATTTTTATTGATAAATCCCTTGAACACCGTGAGAAACAGAATCTTGAAATCCAGTCCAAGGGTCCAGTTTTCGATGTAATACAGATCGCACTCGATCCGTTTGGTGATGGAAGTATCCCCCCGGTATCCGTTGATCTGGGCCCAGCCGGTCAGACCCGGCCGCACCTGATGCTTCACCATGTAGCGGGGAATCTCCTCCTTGAATTTTTCCACAAAAAACGGCCGCTCCGGCCTGGGGCCCACGAGACTCATGTCCCCCTTCAGCACATTGAAAAACTGCGGCATCTCGTCGATGCTGGTCTTGCGGATAAACCGTCCCACCGGCGTCACCCGGGGGTCGTGGGGCGTCGTCCACTTGCTCTTTTCATCTGACGGAGCCTGCACCTCCATGGAACGGAACTTGTACATCTTAAACGGGCGGTTGTGAAGTCCCACCCGCTCCTGGCAGAAGATCACCGGCCCGGGGGACGTCACCTTCACCAGTATGGCTGTGATCAGCATGACCGGCGAAAACAGGATAATGGCCACGATCGCCCCGAAAATATCCACCGTCCGCTTCATAAACTTGTTAAGCCCGTTGGTCAGGGGCACATGGCGGATGTGGATCACCGGAAGCCCCAGAAGATCCTCCATGTATGGTCTGGTGGGGATGATATTATTATAATCGGGGATAAATTTCGTATGCACGCCGGATTTTTCACAGACAGCCACGATCGGCCCCAGATTGCTGAACTCATCGATTCTCAGCGTTATGGCGATCTCATCCAGCACATTCATGTCCAGGATGGACTGCAGGTCCTGGATTTTTCCCAGCACCCGGATCCCCTTATACTCCTCCCCCAGCGCCTTGTGGTCGTCCAGGATCCCGGCAATGTGGTATCCCCACTCCGGATTCTGCTTGACCCGGTCAATATACCCTTCCGCCGCCCGGCTGTAGCCGACTAACAGGACATGCTTTAAGTTATAGCCTCTGGCGCGCATGGAGCGGAGCACCATGCGGATCAGATTCCGCTCCACCGTCTCCAGCACAATGTTGATCACGAAGAAGTAAAGGACCATGGGTCTGGAGAAATTGTACCAGAACGGGTTCTTGCTGATCAGGTACAGCACCAGGGTAAACATCAGAAGGCCGATGGAATTGGCCTTGCAGATATTGGCAAACTCCAGCCGCCTTCCCTGGACCCGCTTCGGCGTGTAGAGCTGAAACACCGCATACAGGAGCAGATAGACCGGTATGACGATCAGCAGGGCCATCAGATAGAATTCCGACCGCAGGGGATCGCCCCTGGTGGGCACGAATCCATTTATCATCAGTAACCAGGCCAGGCCGTAGGAAATGATTATTACGATGGCATCCAGAACCACCTGAAACTGGTTAAATTCCTGCTGATGGTCTTTAATCATAGCAAATCACCTCAATATCTTACTTATTATACATGAAGCCCTGATGCCTGTCATTAACAAATTCTTACAATATCTCTGTTTTTCTGTTACAGGTTCATGAATTTTTTATCATTTTTCTGTGACAGAACCATTTCCGCCCAGCTTTCTCACCCGGCGTTTTCCAAATTCCCACAGATAGAGAAAGGTTCCCCAGATCAGCTCCAGCTGGATCTGCACGTAATTTTTCAGATGCTGCGGGCGGTATGGAACCTTCCTGCAGTTCTTCAGGCCCGCAAAGCCTTCCTTCACTCCGGCCCGGTAGTCCTCACCGAAGCCCAGCTTCTTAAAAAACGCGTACTTCACCGCCATTCCGGCCGCGATGGGGAGGGCGTTCAGCAGAAGCTGAAAGACAGGCATGTTTTTATAGTTCAGATACAGATTGTTGCGGGCAGCCAGGCGGACCTTGAAGGAGTTGTATTTGGAGCCGCTGGTGCCGCTGCCCACATGAAAGACCTTCGCCGTGGGGCAGTACACGTTCCGGTAGCCGTAGATTTTTGCCCGGTAGCCCACATCAATGTCCTCCAGATAGGCAAAATGACTCTCGTCAAAATATCCGATCGTCTCAAAGACTTCCCGCCGGTAGATGGCGGCGCCGGCACAGGCGGCAAACACCTGGCAGGCCCTCTCATACCCGGAAACCGGCTGTCCCACGCCTCTCTGATAGGCCCAGCCCAGCACGCTGTACATATCTCCCGCGTCGTCCATCAGATCTTTGTGATACAGCTGGATCATCCTGCTGCTGGCAGAAAACACCTCCGGAAACCGGTCCAGGCACCGCACCAGCTCCCCCACATAGTCGGGAAATGGCTCCGTGTCGTTGTTTAAAAGGATCACATAGGGGGTGGAGACGGCCCGGATCCCTGCATTCACTGCCCCGGAAAAGCCGGTGTTCTCCCCCATAAATATGGCGGGAATATCATGATCTTTCAGCCATTCTTCACTCCCGTCCTCAGAGCCGTTGTCCACCACCAGCAGGTCAAAGTCCTGATAGTTCTGCTTTTTCAGGGCGTTCAGACAGGGCTCCATAAAATGCAGCCCGTTGTAATTGGGTATGATAACCGTCACTTTGTTCATAATCAGATCTCCAGGGGATAAGGCTCCCCGATTTTCTCTTTCTTTAAGTCCCTGAGAGCAAAGTTGGACTTGCGCAGGGTCAGATTGGGGTTGTAGTAGGGATCCCCGTTTTTCAGGATATCCGGCCATTTTTCAGAGAAGATCTTGATCTCCCGGTTGAAGCGGGCGATCTTCTCCGGCGTGTCCTCCAGTCCTCTGGACTTGGACTCATAGTGGTACAGCAGGGCGTAGGGATTGTACACCACCAGCTTGTCCTGGGCACGGACCTTCATGCAGTAGTCGATATCGTTGAAGGCCACGGCCAGCTCCTCGGAAAAGCCCCCCGCCGCCTCAAATACCTGCCGCTTTGTCATCATGCAGGCGGCGGTGACAGCGCTGTAGTCCTGGGCGCACATAGCCCGGTGGAAATAGCTGTTCTCCGACTTGTGCAGGCCGATAAAGGTGTGGCCGGCGATGCCGCCGAAGCCCACCACCACGCCGGCGTGCTGGATGGTATCATCCTGATAGAGAAGTCTGGCTCCCACTGCCCCCACGTCATCCCGCTGGCAGTAGCCTAACATCTCCTGAACCGTGTCCGGCTCGATGATCTCCGTGTCGTTGTTGAGGAAGAGGAAATAATCTCCCGAAGCGTATTTCACACCGAAATTATTGATGGCGGAGTAGTTGAATTCCCGCTCCCAGGTGACCACCTTCACATTTGCATGTTCCTTCTGCAGCTTTTCATAGTAGTCGAAGGTGGCTTTTTCCGTGCTGTTGTTCTCGATAATGATGTATTCCAGATTTTTGTAGGTGGCCTTCTCCATCAGGGACTTCACGCACACATCCAGATCTGCCGTGTGGTCCTTGTTGGGAATGATCACCGATACTAACGGCTCCCCTTTTATGGCGAAGCGCACGTGGTATTTCCCGTAATCCACTCCCTTTTCGATGGACTCTGTCTCAATGCCCAGCCGGTCAAAATGGGCTTTAATGGCCCTGGCCCCCGCCTCAAAGGCGTAGAGCTTGCTCTCCGGATTGCTGGCCGTGGAGCCCTGATGGCAGCGCCAGTGGTAGAGCACCTTCGGGATGTGGCAGATCTTTCTGGCCTTCTCCGTGCAGCGGAAAATAAAATCGTAGTCCTGGGCCCCGTCGTAATTCTCGTCAAACTGTCCCACTTCCTCCACCAGGTCCCGGTTCACCGCGAACAGATGGCAGATGTAGTTGGTGCTGGTGAGAAGGTCCGGATCAAAATCCGGCTTGAAATGAGGCTCAAAGAGAGCTCCTCCATCCATGTCCAGCTTGTCCTCGTCAGAATAGATCACGTCGTTTAAGGGATCGGCGTTGATGGCCTTCGCCACCTCGTAGAGGGCGTTGGGCGTCAGGGTGTCATCGTGGTCCGCCAGCAGAATAAAATCTCCGGAGGCCATGTCCATGGCTGCGTTGGTGTTGCCGGAGATTCCCTTGTTCTCCCCCAAAATCAGATATTTTACCCGGTCGTCCCGGTCGGCGTAGCGGCGTAGCACCCGCTCGCAGCTCTTTCCCATAGGGCTGCCGTCGGCCACGCAGATTTCCCAGTTTTCATAGGTCTGGGCAAAAATGGAATCCAGCAGTTCCTTTAAATACCGCTCCGGCGTCTGGTAGGCGGGTATGACGATGGAGAGCTTCGGGCGGTAGTCCATCCACTCCTGGCGCTGGCGCTCCAGCTCCTCTTCCGTGGGCTTTGTCAGCTCGTACCACTCCCCGTAGTCGTAATCATTGTCGATGCCCTGGAGCTTGTGCTTTGATTTTACCACCAGAGCCTTCAGGCCGTTCTCCTTCCAGAAGTCAAAGGCCACCTTTACCGTCTCCATGTTCATCAGATCCATGATCTTTTCCCGGCGTTTGTGGGCCACGCTTGAGCGGCGGGCAATCAGCTCCTCATTGTATTTGATCCTGGCGCGGCGTCCCTCGCACTTGAGATACAGATAGTAATCTTCGCCCCGCTCATAGGCAAACTGAATGTCAAATCCAAAATCTTTATCCCAGGTCTTTCCAAAATAGATCTGGCTCACGTCGTCTCTGCGGGTGGAAACGTATTTAAATTCCACCGGCCTGTGTTTTCCGTCCTCCACCTGAAATTCCACCGTGGATTCCGGATTCTTTCCAATGGCCCAGCCGTTTAACTGTATGGTGTTTTCCCGGATTCTGACCACGTCTACTTTATATTTCATAGGTCCCCTCCGTTCTCTTCCTCCGTATCAAAGTTGATCCGCTCTTCCTCCACCACCAGAGGTCTTCTCATCACTCTGGAATTGATGGTCAGCACATATTCTCCCACAAGACCGATGAAGAAGATCTGCACCGATCCCAGAAAGCACATGCCGATGAGAAGAGGGGCCATGCCGGCTGCAAAACGGTCCCAGTACAGCAGCTTTAACACCAGATAGACCAGGGCCACCACCATGCTCACCGCTGAGCAGATACTTCCGAAAATCGTCGCCAGCCGCAGGCCCACCTTTGTGTAGGAGGTGAAGCTGAGCATGGCGGCGTCGTAGAGCTTATAGAAGTTATTGCTGGTTTTTCCCGCCTTGCGCCTGGGCTGCTCGTAGGGAATCTCTTTTCTGCGGAATCCCAGCTCCGCCACGATCCCCCGCAGGAAGGGGGTGGGGTCATCCAGATCCCGCAGCACCTGGATAAATTTCCGGTCATAGAGGCCGAAACCGGTAAACTGCTCAATCTGCTCCACGTCCGACAGTTTTTTGATCAGCTTGTAGTAGCAGCCCCGCAGCCAGTACATCACCTTGTTCTCCTGGCTGGATTTCTTGATGCCGATCACGATCCTGTAGCCGTTTTCCCATTCTTTTACGTATTTGGGGATCATCTCCACCGGATCCTGGAAATCCGCCGCCATAAGGATGGTGCAGTCCCCTGTGGTCTGCAGCATGCCGTAGTAGGGGGAATTAAACTGACCGAAATTTTTCGCGTTGAAAATGGCCTTGATGTCCTTATCCTGGGCGCACATCTCCCTGAGGATCTCTCTCGTCCGATCCTGAGAATCATTGTCAATAAACAGGATCTCATACCGGTATCCAGGCAGATCCCGGTGAAACATTTCTACCAGGGCGTCCCGCAGGGGGCCTACGTTGGCCTCCTCGTTGTAGCAGGGCACCACAATGCTGATCTTTTTCATCCGTCAATCCTTCCAATCTATTTTCACCATGACCTTCACCAGGTCATCGTTTTTCTCCTTCATCATGTACAGGGCGTCCTCCACCTTGTCCAGGCCGTACAGGTGATGAGTCACCAGCTTCTGAGGATCGATCCGCCCGTATTTTACCATGGCCAGCATCCGCTCGATCCTGGCCCGGCCGCCTTTTGCCAGCTCCGTGTGAATAGTCTTGCCCGCCATTCCCCGGCCTCCGGAAAATTTGGGGAAACCAAGACAGCCCGTTCCGCCGTAGTAATTCACATTGGAAATGGTGCCTGTGCCGTAGCGGACCATGTCTACCGCCTGGGTAAAGACTTCGTCCCCGCCGCCGCAGAGGATCACCGAATCGGCTCCTACGCCGCCTGTCCGCTCCAGAACCTGCTCTGTCACGTCGCCGTCCTTATAGCTGATCACTTCCGTGGCGCCGAACTCTTTCGCCAGCTTCACGCACACCGGCCGGCTGCCCACGGCGATGATCCTGGCCGCCCCCAGATGCCTGGCTCCTTCCACAGCCATCAGGCCGATGGGGCCGATGCCCATGACCACCACTGTGTCTCCGATCTTAATATCCGCGTACTCTGCCCCCGTAAAGCCGGTAGTCACCACGTCCACGCACATCAGCGCCTGCTCCAGGGTGATCCCTTCCGGGATCTTCGCCAGTGTGGTATCCGCGTCGGGGATGAGAAATTTCTCCGCAAACACTCCCGGCTGGCTCCGGCCCAGCTGATGGCCGGAGAACGGGGCCGAGGCGTGGCGGTCATTCCCTTCCTGAATGGCTTTCGCCCGCCAGTCCGGCGTGATGGCCGGAACTGCCACGATCTCTCCCGGCGCAAAGTCCCGCACCTCGTCCCCCACCTCAAGCACCTGAGCCACGCACTCATGTCCCAGGATCAGATTAGGAGCCTTTCTGGAACCGCCTCCAAATACTGTGTGCACATCGGAAGAGCATGGGGTGACGGCCACCGGCCGCAGAATGGCGCCGTAGGGCTGTTTTAACTGCGGTTCCGGGGCGTCATACCAGCCCACAACTCCCGGTTCTTTCAGTACAAATGCTTTCATCCGTCTGTCTCCTCTATTTAAAGTGTCTCCAGGTGATCTGACTTCAATGCCAGGATCTCCACAGAACTGCCGAATTTTTCCCGGATAATCCCGGCGATCTCCTCCGTATAGCCGGGAGCCACGATCAGAATCGCGTCCACCGGCTTTTCAAAGAAATGATCCGGGGCCACAATGGATAAGTGGGAGGCGGGAGCGTATTTTCCCTGCTTAAAAGGAGCGGAGTCGATCATGTACTCCACCTTGTCTCCCAGCCTGGTGGTGGCCGCCAGGGTAAATCCCTGATGGCTGGCTCCCCAGATGGCAATGGTCTTTCCCTCCCCGTGGAGGCGGTCCACCAGACGGTTCACTTCCTCATCGATGTAGCGGCGGCTGGCCTCCAGGCCGGAAACGTCCACCCTGGCCGGGCCGGCTGTCCCTCCCGGCGCGCCCGGTTGTCTCCCGGCTCCGGCTGTCTCTGCCGGCGCGCCCGGCTGTCTCCCGATGCCGGCGTTCTCTCCCGGCGCGCCTGATGTCTCCCCGGCTCCGGCGTTCTCTCCCGGCGCGCCTGACGTCTCCCCGGCTCCGGCGTTCTCTCCCGGTACGCCGGCACCGGCCTCTCCCTCCGTCTTTTTCACGATCACGGACAGGGTGTCCCGGTTCACCATCTCCCTCTCCAGCACCTCAAAGCCGCAGGAATTCAGCAGCTTCTCCAGGGTCTCAAACGTATAGTAGGCGATGTGGTCCCGGATCAGCTCATAATATCCGTCATACTGAAGGATGTACTCCAGGCTGGGCACAGTGATCAGGCCCATGCCCCCCTCCCTTAAGTTTCTGCGGATGCAGCGCAGCATCACTCCCGGCTCCGGCTGATGCTCCAGAAAATTAAAGGAGAGGAACACGTCGTAGGGCGCTCCCGGCAGGACCGTATCCTCCGTCTCCGTAAATCCGCGCTTCACGTTCAGGCCGTCCTTCACCGCGGTCTCCACCAGGTCTTCCCGGTGCTCGATGCCCCAGGCTTCCACGGGAAATTCTCTCAGCACAGACAGAAATTCTCCCCTGCCGCAGCCCGCCTCCAGAAAGCGCTTTCCTTCCAGATGATAGGTGCTGATCAGGTGCTCATACTGGGATCTCCGCAGATTGACCATCGTCGTGGAAAATCCGCCGGCGCGGATCACATCCCGGTAGTAATCCACCGGGTCACAGTCAAACTGCACCAGGCCGCAGGCCGGGCACTGGCAGAGCCTCAGGGTGATCCCGCTGTCCTCAGCCACTGTGCTCTCATCCGGAATATTCTGCGCGGACGACGGCATATGGTCCAGTGTCATCAGCGGCTCTTCCGGCAGAGCGCAGCCGCACGCAATACATGTTTTCCTCATCTGGCATCCTCCTTCTGTGCAGATCCCGTTCCAGCCGGCCAGGCTTAGCGCTTAAAACGCCGGCCATGCCCGCAGGAAAGGCCCGGAATTTTCCCTCCGGGATTTTCCCACAGGCACGGCGCCGGAAATTCTGCACTGTCCAGTATATATAATCTTTCTGCTTTTCTCAACCATATGGGTGAAAAAACTTCTTTTTTGCCGCTTTTTGGCGGCTGTGCGGTGATCGGACAGGAGAAATGTCCTTCCCCTGTCCGCCCTCTGCTTACAGTTCCATGGTAAATTTAAAATGGCTTTTCTTCATGCCTTCCCGCTCGTAAAACCGATGGGCGCCGGTGCGCTGTCTCCCGCTGGTGACATCCAGGCAGACGCATCCCTTTTCCGCTGCCCGGCGGCACGCCTCATGAAACAGCACCTTTCCAATCCCCTGGCCGCGCAGGTTCTCCCCGACGATCAGCTCCAGAATCTCTGCCACAGGAGCCGCATGGTGAAGCTGTCCTTCCACGCGCATGTTGACAAAGGCCTCCGCCTGTCCGTCTATAGCGTACACCAGTCCGCAGAAATCGGGATTTTTCCGCTGTTCCATATAAATACGGTAAAATCCCTCCCTGTCCAGCTCCTCATTTTCCAGCTGGCACATCAGGCCATACACCTGTTCCCAGTCCTCCGCGGCGGCCGGGCGGATCTCTCCTTCGTTTCTCTTTTCCATTTCCATTCTCCTCTCTTCCCCGTCTCTGTCCGCTCTAAACTGCCTTTTCGTACAGCCAGAAGCCGGTCAGACCGGTATCCTCGTAAAACAGCTCCATCCGCTCAATATACTGAAAGCCCATGCTCTCATAGAGCCGCTTCGCCGGCAGATTTCCCTCCAGCACATCCAGCCGGACGGCTTTCTGCCCCATTTTCTGCGCTTCCTTCAGGGCTGCGGCCACCAGATTCTTTGCCAGGCCGTGTCCCTGAAAAGCCGGGAGCACTCCCAGGGCGTGGAGCACGGCAGTCTCCCCGTCAGCTGCCTCCACCTTCCAGCCGGCACGGTCATAGCCGTCCGCCCCTTGATGGTTCATCACCATGGCTCCCGCCAGAACGCCGCCCGTCTCCAGGACATAGAGTTCTCCCCGGTCTATGGACTCCCGGATAAATTCCGGATCTGGATAGACGCCTTTCTCCCAGCCCGGATGAAATTCAGCGTTCTCCATCTCATCCGTCAGCCGGTCATAAAATTCCATCACCTTTTCAAATTCCTCCGGGGCCGCCGGACGGACAGCTGCTTCTCTTTCGCCGTTCTCTCCCATTTTTACCGTCCTCTCTCCTCGCTCCACTCCCTCAGAGCGGCTTTCACTGCCTTTTTAATCACAAAATAAGCCACTGCTCCTATGACTGCTATCCCAATCAGCCACATAATCAGCCCCACAAATAACCCCACTCCCATCATTACATTCATATTCATTTATTTCCCCCTTGTTCTTTCTTCTCCCCTGCAGCAGCCAGAGTTTTTAAAATTCCCTCCCGAAAAGATACCTTCGGCCTCCAGCCCGTCCTCTCTTCCAGCCTGCTGATGTCCGGCAGAAGAGACGCCGGCCCTTCCGCGTTGGGGGGACGTTTTCCGTAGACGTAGTCCCCGTTTCTGCCGCAGCAGGAATACATTTCCTCCACAAATTCTCGCAGCACGCGGGTGTCATCTCCAGCCACGTTGTAGATGCCGGCCGGCAGATCCTCCGTCTCCAGGAGAGCCGCCATGGCCGCCGCCATATCTTCTATATATAAGAAGTTCCACTTCTGGGTGCATTCCCCCAGCTCCATATGGCCGCCGGCCGAAAACGCCGCCAGACAGCTGCTGACCAGGGACCAGGGATGATCCCCGGGACCGTAGACGCTGAAGATCCTGGCATGAATGTATTTCATGGAACATTTCCGGCACAGTTCTTCAGCCTGCCGGCCAAACTCCAGCTTCGCCCTGCCGTACTCAGATACCGGATGACAGGGATGATCCTCTGCCGTCAATTCCCTGCAGATGCCGTATTCCGCCTGGGAGCCGGAAAACACAAACCGGCGGCAGGACAATGCCGCCGCCGCTCTCACTGCCTCCAGAGAGCAGCGGATATTCTTCTCCTGCACCGCCCGGTCACTGCGCCCCGCGCTCCCCACTCCGTCCCATGCCATGTGAAGAAAAACCGGGCCGGCAGACTCACCGGATTTCCGGCCGGCAGGCTCACCGGATTTCTGGCCGGCGGGCTCACCGGACCCCCAGCCGGCATTCCGGGCTGCCTCCGGCAGCCGGGCCATTTCTTCCAGCCCCAGGTCCAGGATCCTGAGATTTTTATGGACCGGCAGCTTGTTTCTGTTGGGAGAACCGGGCCGGACCACCGTCCACACCCGGTTTCCTCTGCTTAACAGCATTTCCGTCACCGCAAGCCCGATAAAGCTGGTGCCTCCCGTCACGATCACATCCATATGTTTACCCCTTGATCCTGGGAATGATCATGATCTCGTCCATCTCCTCGTCAGATAAAAACGGAGCCAGATCCTCCAGCGGAGCCGACACGATCGAGCCGTCCGGCAGGCGCTTGGACGCGGATTTCGGCTCAAAAGGCTGATCCACAGTCACAAAGATCTCGCAGATTACAGGGCCGTCCATGGCGAGCGTCCGATCCAGAACCTCTCCCAGCTCTTCGTTGTTGTGAATGGCCGTGTAGGGATAGCCGTAGGCCCAGGCCAGTTTCTCCATGCTGGGGAAGCTTAAGTCGTGGCTGTCTACGCCAACGCCCACCAAAGGCTCCCCGAAGAAATTTTTCTGCGTCTGACGGATCGAATGGTAGCCGCCGTTGTTGATGATAAACATTTTAATGGGAAGGCGGTGATGGATGATCGTCTGCAGCTCCTGCAGGTTCATCTGCATGCTGCCGTCTCCTGACACCATAATCAGTTCTTCCCGGTCTGCCGCCACACAGGCTCCGATGGCCGCCGGAAGATCATATCCCATGGATGCAATGGCGGAGTTGGTGATAAACCGCTGGCCTTTTTTGATGACATAGGCATGTCCGCCCACCACGCAGGCGGAGCCGTTTCCCACCACTGTGATCCGTCCCTCGGGCAGGCGGCGGCTCAGTTCCTTGATAAACGCGTACACGTTGGCCGCTTTCTCCGTTCCGCCCTCGTAATGTCTGGGGAGCACCACCGGGTATTTTTCCTTCCACATCCGGCAGTTCTCCAGCCAGGTCATGCCGTTTTTGCCCTCGCCGCCTTTAAATACCGGCAGGGATTCTTCCTCGTTCAGCACCTGCTCCATCGTCTCCAGCAGGTCCTTCGCGTCCGCCTGCACTCTCATATCCGCATGGACGCTGGGCTTTTTCAGCTCCTCCGGATCAATGTCATTTACGATCACGTAGGCCGCTCTGGCCCATGTCTCATAGTTATATCCCACCTGGCGGATGCTCAGACGGCTTCCCACGGAAAATACCAGATCACTGTTCTGCACCGCAAAATTTCCCGGGCGGTCGCCGAAGCCGCCGGCCCGTCCCACATAGAGAGGATGATCGTCCCACACCGCGTCGGTACTGTTCCAGCCGGTCACGATGGGGATTCCCAGTTTTTCTGCTACCCGCAGAAATACTTCATGAGCTCCGGCCAGTCTGACGCCGTTTCCCACGTTAAACACAGGCCGTCTGCTCTCTCTGATCTTTTCAATGATCGCTCTGGCTGTCTCCTTCTCCACCTTCCGGGGAAGAATCTGGCGCTTTTCTCCTTTTCCAGCTGTGTCCTCCGGAATCTCTGCCGGGGACTTGGACGCCCAGCCGGTGCCTCCGGCCTCATAGTCTTCCCGGTCGAAGCCAATCAGAGCGTCCGTCTCCACGTAAGCCCCCTGGATATCCAGCGGGATGTCCAGCCAGGTAGGGCCTTTTCTCCCGGAATTCGACAGGTACAGCGCCTTCTCCACGCAGAAGCGGATCCTCATAGGATCGATCACCATCTCGCTGTATTTGGTCATGCAGTCGATGGATTTCGTGATGTCAAATTCCTGGTCGCCCATTGCCCGGATCCCCACTCCGGACCAGCGGGCCGTGGTGTCGTAGCGCACCTGGCCGGAGAGCACGAACATGGGGATGGAGTCCAACCATCCGCCCACCACGCCGGTGATGGCATTGGTGCCGCCGGGGCCGGTGGTCACGCAGAGGGCGGCGATCCTGCCGTGGATCCTCGCGTAGCTCTCCGCCGCGATGGCACATGCCTGCTCGTGGTGGTTGTACATGCAGGTCAGGCCCTTCTGATGGCCCAGCGCGTCATTTAAGTGCATGGCGCCTCCGCCGGTCACGGAGAAGACCTGGCTGATCCCCTCCTCCACCAGCTTCTGCGCGATATAATTGGAAACTTTCATTTTCATAAGGCTGTTTCTCCTTCTCATTCTCTTTTCTTTCGATTGGAAGCCCTGGCTCGATGCAGGGCATTCGCCTTATAGAGCTCCCTGTGCAAGCACGGGGCTCTGCAAGGCTCATTATAGCCTCTCGCCTTCGGCTCGATGCGGGCATTCGCCTTATAGAGCTCCCTGTGCGAGCACGGAGCTCTGCAAGGCTCATTATAGCACACTTCGATTCGGAAACCTATGAATTTTTTCTTATTTCTTTCCGTCGCGGGTCGGGGAAAACGGCGCGGGGGCTGCCCTTTTCCCGGGAGCGCCACATCCTCCCAGTTCTGGCATGAACCGCATATGGATTTTAAACGGCCTGTCACATATAATGAGCCACGTAAGCAAGAAACGGTCTTACGGCCAACACTTTCAAACAAAAAAGGAGAGTATCTATTATGAAAAAAGAGACAAGATTTTTAGCTGTATTATCCACCGCTGCAATGATGGCTTTCGCAGCTCCGGTGTTCGGTACGGGTATGGCTGACACCGTTTACGCTCAGGAAAAGACCGGCTGGGTGGAAGAAGCCGCCGGAGAATGGAAATACTACGATTCTGAAGGATATATGCTGACGGATTCCTGGAAGAAGCAGGGAAACGACTGGTACTATTTAAATGAGGAAGGAAATGTGGCTGTCAGCCAGCAGATCGACGAGTACTACGTAGATGAGACCGGCAAAAGAGTTTCCAACACCTGGCTTTCCATTGACAATGAGGAGTGGTTCGACGACGCCCCCTTAAATTACTGGTTCTATTATGGAAAGAACGGCAGAATGGTGACGGACAAGTGGATGTCCATCGACGGCCACTGGTACTACTTTGACGGGGAAGGCCACATGCTCACAGGTCTTCAGGAGGTAGGAGAAAACACCTACTACTTCGGCGAGGACGGCGCCCGCAAGTACGGCTGGTTCCTGCTGGAGGAGACAGACGAGAGCCTGGACCGCGAATCTTCCTGGTTCTATTTTGACAAGTCCGGAAAAATGCTGGTAGATGAGACAGATAAAAAGATCGACGGCGCTTACTACACCTTTGTGGACGGCCGCATGCAGACCGGATGGGTTCTCACCGACAAGGAAGCGGCAAAAGAGGACAGCGCCGCCGGCTATCAGTACTACAATGAAGATGGAAAGAGAGCTTCCGGCTGGCTTACCATCGTGGGAGTGGACGGCGTAGCCGGGGAGGATGAGGAATTTTCCTTCTACTTTAAGAACGGAAAGCCCTACTGCGCGGAGACTGGCATCCAGGTATTTTCCGTAAACTCCAAAAAATACGGCTTCAACACCAGAGGAGAGATGCAGACAGGGCTTCAGACCGTGACAAGAGAGGACGGAGTTACCGGCACCTGCTACTTCGGCGAGGACGGCATCATGAGAGTGGGACGCCAGACTATCTACGATGAGGATTTAGGAGAAAATCAGGTGTGGTACTTCAGCACCGACGGTTCCAACAAAGGCATGGGCTACACCGGCATCCGCGACAACGTGATCTATGACGGCGGTCTGCGTCTGGAGGCCGACGCTGACCTGCGGCTGGCGTCTGTCACCTTTGAGGGAAACCAGTATCTGGTAAACACCAGCGGCCAGATCCAGAAAGCCTCCTCTTCCTCCCAGTCCAAGAAGAATCCGGATCTGGGCAAGGGATTTAAAGATTATGAGGATTTAAACGATAAGATCTGGACAGTGGATACTCAGGGCATCATCCAGCAGTAATCCGCCACCGGCATAAAACGACATTTTTCATCCGTTCAATAAACCTGCCAGGAAACCCAGTTTCCCGGCAAACAAAGGAGCTGTCGCATCAATGATTAGAAAATCATAGATGCGGCAGCATTTTTTTGCCATTTTTAAGCTGAAATATTCACTTCTTTTATTCCGTTTCTATAAAAAGGCGAACTTTAATAAACCCTTTTCTGAAAAAAGGGGCACTTTTAGGACTTACTTTTGACCTGTCAAAATCAGGCGGTTTGTTTGAGTGGAAATAAATGCCGTCCTGTCCTTCCTGCTTGAATCTTATGATGAAGTTTGTTTATGTTATACCCGATCGCCAGCAGGATACTTTGGGCGGTTACATTTACATTCCCTCGATATAAATATCGTCTGAATTCCATATCCTCTTTGATGTTTGCAAAACTTCCTTCTGCCTGGATACTTCGGTTCATCCGGAGCTGTGTACCATAATCACTGGTAATTCGCTCCAATGTCTCC
>DWWL01000061.1 GCA_019119775.1 Candidatus Lachnoclostridium pullistercoris | reverse complement strand
CCGGCGTCGGCACTCCCAGCTCTTTTCCCAGGCGCACCACGGTGCCGGCAAACATGTCGATCTCCGTCTTTTTCCCCGCGTCCAGGTCCTGCAGCGTGGACGGACGGTTGTAGGGAGCGGTGATAGGCCGGTTCATCTGCATCTCGATCATTTCATCCGTGAGATGAATTCCCAGTTTTTCCGCCACCGCCTGCACTTCTTTCATTCCCATCTTCTTAAGGGCTCTCCCGTGCTCACTGTCGGCCAGAGCCTTAAAAGGCACTCCCAGCAGAGCGCAGGTCATATTTTCTCCGATATTGCTCATAAATTTCTGCCAGAGCCCCAGAATCATGTCCTTCTCGATCCGATACGGGATCCGGCAGCGGTCAAAGAGCTCCCTGACAGCCAGCACCCGCTCAGACAGGCTCTCATTTTTTTCTTCTCCAAAGGCGATGTAGCCGCCGTCCGGGTCAAAATCGTAGGCACCATTTTTCAGCTCTACGGGAATCTTCATATAGGAATAGAGCACATGCTCCCAGCCATAGGCGGCAGCCATCTTCTTCTCACTCTCCACCCCGTTCATCACGCAGAGGATCTGGGTGTTCTCCCCCACGAACCGGCGGATGTCCCGGATAGCCTGCTCCAGTCCCGTGTCCTTCACCGCTATGATGATCAGGTCCTTCGGCTCCCCGTTCTCCGGCTCCGCCACCGTGAAGCGGTAATTGACACCGTTCACCGTGACTCCCTTTGTCTCCAGTCTCTTTTTTCTCTCCCCTTCCGCGATCACACAGAAATGTTCTCTCCCCAGTCCGGCTTCCATCCGCGGGGCGAAAAAGACTCCCATGGCCCCCAGCCCGATCAGGGCCGCATTCTTTATCTCCATCTACAGTTCCTCCTTTTCAAACACAAGATCCATCTCTTCAATATGACCGGTTCCCCGCTGGACCGCCGGGATAAATCCCACATATCTCCAGCCTTCCTCCGCCCGGGCCCTGATCAGCTCCTGATAATTTTCCGTCCCGTAACGGTTTCCGGACATTAAGCCCCAGCCGGAAATCCCGCTGCTCACCCTCTCAAACTCGTACTTATACATTTTCCTTCCTCCCAGTCTCTTTTCTGAAGATCCCCGTCCCTCCGAATCTCTTTGGCTGATCGGGGATGATCTTTCGCTGCCTACCGGGCTTAATGCGCAGAAGGAAGGCCCCTAAGCGCGCCGCTTAAGCTCCTTCCTTCTCAAAATAAGCCAGGCTTGTCTCCTTGTCCCGTTCAATCTGCTCCCGCAGCTGCTCCAGGCTGTCAAATTTCTTCTCCGGCCGGATAAAATCCAGAAGCTGGACCTCGATCCACTTTCCGTACAGATCCCCCTTCATATCAAAGAGGAATGTCTCCACTCCCACCGGCGATCCGCCTTCCACCGTGGGCTTTTTCCCCACATTGGTCACGCCGCGGAAGGTCTTCCCCTCCACTTTGACCCGGGACACGTAGACGCCGAACAGAGGCAGGTGCTTTTCCGGCGGCGGCACAATATTGGCAGTGGGAAAGCCCAGCACGGCGCCTCCGATGTGATTTCCGTGGACCACCGTGCCGTGGATGGAATAAGGCACTCCCAAAAGCTCATTGGCCTTGCTCACATTGCCTTTGTCCAGCTCCTCCCGGATATAGGTGCTGCTGATGTCCCTGTGGTCCTCCTGCGCTTTCTCGATAATCACCGTTTCAAAGCCCAGCTTTGGAGCCATCTGCCGCAGAAGGGCGGCGTCCCCGGCTCCCAGGTAGCCGAAGCTGCAGTCCGGGCCGGCCACCACCGCTTTCGCGTTCATCTCTCCCACCAGCACATAACGGACAAAATCCTCCGGAGACATGTGGGCCACCTGTTCCGTAAACGGATATTCGATCAGGTAGTCCACGCCGGCCTCCTCCATGTTGTGCCTGCGCTCCTCGTTGGTGGTGATGACAGTGCGGCGGCCGCCGGACACCACGCTGCCGGGGGCTCTGCTGAAGGTGAATACGGCGGTCTTTAACCCCCGCTCCTTCTTGATGCGCATCATCTCTCCCAGCAGCTTCTGATGGCCCCTGTGCCGTCCGTCAAACTTTCCGATCGTCACCACCGTAGGTTCTTTAATATGAAATTTCTTCAGTCCCGTCAGGTATTCCATCTCACTGTCCCCCCGCAAATATTTTCTCCGGCTGGTAAAAACGCCTGTATTTCCGGTAGACGTAGACGCCGATAAACACGCCTTCGCTGTTATAGACCCGCACCCGGTCGGCCAGGCTGTCATTTTCCGTCTCACACTGGTCCGGGCGGATGGGATTGCCGTTATTGACCAGGCGGTCGTACTCCGGCTTTGCCTTCACCTGCGGGCAGTCGGCAAACAGAGCCTCCACCGGAACAATCCGGCTCTCCAGCTCCCCCTTGTCCCGCAGATCCTCGATCTGCCCCAGCGTCAGGGCGTCCTCCATACGGAAGCTGCCGGAGCGGGTCCGCAGAAGCTGCTCCATGCAGCCGCCCACCCCCAGCTTTTCTCCGATATCGCTGCAGAGCGTGCGGATGTAGGTGCCCTTGGAACACTCCACCTCCATGGTCACTCTCGGAAGAGCAGTCTCTGTTATGGAGATGGAAAAAATCTCCACCGGCCTGGCTTTCCGCTCCACCGTCTTCCCCGCTCTGGCCAGATCACAGAGCTTCTGCCCGTTGACCTTCAGGGCGGAATACATGGGCGGGATCTGGTCATAAGGGCCTACAAAGCTCATCACAGCTTCCCGCACTTTTTCCTCCGTCAGGGCAGCCAGCTCTTCCGGCCCGCAGCGGCGGATGACCTGGCCGCCGGCGTCCTGGGTGTCTGTCTCCTGCCCCAGAAGCAGCACGGCCCGGTAAGCCTTTGTCCTGTCTGTGAGCATATCGCACAGCCTGGTTCCCCGGCCCAGACAGACGGGAAGAACTCCCTCCGCGTCCGGGTCCAGCGTTCCCGTGTGGCCGATCTTTTTCTGTCTCAGTATTCCTCTCAGCTTCGCCACCACATCGTGGGAGGTAAAGCCTTTTTCTTTATATACATTGATGACTCCGTCGTACATGGATTACGCCTGCTCCTCCAGCTGTTTTGCAATATGAGTGGAAAGATTGTTGATCACGTCGTGGATCCGGCCGTTCATGGTGCAGCCGGCCGCCCGCACATGGCCGCCGCCGCCAAA
Organism: Candidatus Lachnoclostridium pullistercoris; assembly: GCA_019119775.1. Lineage (GTDB taxonomy): Bacteria > Bacillota > Clostridia > Lachnospirales > Lachnospiraceae > Lachnoclostridium_A > Lachnoclostridium_A pullistercoris. Next base: position 21,652 of record DWWL01000061.1, on the reverse strand, counting down.
ATAGGCCGCTACCCGGCTCACGTCCACCTTCTTTTTGGATCTCATGCTCACCTTGTACTCCTGGAATTCCTTCTCATAGAGGAAAATGGCGCACTCCACGCCGGCTGTGGACCTGAGCTGCTCCACAATTCCCTCCATATCCTTGCTGGTGACGCCGTAAAATTCCATGTCCTTCTTCCGGATTACGCTGAAAATGCACTGTCCGTCGCAGAACAGGATGCTCTCCAGCAGCGCCCGTCCCAGGACCTGATTCTGGACGTAAGTCTTCTGATAAAAGCTCTCAGACACGATGGAGGAAAAATCGATCCCCTTGGCCATCATTTTTCCGGCGATCTCCATGGTCTTCACCGACGTGTTGGAATACTGAAAGGCCCCCGTGTCGTGGACAATGCCTGTGTAAAGGCATTCTGCCGTCTCCTTTGAGATCTTCTCCTCGTCCATCAGTCCAAACAGCACCTCGCAGGTGGAGCTGGCGTCCGGCTCCACCACATTTTCATCCCCGTAATGGGTGTTGGTGATGTGGTGGTCCACGCAGAGCACCTTCGCGCCCCCGGAAAGAAAGCCGGCAAACACGCCCAGCCGCTCTCTGTCGCCGCTGTCCAGGCAGATGCACACATCCGCCTGAAACTCGTCGGGCGCTTCCGTGCGGATCTGGTCAAACCCGTTTAAATAACGAAATTTCTCCGCCGGATGATCCAGGTATACGGTCACGTCCGCCTGGGGAAAACAATCCCTCAGGTAATTATAAACCGCCAGACAGGAACCTACACAGTCCCCGTCGGGGTTCATGTGGCCCAAAACCACAGCTGTCTTCTTATTCTCTAAAACTGAATGCAGCAGATTCATTTCATTCCCCTTTCTTTCTGATTCTGCAGGCAGGCGCAGGGATTTCCTGGTTTTCTGTTAAATGAAGTTTCCTGTTAAATAAAAAACGGACAAGCACCGGACGGTGAGCTCGCCCCCCGCCTGGTGCTTGATGATTCCGGCGGGCTCTCCCGTCCTGCCCTTATTCTTCTGTATTTTTGTCCTCCGTCTCTTCGCCGTCCTTTAAGTCCTTTGTCACCTCGTCGATCAGATGGGACATGTGCACGCCGTACTCAATGGACTGGTCCAGCACAAAGGTGATCTCCGGCGTATTTCTCAGATTGACCCTGCGGGCCAGCTCACGGCGGACGTAGCCGACGGCGCTCTTTAATCCCTCAATGGTGGATTTTGCCGCCTCCTCGTCCCCCAGCACGCTCACGTAAACACGGCAGTACTTCAGATCCGGCGTCACCTGGGCGGACACCACCGAAGTCATCGGGTGTATTCTGGGGTCCTTGATCTCCGTGCGGATAATGTCCGCCAGCTCTCTCTGAACCTCCATGTTGATCCTTGTATTCTTAATACTGTTTTTACGCATAGATTCCATTCCTCTCCCATCCGGGAGAACCGGACCGGGGCTGTTTCTTCAGACAGCCGCCGGATCCGGCGCGGGAAGGCGCCCGGAGCGGATCTCCTTAGCGGGGCACCTCCACCATGGTGTATGCCTCCACCATGTCGTCCTCCTGGATGTCATTGAATTTTTCAAACACAAGACCGCACTCGTAGCCGGCAGCCACTTCCTTCACATCGTCCTTGAAACGCTTTAAGGAAGCCAGCTTTCCGTCAAAGAGCTGCTCTCCGTCCCTGGTAATGCGGCAGGAACAGTCTCTCTGGAATTTTCCGTCCATCACATAGCAGCCGGCGATGGTTCCCACGCCGGAAGCCTTGAAGGTCTGGCGCACCACTGCGTGGCCGATTACCTTCTCCTCGAAGATGGGATCCAGCATTCCCTTCATGGCTGCCTCCACATCCTCGATCGCCTGGTAGATCACGCGGTAGAGGCGGATATCCACCTTCTCCTGCTCCGCCACAGATTTCGCCGTGGCATCCGGCCGCACGTTGAAGCCGATGATGATGGCGTTGGATGCGGCAGCCAGAGAAACGTCGGATTCGTTGATGGCGCCCACGCCTCCGTGGATCACTTTCACCACGACCTCCTCGTTGGACAGCTTCACCAGACTCTGCTTCACTGCCTCCACAGATCCCTGTACGTCTGCCTTCACGATCAGCGGCAGCTCTTTCACGTTTCCTGCCTTGATCTGGCTGAACAGGTCGTCTAAGGACAGCTTCGTCTTTGTCTCCTCAATCAGTTTATTCTTGCTCTCAGCGATGAAGGTCTCCGCGAAATGTCTTGCGTCCTTATCGCTGTCCATTGCCATAAAGATCTCTCCGGCTCCCGGAACATCGTTTAATCCCAGGATCTCCACCGGAGTGGACGGGCCGGCCTCTTTCACCCGGCGTCCCTTGTCGTCCATCATGGCGCGGACCTTGCCGTGGCAGGGACCTACCGCCACATTGTCGCCCACATGGAGCGTTCCCTTCTGTACCAGGACAGTAGCCACCGGACCTTTGCCCTTGTCAAGCTCTGCCTCGATCACCAGACCTCTGGCCTTCCGGTTGGGGTTGGCCTTTAACTCCTTCACCTCAGCGGTCAGAAGAATCATCTCCAGCAGATCTTGGATTCCCTCTTTGGTGTGGGCGGAAACGGGCACGCAGATGGTGGTGCCGCCCCAGTCCTCAGGAATCAGCTCATACTCAGAAAGTTCCTGTTTTACCCTGTCGATATTGGCGCTGGGCTTGTCGATCTTGTTGATGGCAACGATGATCTCCACGCCGGCAGCCTTCGCATGGTTGATTGCCTCCACGGTCTGGGGCATGACGCCGTCGTCCGCTGCCACCACCAGGATGGCGATATCTGTGGCCTGGGCGCCTCTCATACGCATGGCGGTGAACGCCTCATGGCCGGGCGTATCCAGGAATGTGATCCTCTGTCCATTGACTTCCACCACGTAGGCACCGATGTGCTGGGTGATTCCGCCTGCCTCTTTCGCTGTCACATTGGTCTGACGGATGGCGTCCAGCAGAGAAGTCTTGCCGTGGTCTACATGGCCCATGACGCAGACAACCGGAGGTCTGGGAACCATATCTTCCTCAGATTCCTCGTCCTCCTTCAAGAGCTCGGCGATCACATCCACCTTCTCCTCTTTTTCGCAGAGAACGTCGTACTCCAGGGCGATCTCCTCCGCCTGGTCATAGTCGATCTCCTGGTTCACCGTCACGATCTTGCCCTGCATGAACAGCTTCTTAATAATAGCGGACGGCTGCAGCTTCATCTTCTCCGCCAGCTCCTTGATGGTCAGCACCTCGGGAATGACGATCGACTTCACCGTCTCCTCCACCGGTTTCTCCACCGGCTTCTGGAAGGGGTGCTTGTTGACCTTTCCGCCCTTTAACGGCATCTCCTCGTCCCGATCTCTCTTGTCGAACTTGTCGTTCTTGTGGCTGTTCTTATTGTTCTGACGGCTGCTCTGGGGCTTCGTCTGGATGGGGGCGTCAAAGGAACTGCTCTTTGAGCCGTCCTTTCTTCCGGAAAATCCGCCGGAACGGCCGGCGCCGCCTGCGCGGTTTCCTCCCTGGCGATTGTCACGGCTTCCATCTCTTCCGTCGCGGTTAAATCCGCCCTGACGATTGTCGCGGTTTCCGTCTCTTCCGTCGCGGTTGAATCCGCCCTGACGATTGTCGCGGCTTCCGTCTCTTCCGTCGCGGCCAAATCCGCCCTGACGATTGTCACGGTTTCCGTCTCTTCCGTCGCGATTGAATCCGCCCTGGCGGCCTTCGCGGTTTCCGTCTCTTCCGTCGCGGTTAAATCCGCCCTGACGGCCCTCGCGGTTTCCATCTCTTCCGTCGCGGTTAAATCCGCCCTGACGATTGTCACGGTTTCCATCTCTTCCGTCGCGGTTAAATCCGCCCTGACGATTGTCACGGTTTCCGTCTCTTCCGTCACGGTTAAATCCGCCCTGGCGGTTCTCACGGCCTGCTTCTCCCCGGCCGCCGTCCCGGTTCTGACCGCCGGGCCGGTTATCCTTTCCCTGGCGCTCGCCGCCCTGAGCTCCTTCCGCTCTCGCCTGGCCCTGGGGACGGGCCGGCCGGTTTCTCATCTGCTGAGAATTCTGGGGACGGAACACCGCCGCGATCTTCTTCTTGGGGGCATCCCCCTTCTTTTCGTCTTTTCCTCCATCCGCCGGCTTATCTGCTCCGCTCACAGCCTTCTTCACCAGCGCGATATGCTCATCCGACACGTTTGACAAGTTGCTCTTCACCTCCACATGATTCTTCTGTAATATATCCAGCACTTCCTTGCTGCTTTTTCCCACTTCCTTAGCCAGGTCACTCACTCTCATACTCACTGCCTCCGTTCCAATTCATCTGTTTTACCATTGCCTTCGAGAGCCCTTCATCCAGAACCGCGAGAGAAGCGCGAAACTGCTTCCCCATGGCGTGGCCAAGCTCTTCTTTCTTGCCGAAATAGCAGATCGGGACCTTATAGTAAGCGCACATATTGGCAAACTGCTTTTTCGTGTTGTCGGACGCCTCCTCGGACACGATCACCAGCTTTGCCTTTCCCATCTTTACCGCTCTCTCTGTGGAAAATTCGCCGCTGGCGGTCTTTCCCGCCTTCGTCGCCAGGCCGATCAGATTCAACAGCTTTCTATTGCCGTCCAAGTTCTTCCATCTCCTTCTCCAGCCTGTCGTACACTTCCGCCGGCACCGCCATCTTAAAGGCGCGGTCCAGCCCACGGCTTTTTTTTGCTTTGCGGAAACAGTCCATGGAAGGGCACAGATAAGCGCCCCGCCCGTTCTTCCTGCCCGTGGCGTCCAGCACAATCTCTCCCTCCGCCGTTCTCAGAACGCGGATCATTTCCCTCTTGTTCTTCATCTCTCCACAGCCGATACACTGTCTGAGGGGAATCTTCTTTACACTCACTTCACTTCACTTCCCATTCTACTGATCCTGATAATCGTCGCTGCTGTCTTCCCGGCAGTCCTCGTATGAGTCTTCGTTCTCCGGCTCCTCTTCGCAGGAATCGTACTCCTCGTATCCCTCGTAGGCGCCTTCTTCCCGATTGTCCAGACCCAGCTCGTCAAACAGTCCCATCTCCCGGGCCTGCGTCTCGCTCTTGATGTCGATCTTGTAGCCGGTCAGTCTGGCCGCCAGTCTGGCGTTCTGGCCTTCCTTGCCGATGGCCAGGGAAAGCTGGTAATCGGGAACGATCACCTGCGCCTCCTTCTCATCCTCGTCCGCCACCACGCAGATCACCTTCGCGGGGGACAGAGCATTCTCGATGAGGTAAGCGGGGTTGTCATCCCAGTTGATAATGTCGATTTTCTCGCCCTTCAGCTCGTTCACAATGCTGTTGACCCTGGCACCGTTTACGCCCACGCAGGCACCCACGGGATCCACGTTGGGATCGTTGGAGGCCACGGCGATCTTCGTTCTGGAGCCGGCTTCTCTGGCGATGGCCTTGATCTCCACGATGCCGTCCTTCACCTCTGCCACTTCCTCCTCGAACAGGCGCTTCACCAGATCGGGATGAGTCCTGGAAACGGAGATCCTCGGTCCCTTCGGCGTATCTTTCACCTCCAGGATGTAAACCTTTACACGGTCCGTGGGGTTTAACACCTCTCCCTTCACCTGCTCGGACTCATTTAAAATAGCGTCCACCCGGCCTAAGTTGATGCTGATATTGCGGCCCAGGAAACGGGTCACAGTGCCGGTCATGACTTCCTTCTCCATGCTGAAGTACTCCTTGTAGAGCACCTTGCGCTCTTCCTCGCGGATCTTCTGAAGGATGACGTTTTTGGCATTCTGGGTGGCGATGCGGCCGAACTCCTTGGACTTGATCGGCACATGGACAATGTCGCCCACCTCATACTTGGGATCCATCATCTTCGCCTCCGCAAGGCTGATCTGAAGAAGGGGATCGTTCTCCTCCGGATCCAGCTTCTCCACCACCTCTTTCTCCGCGTACACGGCGAAATCTCCCGTGTTTGGATTGATGGTGACTTTCACGTTGTCCGCCTTTCCAAAGTGGTTCTTGCACGCCGTCAGCAGGGAGTTCTCAATGGCTTCCAGCAGCGTTTCCTTGCTGATATTCTTCTCCTTCTCCACCTGCTCCAATGCTTCCAACAGTTCCTTATTCATGTTTCTTCATCCTCCTATTTCCTCTTAGAAATCGAATGCCAGCCGGATCAGCGCGATCTCGCCGCGCTCAAACACCAGTTCCTGTCCCTCTTCCTCTATCGTGACCGTATTCTCGTCATAGGCTTTCAGCACGCCGGTAAAATCTTTCCGTTTGTCCCGCGCCCGGTACAGCTTTACATCCACATCTTTCCCGATGCTGCGGGCAAAATCCTGTTCCTTCTTCAACGGCCTGCCAAGTCCCGGAGAGCTGACCTCCAGAATATAACTTTCGGAAATAAAATCTTCTTTGTCCAGCCAGTCGCTCAGCTGACGGCTGACGATCTCGCAGTCGTCCACGGAAATGCCGCCTTCTTTGTCCACGTAAGCCCGCAGATACCAGGTGCCGGCTTCCTTCACCCACTCCACATCCACCAGCTCAAACTGATGCTCTTTCATGATCGGCTCCAGAAACCGCTCCACCCTGGCTGTGTAATCCTCTTTTTTTGCCATTCTCCCACCGCCTCTCCCGTTTATGTTTTCTCTGACCGTCCGCGCCGTCCCGCAGGTCCGGCAGCAAACAAAAGAGTGGGCGTTTACCCACTCTTTATAGTCATTCTATCATGTTATCGTTTCCAGTATAACACCCAGCGGCAGGAAATGCAAGGATTTTCGTGTATTTTCTTGAGGATTTTCGTGTATTTTCTTGAGTTTTCCGCAAAGAAGCCAGCGGGCGGGTAGGCGGGAGAAAGCTCAGGCGTCAGGCTCGCCTGTAAGCCTGGGCTTGCTCCCGCCTGCACATCGGATGACAATCCGATGCTTCCTGTCCGGTCCGCCGGCTGACCTGGCATATCTCCGCCGGCTGGGCCGCCCTGGTTTTTCCGCCGCTTCTCCGCAGACAGCGCTCCGCCTCAGGCGGCCTTCCAGGTGAGCGTGATGACCGTTCCCTCATCCGGCCGGCTGTCCAGCTCCACGGCCGCTCCTAAAAACGCAGCTCCGTGCTTTACGATGGAAAGTCCCAGGCCGGTTCCGCCGATGGCCTTTGAATGGCTTTTGTCCACCCGGTAAAACCGCTCAAACACCCGGTCCTGATGCTCCTTCGGGATGCCGATTCCCGTATCCGCAACCACCAGCTGGATGCCTCTTCTGTCCCGCTTCACCCGGACGATCACCGTGCCGTTTTCCCGGTTGTATTTGACCGCGTTGTCGCAGAGGTTGTAGATCACCTCGTCCAGAATCAGGCGCACGCCCCTGATCTTCGCGTGCTCTCCCAGGATCTGAAGGTTGATGTTCTTTTTCTTGGCCGGCTCCGCCAGCCGCCCCAGAACCTCCTCCGCCATGTCATAGAGGTCGATCTCTTCTCTGTCGTAAGGGATCCCCCCCTCGTCCAGCTGGGAGATCTTGATAATGTCATTGACCAGCACGATCAGCCGCTGGGATTCCTCAAAGATCTTGCCCGCAAAGCCCGGGATATCCTCCGGCTTTACAAATCCGTCCTTGATGATCTCCGCAAACCCGGAGATGGAGGTGAGAGGCGTTTTCAGCTCGTGGGAGACGTTGGCCGTAAACTCCCGGCGCATCTGCTCCTTCATATCCTCAAACTCCCGCTGCTGCCGCTGCGCCTCCAGCACCTGGTTGGTGATTGTCTCTTTCTGGTGTCCGATCTTCTGTATCAGAGGGGCGATCTCCTCGTACACATCCCCCTCCTTCACATCCTCCACATCCAGGCGGTTGATCGGTTCCACGATCTTTTCTGAAGAGCGCATGGCGAAAAACGCCGCCAGAAGGATCATCAGCAGGCAGACGGCACAGATGGGATACAAAAGGTTGGCAAACACCGTCATCATCCTGTATTCGCTTCCCGCCAGCCGGAGCACCTGGCCGTTGTCCAGGCGCTTCGCGTAGTAGATCGTCGGCTCCGCCAGCGTGCTGGAGCGTCTGGAAGCCGTTCCCTCTCCCGTCTGCAGCGCCTCCTCAATCTCCTCCCGGCCGCTGTGGTTTTCCATCTCCCCCGCGTCCGTCTCATTGTCGTACAAAACAGTTCCGTCCCGGTCCACCAGAGTAATTCGCTTGTCGGTATTTTCCAGTTTTTTCAGATACTCCACTCCCTGTGCCTCCACTCCCGGAGCCAGGTATGTGATCTCATCCTCCAGCTCATTTCTCTGCTGTACATTAATATATCCGTAAAGTACTCCCAGCGTGATGATCAGTCCGGCAAGCAGCACGGCAGCGCTCACGCACAGGATGGATCGGAATATCCGTTTCGTCACTTCTCGTTTCCTCCTATTTTATAACCCATTCCCCTGACCGTCTCGATCAGCTGACCGGCTTCTCCCAGTTTCTGTCTCAGGGTTTTAATATGCACATCCACCGTCCGGCTCTCTCCGTCGGAGAGATAGCCCCACACGGTGCTCAAAAGCTGGCTTCTGGTACAGACCTTCTCCGGCTGGGAAATCAGCGCCTCCAGCAGATCAAACTCCTTGGACGTGAGCGTGACCTCGCTGTCGTTCACCGTCACCCTGCGGCTGTCCGGATACACCCGGATCGACCCGTACTCGTGGACTTCCCCTTTTTTCTCCCCGGTCCGGCGCAGAACCGCCCGGATCCTGGCAAGCAGCTCCATCATCCCAAATGGCTTGGGAATATAGTCGTCCGCCCCCTGGTCCAGTCCCATCACCGTGTCATACTCGCTCCCCTTTGCCGTCAACATGATCACCGGCAGCCTGGAGTAGGCAGGCGTCCCCTTCAGCCGCTTCAGAATGGTCAGTCCGTCCATCTCCGGCAGCATGATGTCAAGCAGCACCAGGTCGGGAACCTTTTTTTCCAGCTCTTTAAAAAAGGCGGACGGGCATTCAAATCCCTCCGCCTCCATCCCCTGGCTGTTCAGTGTATAAGCTACCAGTTCCCGGATACTGCTGTCGTCCTCAACGATGTAAATCATAGCCTCATCCTTTCAGCCCGGAATCTATTTTACAGAATCCGAACGTTTTTGACCAGCCCTGTGTCAAAAAATTCTGTCCATTCGCACACATTTACCGCATGATCGCCGATCCGCTCCAGATATTTAGCGACCATCAGAAGATCCACCACCTTGTCCGGCTCAGCCGCCTCTTCCTTCAACAGCTTCACCGCCTCCTGCTTCACACGGTTGAAAAGGCCGTCAATAATGTCGTCCCTCTCCTCCATGGACCTGGCCTGTTCCAGATCCTTGCGCACAAAGGCGCTGATGGATCCCTGAAGCATGGCTTTTACGTTGGCCACCATCTCCGGCAGGAACTGGATCATGGACTGGGCGTCCTTCTGATCCAGGCGCAGTGCCAGCTCCGCGATGTCCACCGCATGGTCGCCGATCCGCTCCAGATCCGTCACCACCTTAAGCGCCATGGATATGTGGCGCAGATCCTTTGCCACCGGCTGCTGACGCAGCATGAGGGAAAAGCACTTGGACTCAATATCCCTCTCCATCTCATCCACCCGGTTGTCCGAGCGGATCACTTTCTCCAGCGTGGCGCGGTCATTGTCCTGAAATGCCTGAAAGGTCGTCTCGATGGACTGTTCCACCGTCTCGCCCATCTGGATCAGGCATTCGTTCAATGCCTGAAGTTCCTGTTCAAATACCATTCTCGATCCCATAGCCGTCTTATTCCTGTTCCTTCCGTTCTGTCAGCTCCGCGCTCTTATGCACGCCGGTGATGGAGTACACCACCCATTCCGCAATGTTCGTAGCGTGGTCGCCGATTCTCTCATAATATTTCGCGATCATGAGCAGATCCAGAACCTGCTCCTGGGTCGCGCTCTTGTTCACCAGGCCCTCCGCCAGCATATGGCGGATCTGCTCAAACTGGCCGTCCACTACGTCGTCGGATTCAATGACCTGCTTTGCCAGGTCCAGATCGTCCTTCACGAAGGAGTCAATGCTGTCCCGCACCATCTTCATGGTAGCCTTGGCCATCTTTCCCATTCCCAGGGCCTCCGCCGGCGCCTTCAGGTTGCCGGTCTTGATGATCTCCGCGATGTCGGCAGCCTGATCGCCGATCCGCTCCATGTCCGTAATCATTTTCAGGGCGGAGGAAACGCGGCGCAGGTCTGAGGCCACCGGCTGCTGGCGCAGCAGCAGCTTCAGGCAGATGCCCTCAATATCTCTCTCCACCTGGTCGATCTCTCCATCCTTCTCGATGATCTCCGCCGCGCTTTCCCGGTCTTCCTTCATCAGTGCCTGGTAAGTGTTGTCAATTACCGTCTCACACAGCTCTCCCATGTGGATCAGAAGCCTGTGCATCTCGTCAAGCTGTGCATTGAACGCGTCTCTCATATCAGCCGAACCTCCCTGTAATATAGTTTTCTGTTCTCTTGTCCTTCGGTGCCGCAAACAGATCGTTGGTGTTTCCGTACTCCACCGCCTCTCCCAGAAGGAAGAATGCCGTCTTGTCAGAAATTCTGGCCGCCTGCTGCATGTTGTGGGTCACGATGATGATCGTATAGTCCTTCTTGAGCTCCATGGCCAGATCCTCGATCTTGGATGTGGAAATGGGGTCCAGAGCGGACGTGGGCTCATCCATCAGAATCACTTCCGGCTCCACCGCCAGTGTCCTGGCGATGCACAGTCTCTGCTGCTGGCCGCCGGAAAGTCCCAGGGCGCTCTTGTGAAGGCGGTCTTTCAGCTCATCCCAGATAGCCGCCTGGCGCAGGCTCCTCTCCACGATCTCATCCAGCTGCGCTTTCTTGCGGATGCCGAAGATCCTGGGGCCGTAAGCCACGTTGTCATAAATGCTCTTCGGGAACGGGTTAGGCTGCTGGAAAACCATGCCTGCCCGGTGGCGGAGGGTGATGGCGTCCATATCCTTATAGATGTCCACGCCGTCCATCAGGATCTTTCCCTCGATCTTCACATTTTCCACCAGGTCGTTCATACGGTTTAACGTCTTTAAAAACGTGGATTTTCCGCATCCGGACGGTCCGATAAACGCTGTGATCTCATGCTCCCTGATCTTCATGTTGATGTTTTTCAGGGCATGAAAATCGCCGTAATGCAGATTCAGGTTCTCTATATCAAACTTTACGTTCTTTTCTTCCATTTTCGTAATCCTTTCCGATTCTCTTTCCATCAGGCTTTCTCGCCTGCGTTTTTCTTTGCGATCCAGTGACTTAACGCATTGGCTCCGATGCTGAAGGCCAGCACCAGAAGCATCAGCACTGCGGAGGCCAGGTTTGCCAGAGCCCGGTCCTGTCCGTTGACCTGCAGGTTCCAGATCTGGATGGACAGCGTCTCAGCCGGACGCAGAAGATTTAAGGGACAGGTGGGGGCGGACAGATTCCAGTTTCCCCATCTTAAGCTGGTACCGGAGCCGGTGGTGTAGAGCAGCACGGCTGCCTCGCCGAAGCCTCTTCCGGCTGCCAGGATCACGCCTGTCATGATTCTGGGCAGGCAGGCCGGCAGCAGCACGTGGAAAATAGACTGCCATTTGGTGGCTCCCAGTCCCAGGCTGGCCTGATAGTAGCCTTCCGGAAGTCCTTTGATCGCGTCCTCCGTCGTCGTGGTGATCAAAGGCAGGGTCAGGATGGAGACAGACAGGGCACCTGCCAGCAGGCTTTTTCCCATTCCCATGAACACCAGAAATACCAGGTAGCCGAACAGTCCGACCACGATGGAGGGAAGAGACGAAAGCGTCTCAATACACATTCTCAAAAACTTGGTGAAAAATCCCTGCTTTGCGTACATGGACAGGTAGATGCCCGCGCACACTCCCAGGGGAACAGACACCACCAGGGATACAAATACCAGATAGATCGTGTTGAACAGCTGGTTTCCAATGCTTCCCTTTCTCGCGAACCGGAACATCTCCGGGGATGCCCCGGCAAAGCCGCCGATGATTACTTTTCCGGCGAAGGCCGCCAGCAGGAGGAAGAAGAAAATAGCGACGGCGTAAAACACAATGGTCATGCCTTTGTCGATTCCTCTTGCATTTCTGATTCTGCTTTCCATCGTTTACTTTTTCCCTCCTTTGGAATCTTTTTTCTCTTTCGCCAGCTGTCTGCCCGTACAGAAGTGGATCAGCCAGATAAACAGCAGGGACACTAAAAACAGCAGAAGCGCCATGGTCCAGAGGGCGGACTTCATCTCTCCGCCTTCCATCGCATTTCCCATCTGGGCCGCAATCTCTGTGGTCAAAGTTTTGGTGGTGGAGAAAATGCTGGTGGGCAGGGCCGTGGTCTGTCCGATGACCATAGCCACCGCCAGGGCCTCTCCGAAGGCTCTCGCCAGTCCCAGAATGATTCCGGAAATGATTCCGGGGGCCGCCGCCGGGATCACGATGCGGTAAATGGTCTGCCACCTGGTGGAACCCAGGCCGTAGGCTGCCTTGCGGCAGTCATCGGAAACCGAGCGGATGGCATCCGCGGACACTGTGGTGATGGTGGGGAAAATCATCAGTGCCAGCACCAGGCCGGCAGCCAGGATGGAATGTCCCACCTGGCGGTCAAATACATTCTTGATCGCCGGAACCAGGACGGTAAGGCCCACCCATCCGTAGACAACGGAGGGAATCCCGGCGAAGATCTCCACCACCGGGCGGTAGAATTTTTCGCCGAATTTGGGAGAAATCTCTGTCATGAAGATCGCCGACCCCAGAGAAAAGGGGGTGGAGATCAGAAGAGCCAGGCCGCAGGTGCACAGAGATCCCACGATGAAGATCAGGGCGCCCACCGCTCCGCCGCCTTCCATGTTGTCTGCCGGACCCCACTCAGCGGATCCTAAAAATTCTCCCAGGGAGTGGCCGTACACCAGAAATGTGCCGGACCCCTTATATACCAGAAACGCTCCAATTATTATGGTGAGGAGGATGACGAACAGTCCGCAGGCTGTCATCAGTCCCCGCCAGAAATATTCTTTTGAAAACATGCCGTAAGTTTTATTTTCTCTCATAAAATCTCCTGATTTCATTCGCTTTCAAATTCTCAGCTGTTCCGGCCGCTTCTGCCCGAGGGAACGGCGCCCGCATCCGCGCAGGCGGCATTCCTTCGGGCAGAGAAAGGGCGGGCGCAAAGACCGCCCGCCCCATCGCCGGGCGCAGGAAATATGTTCTCCTGCTCCTCGTGTCTGTCAGTGCTCAGTCACCGTCATCTTGGAAGAAACACCGTATCCCAGCTCTTCCATTCTCGTGCCGTAGTCATCGGACATGATGTACTCAAGGAAAGCTGCTGCTGCCTCGCTCGGCTCACCCTTGGTGTACATATGCTCATAGGTCCATACCGGATAAGTTCCGTTGTAGGTGTTCTCCAGAGTGGGCTCTACTCCGTCAATTGCCACAGTCGCAACGCCGGCATCATCCGTTAAGTAGGACAGAGCCACGTATCCGATGGCGCCCTTGGTATCCTTTACATTCTGAAGCAGAACGCCGGAATCATCAGTCTCCATAGAAGCGTTGGAAGCTTCCTCGTTGCCGTCCAGAGCGTATTTCTGGAAGGTTGCTCTCGTACCGGAAGAAGTAGGTCTGGTGACAAGAACGATGTCCTCGTCCGGTCCGCCGACCTCGCTCCAGTTGGTGGTCTCACCGGTAAAGATGGAGATCAGCTGATCTTTGGTCAGATCGGTCACGCCGGCCTCAGCCACATCCATGTTCACGATGGGAGCCATGGTGATCACACATACCTGATGATCTACCAGCTCGGCAGCCTGCTCAGCGTCCAGCTTCTCCTCAGCCGGAACGTCGGAGTTTCCGATGTCAACCGTTCCCTCAGCAACCTGCTTTAAGCCCTCGCCGGAACCGCCTGCGTCGATGGTGATCGCCACATCCGGATAAAGCTCTGCAAATGCGTCGGCCGCGTCGTCAGCCAGAGGCTTTAATGCAGAAGATCCGGCAGCCGTAATCGTACCGCTTAAGTCCTCATTCACCTCAGCCTCCTCGGTGTCCTCAGCCGCGTCATTTCCGCCTGCTTTTGTCGTGGATGCTGCCGTCGTGTCAGCGGCGGTCGTCTCGCTGCTGCTTGTGCCGCAGGCAGCCAGTCCCAGAGCCATAACTCCAGCTAATAATACTAATCCTGCTTTTTTCATAATTGTCTTCTCTCCTTTTGATCGGTTTTGTTTTTGCTTTGCTTTCTTGTTTATCGCTTACGGATGTTAGTATAAAAAAGCAAAGTAAAATCTGGCACCATAGTTGTGTTAAATCTGGGTAAAATGTGATATAATCATCTTGTCCGCCGGTTCTGGGAGGAGTGCGGGCCTTTTCCTCCGGGAAAATGCCTGTACGGCTGGTGTCTAAGCTCAACCTTATATTATCCCTTAGAAACACGCAGCCGCCGGGGGACATTTTTGTCCATCTTTTCACACAACCTGTTTTTCTTCACATATCATAAAGTATCACCGAACAAAGGAGGTACTTTATGACGCCGCTTCTGGAGGTTTCCGGGGTCAGTCACTCCTACCACACCATGGAAGGAGAGACAAAGGCCCTTTCCCATATCACTTTTTCCATAGACAAGGGAGAATTCGTCGCCATCGTCGGCCCGTCCGGCTGCGGAAAGACGACGCTCCTCACCCTTTTGGACGGCCTGGCCGTGCCTGAGACCGGCTCCATCCTTTTAAACGGCCGTCCCGTCACCGAGGCCCACGGCCGCATCGGCTACATGTTCCAGCGGGACCATCTTCTGGAATGGCGCACCATCCTGGAAAACGTCTCTCTCGGCCTGGAGATCCAGAAACGCCTGACGCCCCAGGCCAGGCAGGAGCTCTCCCGCATGCTGGACGCCTACGGGCTGGGAGAATTTTCCTCCTCCCGCCCGTCCGAGCTCTCCGGCGGCATGCGCCAGCGGGCGGCTCTGATCCGCACTCTGGCCTTAAAGCCCGATCTGCTTCTCCTCGACGAGCCTTTCTCCGCCCTGGACTACCAGACCAGGCTGACGGTCTGCGACGATATCAGCTCCATCATCCGTCAGAGCGGCCGGACTGCCGTTTTAGTGACTCATGATCTGTCGGAGGCCATCAGCGCCGCCGACCGCATTCTGGTCCTCTCCCCCCGCCCCGGCACTGTCCGGGCGGAGATCACCCTGGACTTTTCCGGGGAGAACAGTCCCATCCGCCGGCGGAACATGCCGCAGTTTTCCGCTTATTTTAATCTTGTATGGAAGGAGCTCAAAACCCAATGAAATTATTTCCCATCCGCCGTCCGGAGCAGTCTCCCGCCCAGAGCGCCTACCTGGAGCGGGAGCGCTTCCGCAGGCAGAAAAACGCTGTCCTGCGGGTGATGATCCTGGTTCTGATTCTGGCTCTCTGGGAGCTGGGCGCTCTCACAGGAGCCGTGGACGACTTCATCTTCAGCTCTCCCTCCCGCATCGCCGGCTGTTTCTGGTCCATGGCCGGAAACGGATCCATCTTTTTCCACACAGGAGTCACCCTCTGGGAGACTGCCGTCAGTTTCTTTTTCACTACCGCCCTGGGCCTCCTCCTGGCCATCCTGCTGTGGGCCAGCCCGGAAGCCTCTGAGATCCTAGAACCTTACCTGGTGATCTTAAACAGCCTCCCCAAATCCGCCCTGGCTCCCCTCTTAATCGTCTGGCTGGGCGCCAATTTAAGGACCATTGTGGTGGCCGCCGTCTCCGTGGCCGTGTTCGGCTCCGTCATGACTCTCTACACCAGCTTTTCCCGGACGGACCCGGAGCTGATCCGCCTGATCCGCTCCTTCGGCGGCGGCAGAAAGGATGTCCTTTTTAAGATCCTCCTTCCCGCCTCCGTCCCGGTGATCATAAACAGCATGAAAGTAAGCATCGGCCTGTGCCTGGTGGGCGTCATCATCGGCGAATTCCTGGCGGCGGACGCAGGGCTGGGCTATCTGATCATCTACGGCCAGCAGACCTTCGCCATGGATGAGGTGGTCATGTCCATTGTGATCCTCTGCGTCATCTCCGCCCTGTTCTATAAAGGAATTTCCCTGCTGGAGCGGCGGGCCGGGCGCCTGGCGGGAAAGCCGGCCAGATAAAGCCCTGCGGCTTTGCTGTGCCGGAAAATTTCTGCCCGCCAGAAAATCTCCGCAACGCCGGAGGATCTCCGCGCGCCGGAGAAATTTCCTTTTTAACAGAAAAAGCGCCGGAGAAACAGTTTTTTCAGCTGTTTCTCCGGCGCTTCCGCCGTGGATGAATCTATTTACTCAAAAAGAGGTTTCCTGTCCGCAGGAAATACAATCCCCATCTGTTTTCTGGCCTCGTCCAGGACCTTCATCTCCGCGTCCGACATCTGAAGGGCCCTGAGGTAATCCGTAGCTTCACAGTCGCCGGACTCCATCCAGCTCACAAATTTCCGGATCTCGTATTCCAGGTTCCAGCTTTCGTCCTCCTCAAAAAGGATCTCCTCCCGGCCGTCCCGCCGGATCAGTCTCACCCTTCCCGGCCTGGACACTCCGTCAAACACCAGCGTCCCGTCCTCGCCCTGGATCTCACATCCCAGTCTGCCGTCGGTGATCTTCGAGTAGGACAGCTCTGCGTCCATTCCAGGGTAGATCCCCAGGATCGTCCCGGCTCCGTCCACCCCGTTCTCTAAAAAGATCCCGTGGGCCATCACCTGCTCCGGCAGCCCGAAAAGCTCCGTCATCATCCGGACGCAGTACACGCCGATGTCCATGAGAGCGCCGTTGGAAAGCTCCGGTTTAAAAGCATTCTCCACGATCCCCCTGCGGAAATTGTCATACCTGGAAGAATACTGGCAGAAGCGGAGGGATGCTCTGCGCACCCTCCCGATCTGTTCCAGTCCCCGGCGGACCGCTTCCATCGCCGGATCATAGACGTGGCGCACCGCCTCCATGAGAAATCTCTCATGCTCCCGGGCCGTCTGCTCCAGGATTTTCCACTCTCTTCTGTTGGAAACGGCAGGTTTTTCCACAATCACATGTTTTCCCGCCTCCAGCGCCAGCTTCGCCTGCTCAAAATGGCAGCAGTTGGGGCTGGCGATATAGATGCAGTCCGCCAGATCGGAGCGGACCAGCTCCTTTAGATCCCAGCAGAAGCCTTTCGCTCCTCTTTTTCCGGCAAATTCTTCCGCCCGCTCTCTCGTCCTCGAGTAGGCGATGCCGTATTCCACTCCCTCACAGTGTTCCACCGCGTCCAGAAAATGCTCCGCGATCTTTCCGGAACCGATGGTCCCTATGCGGATCATTCTTTTATCAGCAGAGACTTTCCGGTCATCTCCACAGGCTGCTCCATTCCCATCAGTTCGATCAGAGTGGGAGCGATGTCTGCCAGGCAGCCGCCCTCTCTCAGTTTATAGGAAGGATCTGCGTTCACCAGGATAAAGGGCACCTGGTTGGTGGTGTGGGCCGTCCAGGGTTCTCCCGTCTGGTAATCCACCAGCTGCTCTGCATTTCCGTGGTCCGCGCAGATAAACATCAGCCCGTTTACTTCCTTAATGGCGTCCACAGCTCTTCCCACGCAGGCATCCACCGTCTCAATGGCCTTGATCGCCGCGTTCTCCACTCCCGTATGGCCTACCATATCCGGGTTTGCGAAGTTAATGATGATCACGTCATACTTTCCGGATTTAATTGCCTCCACCAGGCGGTCGCACACCTCCGGCGCGCTCATCTCCGGCTGCAGATCGTAGGTGGCCACCTTCGGGGACTTCACCAGGATCCGGTCCTCGCCGGGGTTGGGCTCCTCCACGCCGCCGTTGAAGAAGAAGGTGACGTGAGCGTATTTCTCCGTCTCGGCGATTCTTGCCTGGGTCATGCCGTGGGCTGCCAGGAACTGGCCGAAGGTATTGGTGATGCTCTCTTTCTTGAAGGCTACCAGCTTGTTGCCGATCGTCTCGTCATAGTCGGTGAAGCACACATAGGTCACGTCCAGACGGCGCTCTCTCGCAAAGCCGCTGAAATCATCGTCGCAGAACGCCCGGGTGATCTCTCTCGCCCGGTCGGGACGGAAGTTGAAGAAGATGATGGAGTCCTTGTCCTTGATGGTGGCTACGGGCTCTCCGTCCTTCTCCACGCAGAAGGGGATGACAAACTCGTCTGTCTTGTCATCATCGTAGGATGCCTGAATGCCTGCCGTGGCGGACTCTGCCCTGTTTCCCTCGCCTGCCGTCATGCAGCGGTATGCTTTCTCCACCCGGTCCCAGCGGTTATCTCTGTCCATGGCGTAGTAGCGTCCCATCACAGAAGCCACCTGGCCCACGCCGATCTCTGCCATCTTCTCTTCCAGCTCCGCCACAAAATCCTTTCCGGATGCGGGCGGTGTGTCACGGCCGTCCAGGAAGCAGTGCACATAAACTTTCTTCAGGCCGTTTCTCTTTGCCAGCTCCAGCAGCCCGTAAATGTGGGTGTTGTGGCTGTGTACGCCGCCGTCGGACACCAATCCGTATAAATGAAGAGCGGAGTCATTTTCCTTACAGTTTTTCACTGCCTCCAGAAATGCCGGATTCTCAAAGAAATCCCCATCCTGAATGGATTTGGTGATTCTGGTCAGATCCTGATACACGATTCTTCCGGCTCCCATATTCATATGGCCCACCTCAGAGTTTCCCATCTGTCCGTCGGGAAGACCTACTGCCAGACCGCTGGCATTGCCTCTCACAAAGGGGCACTGACTCATGAGCTGATCCATGATGGGCGTCTTCGCCTCGCACACAGCATTGTGCTCACAATTGTCATTTAATCCGTACCCGTCAAGTATCATCCATACTACCGGTCTTTTATCCATGATAATTCTCCTTCCATACTGTCGCATTCCGGCTCCTTCGTCCGGCAGGCCCCCGGCCTTCTCTCTGACGCCGGCGGCAGTTTCCATGCGGCTCCTCACATTTTCCGCGCTCTTTCCGTTCAGTCTGTCCGCTGCCGGCAAATAACTGCCCGTGGGGTCCGGCGGCCGCCTGCCGGACTCACCGCGCAATCACGGCAGGCGCTTATGAGGCGCCTGCCGCAAACACCCGGATTACACTTACACCAGATTATTCTTATATTTTTTCTGCGGATTATTTATTGTAGCAGACAATCTTGCCGAAATCCGGCTTTAAGGATGCGCCTCCCACCAGTCCGCCGTCAATGTCCTCCATTGCGAACAGCTCTGCCGCGTTGCCCGCGTTCACAGAACCGCCGTACTGGATGCGGATCTCAGCTGCAGTGGCATCGTCGTAGATCTCAGCGATGCACTGACGGATTCCTCTGCAGACTTCCTCTGCCTGCTCGGAGGTAGCTGTCTTTCCGGTTCCGATGGCCCAGATGGGCTCGTAAGCGATCACCATCTTCTTTGCCTGATCTGCCGTCACGTTCTGAAGGCCGATCTTTACCTGCTGACGGATGAAATCCATGGTGATTCCCTGCTCTCTCTGCTCCAGAGACTCGCCGCAGCACATAATGGGGGTGATGCCGTGCTCGATTGCCTTGAGCACCTTTTTGTTCACGTCCGCATCTGTCTCCTTAAAGTAGTCTCTTCTCTCAGAGTGGCCCAGGATCACGTACTTCACGCCTGCATCCACCAGCATCTTCGGGGAAATCTCGCCTGTATAGGCTCCGCTCTCCTCAAAATACATATTCTCAGCTGCAACTGCGATGTTGGTGCCTTTGCATGCCTCCACTACCGGCACGATGTCGATCGCCGGAACGCCGAATACCACGTCCACGTCGTCGTTCTGCACCAGGGGCTTTAACGTCTCAACCAGGGCAACTGCCTCGCTGGGAGTCATGTTCATCTTCCAGTTGCCTGCGATAATTTTCTTTCTTGCCATGAGTCCTTACCTCGTTCTTCTATATTTTGGGCAGAACTGTGTCTTCTGCCCAGTCACCAGCACGGGAAATCCTGCCGGGAGCCATTCTCCCGGCCGCCGCCTGTCAGCGGTTGTCAGCGCATGCCACGCCCGGAAGCTCCTTGCCCTCAAGGAATTCCAGAGAAGCGCCGCCGCCGGTGGAGATATGGGTCATCTTGTCAGCAAAGCCCAGACGCTTCACAGCGTTTACAGAGTCGCCGCCGCCGATTACGGTAACAGCATCCTTCAGATCAGCCACAGCGCGGCAGATCTCCAGAGTTCCCTCTGCGAAGTTGGAGAACTCGAACACGCCCATCGGTCCGTTCCAGACAACCGTCTTGGCGCCCTCAAGAGCCTTCTTGTAGTTCTCGATGGTCTTCGGTCCGATGTCGTAGCCGGCCCAGCCTGCCTCAAGAGTATCCACAACTTTTCTCTCTGTGTCGTTGGAGAACTCTTTGCCCTCCACATGGTCTACAGGAAGGAGCAGATTTACGCCCTTGTCCTGAGCCTTCTTGATCATCTCCAGAGCGTAGTCTAACTTGTCCTCCTCGCACATGGAGTTGCCGATCTCCTGGCCCTGAGCCTTTAAGAAGGTGTAAGCCATGCCGCCGCCGATGATCAGAGTGTTTACCTTGTCAAGCAGGTTGTTGATCACGTTGATCTTGTCGGAAACCTTTGCTCCGCCCAGGATCGCAACGAAGGGGCGAACCGGATTCTCCACAGCCTGTCCCAGGAACTTGATCTCCTTCTCCATCAGGTAGCCTACAACGGTCTCAGCCGTATACTTGGAAACACCTACGTTGGAGCAGTGGGAACGATGAGCCGTACCGAACGCGTCGTTTACGAAAATGCCGTTGTCGCAGAGAGCTGCCAGCTCCTTTGCGTACTCCTCTGCCTTCTCGTCCTTGCCGTACTTCGTCTCCTCGCCTCTGTAGCGGGTGTTCTGAAGAAGCATAACCTCGCCGTCCTTTAACTCGGCAGCCATCTTCTGCGTCTCCGGTCCCGTTACCTTCGGATCATCGGCAAACTTCACCGTAACGCCCAGTCTCTCGCTGAGAGCCGGAGCTACGGGAGCTAAGGACATCTCCGGAAGGGGCTCGCCCTTCGGCTTGCCCAGATGGGAGCAGAGGATCACTCTTGCGCCCTGATCCATCAGCTTTTTGATGGTGGGGATAGCGCCGTCGATACGGTTATAGTTCTGGATCACGCCGTCCTTTAACGGTACGTTGAAATCGCAGCGGACAAGTACTTTTTTGCCCTTTAAATCTTTCAGATCATCTACAGTTTTCTTGTTTAACATGGTTTATTCTCCTTTCACGGCTTTTTGCCCTGAATTTCTGATAAATGGACGCGCGGGAAAAACCGCAGCCCATTTTTTGCTGACAGGGAACAGAGTTTCCTGTTATATAATAAGGGGCCCGGTCCTGGAAGACCGGACCCCTTTAAGGTCAAATACTATCTTCGTCTCGATTAAGCCAGCTCAGCGAAGTATTTGATGGTTCTTACCATCTGGCTGGTATAGGAGTTCTCGTTGTCATACCAGGAAACAACCTGAACCTGATAGGTGTCATCGTCAATCTTAGCCACCATCGTCTGTGTGGCATCAAACAGAGAACCATAAGTGATGCCGATGATATCGCTGGAAACGAGTTCTTCTTCCGTATAGCCGAAGGAATCGTTCGAAGCCGCCTTCATCGCAGCGTTGATGCCTTCCTTCGTGATATCCTTGCCCTTGACAACCGCAACCAGGATCGTTGTGGAGCCTGTAGGAACCGGTACACGCTGAGCGGAGCCGATCAGCTTGCCGTTCAGTTCAGGAATAACCAGACCGATCGCCTTCGCAGCGCCGGTGCTGTTAGGAACGATGTTGATCGCCGCTGCACGGGCAC
>DWWL01000060.1 GCA_019119775.1 Candidatus Lachnoclostridium pullistercoris | reverse complement strand
GCAACCTACAGGTCAATATCAAACAGTCCGGCACTTATCTTCGCCTGGGCGAATTATTTTTTCTCTTTCGGTCTCTTAGCGCCGTACTTGGAACGAGCCTGTTTCCTGTTAGCAACGCCTGCGGTATCCAGAGTTCCTCTGATGATGTGATATCTGGTACCAGGTAAATCCTTTACTCTTCCTCCACGGATCAGTACTACGCTATGCTCCTGCAGGTTGTGTCCCTCGCCGGGAATGTAGCTGGTAACTTCGATACCGTTGGAAAGACGTACTCTGGCGATCTTTCTGAGAGCAGAGTTCGGCTTCTTCGGGGTAGCGGTCTTTACAGCGGTGCACACGCCGCGCTTCTGCGGAGCAGACTCATTGGTAGCGCGCTTCTGTAAGGAGTTGTATCCTCTCTGAAGAGCCGGAGCGGTAGATTTCTTTACTGCTGTCTGTCTTCCCTTTCTGACTAACTGGTTAAATGTTGGCATTCTTTTCACCTCCTGTGATATTGTCTGTGGTTGCGCTTTGTTCAGCGTATTTTTGCGCACAAAAACACTGCGTGTCTGTGCACGCTTTCTTATTATATATGGATTATTTTTGAGTGTCAAGGAGTTTTTTGGCCAAAAAGCAGCGTTTTTACGCGATTTTACAGCATTTTTACCCTGCGTCCGCGCCGGCACGGCGCTCCTCTCCATTCTTCCTGCCCCTCCCCCGCCCCGGCAGAAACAGCCGCCCTGCTTTCCCCGGAAAGCCTGGATCTTCTCCCCTGCCCTCCCCCGGAAAACGTCTTGCGCAATTCTCAAAAAAAACGTATACTGTTCTCAGAAAATACTGAAAAAAGGAGATTGTACAAATGAAACTTGTGATCATTGAACCTTTGGGCGTAGAAGACGAAAAACTGCTCCAGATGGCCACTCAGGCGCTCCCGGATTCCGTGGAGATCAAATACTACAACACCCGCGTGACCGATACGGAGACCCTGATCGAGCGCGGAAAGGACGCTGACATCATCGCCGTCTCCAACCTCCCCTTAAACGCGGATGTGATCCGCGGCTGCGGACAGCTGAAAATGCTGGCTGTCGCTTTCACCGGCGTGGACCACATCGCCATGGATGTCTGCCGCGAGAGAGGAATCACCGTCTGCAACTGCTCCGGCTACTCCAACGCCGCTGTGGCTGATCTGGTATTCGGCATGATCGTGGCTCTTTACAGAAATCTTCCCGCCTGCGGACAGGCTGTGAGACACGGCGGCACCAAGGACGGACTGATCGGCTTTGAGCTGGAAGGAAAGAAATTCGGCGTGGTGGGAACCGGAGCCATCGGCTTAAAGGTAGCCGCTGTGGCTCAGGCCTTCGGCTGCCAGGTATACGCCTACAGCCGCACGAAAAAGGACATCCCCGGCATCACCTACGTGGATCTGGACACCCTGCTTTCCACCTGTGACATCATCTCCCTCCACACTCCGTTAAATGACGGCACCAGAGGAATGATCGGAAAGGCCCAGCTCGAGAAGATGAAGCCGAACGCCGTTCTCATCAACACCTCCCGGGGACCGGTCGTGGACAGCGCCGCTCTCGCCGAGGCTTTAAACAACGGGACCATTGCCGGCGCCGGCATCGATGTGTTTGAAGGTGAACCGCCCATCGCGGAGGATCATCCCCTTCTCACCGCAAAGAACGTGATCGCCACTCCCCACATTGGCTTCGCCACCAAAGAAGCTCTTGTGAAACGGGCTGTCATCGTATTTGACAACATTGTGAAATGGCTGGACGGAACTCCCCAGAACGTTATGTAATAAGAAGACAAAAAAGAAAGACCGGGCGCTTGCATTCCCGGTCTTTCTTTTTTCATGAGGGGTTAGAAGTATGAGAGTATTCTCTCGTCAAAAATTAGGATTGGCATATCCTCTATACAATATTCATCGCCGGATGCGCTCTCCTGTCAGCGCTTTCTTTGTTTCCCTGCGATGGTTATACTATAGCAGAAGTTTTTCTGCTTGTCAAGTATTTTGATAATGATTTTCAAATTTATTTTCTCAGCTGTGACTGCCTGGCTCTTCAGAACTGCAGTGGCAGCTTCCGCTGCATCCGCTGCACCCGCAGCAGGATTTTCCTTCCTTTTTATTCCGGATCATCCTGCGGACCACCAGAACCACGCAGGCCGCGATCACCAGTATGAGCAAAGCATCTGCAAAACTCATGGCCCCATCCTCCTCTCTCCGCTGTCTGAGCTTAATATACACCGCAGCTGCGGAAATGTCAATGATTTTGATAATAATTTTCATTTAACGAGGAAGAGCTGTCTTGTATTCCGGCCGCAGACCAGGATTCTCCGCCTGCAGCGGGCCGCGAAAACGACATTTTCCTTTCCGCCGCAGTGCGATCGCCGCGGAGCGTTTTTATTTAACAGGGAGCGAAGTTTCCTGTTAAATAAAAGATCCCCCGCAGCAGGCTGCGGGGGATTTGGCTTATCTTCTTATATTATATTGATCAGGTTTCGTCCTGACTGCTGCTCTCCGTCACAGCCGGCGTCTCATCCGCGCTGTCATCGTCGGTCAGCACAATCTCATCCTCCGGGGAGAGGTCTGTGCTCAGACGCACATTGCGGTAGCGCTTCATGCCGGTTCCTGCGGGGATCAGCTTACCGATCAGCACGTTCTCCTTCAGACCGATCAGGTGGTCCACTCTGCCGTTGATGGCAGCCTCGGTCAGCACCTTCGTCGTCTCCTGGAAGGATGCGGCGGACAGGAAGGAGTCGGTAGCCAGAGAAGCCTTGGTGATACCGAGCATTACCTGCTTGCCCTCAGCCGGCTTCTTGCCTTCTGCGATCAGAGCCTCGTTCATGTCGTTGAACTCCAGAACGTTCATGGAAACGCCGGGCAGTACGCCGGAATCTCCGCTCTCTTCCACCTTGATCTTCTTTAACATCTGGCGCACGATCACTTCCACGTGCTTGTCGTTGATCTCCACGCCCTGGAGACGGTACACACGCTGTACTTCCTGGATCATGTAGTCCTGTACGGCGCGGACGCCTTTGATCTTCAGAATATCGTGAGGATTGATGCTTCCTTCCGTCAGCTCGTCTCCGGCCTCCAGAACCTGTCCCTCCGTCACCTTGATTCTGGATCCGTAGGGGATCAGATAGGTCTTGGAGTTGCCAGTCTCCGGATCGGTGACTACAATCTCTCTCTTCTTCTTTGTATCCTTGATGTTCACCACTCCGCCGAACTCGGTGATGATGGCAAGTCCCTTCGGCTTGCGGGCCTCGAAAAGCTCCTCCACACGGGGAAGACCCTGTGTGATATCGCCGCCGGCCACGCCGCCGGTATGGAAGGTTCTCATGGTCAGCTGGGTACCGGGCTCACCGATGGACTGAGCTGCGATGATACCAACTGCCTCGCCTACCTGCACCGGCTGTCCCGTAGCCATGTTGGCTCCGTAGCACTTGGCGCAGACACCAATATGGGATTTGCAGGTGAGCACAGTACGGATCTTCACAGAATCCCGTCCCAGCTTCTGCAGCACCTTGATCACGGCCGCCGCTCTCTTGGGCGTGCACATGTGGTTTGCCTTCACAACCACTTCTCCCGTGTCGGGATCGGTGATCGTCTCCGCGATGTAGCGGCCGGTCAGTCTCTCTTCCAGGCTCTCGATGGTTTCCTGCCCATCTGTGAAGGCCTTGATCTCCATGTAGGGGATCTCTTTTCCCTCACAGCAGTCCGTCTCACGCACGATCAGGTCCTGGGAAACGTCTACCAGACGTCTGGTCAGGTAACCGGAGTCTGCGGTACGAAGAGCCGTATCGGAAAGTCCCTTACGAGCTCCGTGAGCGGAGATGAAGTACTCCAGTACGTCCAGACCTTCACGGAAGTTGGACTTGATGGGAAGCTCGATGGTGTGTCCCGTCGTATCTGCCATCAGTCCGCGCATTCCGGCCAGCTGCTTGATCTGCTTGTCGGAACCACGGGCTCCGGAGTCCGCCATCATGTAGATGTTGTTGTATTTGTCAAGGCCGGTCAGCAGGTCGTGGGTCAGCTGATCATCCGTTGCCTTCCATGTCTCGATAACCTCTTTGTATCTCTCCTCCTCGGTGATCAGACCGCGGCGGAAGTTTCTGGAGATCCGGTCCACCGTCGCCTGAGCGTCAGCGATCAGCTTCGGCTTGGAAGCCGGCACAGTCATATCGGAGATGGATACGGTCATGGCCGCTCTGGTGGAATACTTGTAGCCGATGGACTTGATGTCGTCCAGAGTGATGGCCGTCTGGGTTGCCCCGTGGGTATTGATAACCTTTTCCAGAATCTGCTTTAACTGCTTCTTGCCCACATGGAAGTCGATCTCCAGCTTCAGCTCGTTGCCTTCCACGGAGCGGTCCACAAAGCCCAGATCCTGAGGAATGATCTCGTTGAAGATAAAGCGTCCCACCGTGGACTCCACGATGGCAGTCTTCACCGTTCCGTCCGCCATCTTCTTGCTCACTCTCACCTTGATCCTGGAGTGGAGCGTCACCACGCCGTTCTCATATGCAAGAATGGCCTCGTTCACGCTCTTGAAGAACTTACCCTCGCCGGGAGCTCCCGGTCTTTCCTGGGTCAGATAGTAGATACCAAGAACCATATCCTGAGACGGCACGGCCACAGGACCGCCGTCGGAGGGCTTCAGCAGGTTGTTGGGAGACAGCAGCAGGAACCGGCACTCTGCCTGGGCCTCCACGGACAGGGGCAGATGAACTGCCATCTGGTCTCCGTCGAAGTCGGCGTTGAATGCGGTACATACCAGGGGATGGAGCTTGATTGCCTTGCCTTCCACCAGGATGGGCTCGAAAGCCTGGATTCCCAGTCTGTGCAGGGTAGGAGCACGGTTTAACATTACAGGATGCTCCTTGATCACGTCCTCCAGCACATCCCATACCTCAGGCTGAAGGCGCTCCACCATCTTCTTCGCGTTCTTGATGTTGTGGGCCGTTCCGTTGGAAACCAGCTCCTTCATTACGAAGGGCTTGAACAGCTCAATGGCCATTTCCTTGGGAAGACCGCACTGATAGATCTTTAACTCCGGACCCACCACGATAACGGAACGTCCGGAATAGTCCACACGTTTTCCAAGAAGGTTCTGACGGAAACGTCCCTGTTTTCCCTTTAACATGTCGGAGAGGGACTTTAAGGCCCGGTTTCCGGGGCCGGTCACCGGTCTGCCCCGGCGTCCGTTGTCGATCAGGGCATCCACCGCCTCCTGGAGCATACGCTTCTCGTTGCGGACGATGATGTCCGGAGCGCCTAACTCCAGCAGTCTGGCCAGACGATTGTTTCTGTTGATGATCCTTCTGTATAAGTCATTTAAGTCGGAGGTGGCAAAACGGCCGCCGTCCAGCTGTACCATAGGACGGATATCCGGCGGAATCACCGGGATCACGTCCATGATCATCCACTCCGGACGGTTTCCGGAGCTGCGGAATGCCTCCACTACCTCCAGGCGCTTGATGATTCTGGCTCTCTTCTGGCCGGTGGCATCCTTCAGAGCCTTTCTCAGCTCCTCAGAATCTTTCTCCAGATCAATGGCCTTTAAAAGCTCCTGGATCGCCTCGGCGCCCATTCCCACGCGGAACGCGCCGTAGCCGTACTTTTCAATCTCATCCCTGTACTCCTTCTCGGAGAGCACCTGCTTCATCTGCAGGGCTGTCTGGCCGGGATCCAGCACGATGTAGGATGCAAAGTAGAGCACCTTCTCCAGCGTTCTGGGAGAAATGTCCAGAATAAGTCCCATCCGGCTGGGGATTCCCTTAAAATACCAGATATGGGAGACGGGAGCCGCCAGCTTGATATGGCCGATCCGCTCTCTGCGGACGCTGGACTTGGTAACTTCCACGCCGCAGCGGTCGCAGATTACGCCTTTGTAACGGATTTTCTTATATTTTCCACAGTGACATTCCCAGTCCTTCGTCGGTCCGAAGATGCGCTCGCAGAACAGGCCGTCTCTCTCAGGCTTTAAGGTCCTGTAGTTGATCGTCTCAGGCTTTTTCACCTCGCCGTGGGACCATTCCAGGATCTTTTCCGGGGAAGCCAGGCCAATCTTAATGGCGTCAAATGTCAACGGCTGATAAGTTTCATTTGTCTCAGGCATATATTTACTCCCTTCTACTTATTCTTCATCGTCATAAGAGTCATCGCCCAGATCGAACGAATCATCGGTGTAGTCGTCCTCCAGAACATCTGAGCTGTCTTCCACGTTCACCAGCTCACCGCCCTTGAACTCCTGCTCCTGATAGCCGTAATCGCTGTAGGACTCGTCGCGGTTGTAGTGGCGGTCTCCCTCGATGATGGAGCGCAGGTCTGTCTCGCCGTAGTCGATATTCTCGGACAGCTCTACCTCGGAACCGTCGTCCCGCAGCACGCGCACATCCAGTCCCAGGGACTGCAGCTCTTTTAAGAGAACCTTGAAGGACTCCGGAATACCCGGTTCCGGAATGTTCTCGCCCTTGATGATCGCCTCGTAGGTCTTCACACGGCCCACCACGTCGTCGGACTTCACTGTCAGGATCTCCTGCAGCGTGTAAGCCGCGCCGTAAGCCTCCAGAGCCCAAACCTCCATCTCTCCGAAACGCTGGCCGCCGAACTGAGCTTTTCCGCCCAGAGGCTGCTGGGTAACCAGAGAGTAAGGGCCGGTGGAGCGGGCATGGATCTTATCGTCAACCAGGTGATGGAGCTTCAGGTAGTGCATGTGTCCGATTGCTACCGGGCTGTCAAAGAACTCGCCGGTACGGCCGTCGCGCAGTCTTACCTTTCCGTCTCTTCTCAAGGGAACTCCCTTCCAGAGCTCTCTGTGCTCCAGATGGCTTCCCAGATAATCCATCACTTCCGGCTTCAGGATATCTTTATATTTCTCCTGGAAATCTTCCCAGGTTCCATTTACATAATCATTGGCCACATCCAGGGTGTCCATGATGTCGTTCTCGTTTGCTCCGTCGAATACGGGGGTGGAGATATTAAAGCCGAGGGCCTTTGCCGCAAGGCTCAAATGCAGCTCCAGCACCTGTCCGATATTCATACGAGACGGCACGCCCAGGGGGTTCAGCACGATATCCAGGGGACGGCCGTTGGGAAGGAAGGGCATATCCTCCACAGGAAGCACACGGGAAACCACACCCTTGTTTCCGTGACGTCCTGCCATCTTGTCGCCCACGGAGATCTTTCTCTTCTG
>DWWL01000059.1 GCA_019119775.1 Candidatus Lachnoclostridium pullistercoris | reverse complement strand
CAGAAACTTCTTATTTCGGTCCCACCAGAAACCCCTGGGATCCGGAACGGGTTCCGGGAGGCTCCTCCGGCGGCTCCTGCGCCGCGGTGGCCGCGGGGGAAGCGCCGGCGGCTCTGGGATCCGACACGGGCGGCTCGATCCGCCAGCCGTCTTCCTGGTGCGGCGTCACCGGGATCAAGCCCACCTACGGAACGGTTTCCCGGTATGGGCTGATCGCCTACGGCTCCTCTCTGGATCAGATCGGTCCCATCGGCCGGGATGTCGCCGACTGTGCTGCCCTCTTGAAAGTCCTGGCGGTGCCTGATCTGAAGGATGCCACCAGCGCGGCAGAACGGACCCGGCTGCCGGTGGAGACGGCAGAAGAGATGGAATCGGGAAAAGCCGCGGAGAAAGCGGCCGGCCTGCGGGTGGGAATCCCGTCCGCCTATATCGGGGAGGGGACAGACAAGACGGTGAAGGAGGCAGTTCTTCAGGCGGCCAGGCAGCTGGAGGCGGCCGGCGCTCTGGTGGAGACATTCTCCCTGGGACTGGAAGAATATGTGATTCCGGCCTACTATGTGATTGCCTCCGCTGAAGCCAGCTCCAACCTGGAGCGGTTTGACGGAATCAAATACGGCTGGCGGGCAGAGAGAGGGCCGGAGGATGATCTTCATGAGCTGTACAAAAAGAGCCGGACAGAGGGCTTCGGGCCGGAGGTGCGCCGGAGAATCCTTCTGGGGACATTTGTGCTCAGCTCCGGATATTACGACGCCTATTATCTGAAAGCCTTAAAAGTCCGCGCCCTGGTGAGGGAGCGGTTTGACCGGGCCTTTGAAACGTATGATGTGCTGCTGGCGCCGGCGGCTCCCACCACTGCGCCCAGGCTGGGGGAGAGCCTCTCAGATCCGTTAAAGATGTATCTGGGAGACATTGACACGGTGGCCGCCAACCTGGCGGGGATCCCCGGGCTGGTCATGCCCTGGTGCCTGGATGAGAAGGGACTGCCGGTGGGGATCCAGATCATGGGAAACCGGTTCCGGGAAGATCTGGTATTCCGGGCCGCTTTTGCCTGCGAGGCGCTCCGCGGTCCCTGGAAAGAAGTGTGGAAGAGAGAAGGAGGAGAGCGAGCATGAAACAGTATGAGACAGTCATCGGCCTGGAGGTCCATGTGGAGCTGGCCACCAGGACTAAGATATTCTGCGGATGCTCCACCCGCTTTGGGGCGGCCCCGAACACCCAGACCTGTCCGGTATGCGCAGGGCTGCCGGGGGCTCTTCCTGTATTAAATAAGAAGGTTCTGGAATTTGCCCTGGCGGCAGGGCTGGCGTTAAACTGCCAGGTAAACCGGTACAGCCGGTTTGACCGGAAAAATTATTTTTATCCGGACAACCCTCAGAACTATCAAATCTCCCAGCTGTATCTTCCCATCTGCCATGACGGAAAGGTGGAGATCGAGACGGCTGCCGGGAAAAAGACCATCCGCATCCATGAGATCCATATGGAGGAGGACGCGGGAAAACTGATTCATGACGAGTGGAGGGACTGTTCCCTGGTGGACTACAACCGCAGCGGAGTTCCTCTGATCGAGATCGTGTCGGAGCCGGATATGAGAAGCGCCGACGAGGTGATCGCTTATCTGGAAACCCTGCGGGATACGCTTCAGTACTTAAAAGTGTCTGACTGCAAGCTCCAGGAAGGCTCCATGCGGGCAGATGTGAACCTGTCCGTGCGGGAGATTGGCTCCGACACCTTCGGCGTCCGGACGGAGATGAAAAACCTGAACTCCTTTAAGGCCATTGCCCACGCGGTGGAAGGTGAGAGGGAGCGCCAGATCGAGCTTCTGGAGGAGGGAAAGGCGGTGGTCCAGGAGACCAGGAGATGGGATGAAAATAAAGAGTCTTCCCGCCCCATGCGCTCCAAAGAGGACGCGAAGGACTACCGGTATTTTCCGGATCCGGATCTGCCTCCCATCACTGTGAGCGAAGAGCTGATCGACAGGATCCGCGCCCGCCAGCCCATGCTCAGAAAGGAGAGACAGAGGCAGATGGAGGAGGTTTACGGCCTGACGGAGTACGACGCCTCCGTTCTCACTTCCTCTGTCTATATGGCGGAGCTCTTTGAAAAGACAGTCCGGTATTCGGGAAACGGACGGCGGACCGCCGCCTGGCTCATGGGGGAGACGATGCGCCTCATGAAAGAAGAAGGGATGGAGGCAAAAGATCTGCGGTTTTCTCCGGAACACCTGGCGGCCCTGATCCGGGCGGAGGAGGAAGGACGGGTGACGCCCCACTCGGCGAAAAAGATTTTTGCTGCCATGTTCCGGGATGACGTGGATCCGGATCAGTATATTGAGGAGCACGGCCTGGCCGTCGTCCGTGATGAAAATGCCCTGGAGGAAGCGGCGGAGAAGGTTCTGGCCCGCTGTGAACAGTCGGTAAAAGAGTATCAGAGCGGAAAAGAGAAAGTATTTTCCTTTCTCA
Source organism: Candidatus Lachnoclostridium pullistercoris (assembly GCA_019119775.1). Lineage (GTDB taxonomy): Bacteria > Bacillota > Clostridia > Lachnospirales > Lachnospiraceae > Lachnoclostridium_A > Lachnoclostridium_A pullistercoris. Next base: position 53,302 of record DWWL01000059.1, on the reverse strand, counting down.
TGGGTCAGGTGATGCGGGAGATGAAGGGAAAAGCGGACGCCGCCGCCGTGAAGGCCATTCTCCTGGAGAAACTGAAAAAAAGTTTGTAAAAGCACTAAGAAAGCCGCCGCCGCATAAATTAAAATAAACAGCTTTTCAGGTGGCTTCCTTTGAAAACATTTCCAAAACCATTGACTGCCGGCGAAGAGAGAGAATATCTGGGACGTTTGAAGGATGGCGACCAGAGAGTCAGAGACGTGCTGATTGAGAGAAATATGAGGCTGGTCGCCCATGTGGTGAAAAAATACCAGGGGACGGACTATGATACGGAGGATCTGCTGTCTGTGGGGACCATCGGCTTGATTAAAGCGGTAAATACGTTTAAAATGGAGAAAGGTTCCCGGCTGGCCACCTACGCGGCAAAATGCGTGGAGAATGAGATCCTCATGCTCCTTCGGGCCAGCAGGAAGTTTTCCAGGGAGGTTTCCCTGTTTGAACCCATCGGCGTGGATAAGGACGGGGAATCGGTCAGCCTGGTGGATGTGATCGAGGCGGAGGGGAAAGAAGCTCTGGAAGGAATCATCATGGACCAGGATGTGAAGGAGCTTTATGAGGCTTATGAGACCTGTCTTAAGGACAATGAAAAACAGGTAATCAGCCTCCGCTACGGCCTGTTCGGGAAAAAAGAACACACCCAGAGGGAGATTGCCGAGGTCCTGGGAATCTCCCGTTCTTATGTGAGCCGCATTGAGAAGAAGGCCATCGAGAAGATGCGCAGTGAATTTGAGAGAGGAAATGTACCATGATCATCAGTGCAAGCAGACGGACGGATATCCCCGCTTTTTACGGCCAGTGGCTGTTAAAAAGGCTGGAAGAGGGGTATGTCTGTGTGAGAAATCCCATGAACCGCAATCAGGTGAGCCGCATCCGGCTGGATCGGGATACGGTGGACTGCATCGTGCTCTGGACGAAAAATCCGGAGCCCATGCTGCCCCTCCTTCCCCGCCTGGACGCCATGGGATTTCCTTATTATTTTCAGTTTACGCTTACCGCCTACGGAAAAGACCTGGAGCCCGGCCTGCCGGAAAAAAGCCGTCTGACCGATCTGTTCTGGGAGCTGTCCGACCGCCTGGGGCCGGCCAGGGTGGTGTGGAGATACGACCCGGTGGTCATTTCCGGCAGCTGGACCGTTTCCCGCCATTTAAAAGCCTTCGGGCAGCTGGCAGAGGATTTAAAGGGGGCGTCGGACACCTGCGTGGTCAGCTTTCTGGACCGGTATCGGAAGATTGAGAAAAGGCTGGACCGGCTGGGTCTCAGGCCGCCGGATGATGCCGAACAGAAATGTTTTCTGCGGGAGGCGGCCGGGATGGCCGCCGGCGCCGGAATGACGGTGGAAACCTGCTCGGAAGAGGGAGAGTTTGCTTCGCTGGGGGTCAGAAGAGGCAGCTGCATCAGCCGGGAGAGGATTAGAGAGATCACCGGAAGAGAAGTGACGGCGCCTGAGGACAGGACGCAGCGGCCAAACTGTGGCTGCGTAAAAAGCGTGGACATTGGAATGTATGACACCTGCTCCCACGGCTGTGTCTACTGCTATGCCAGCCGGAGTCAGGAGCTGATCCGGAAAAATATGGAAAATTCCCGGCCGGATTCTCCATTTCTCTCCGGCGGCCTGGACGGCAGAGAAAAGATCACAGAGAGGGACATGCCGTCGGTGCTGGCCCCCGCCGCTTTCAATCACCAGGGAATGGAGTAGATCACTGCGCCGGCTGCCCCGCTGACGGCCATGACCAGTATGGGATTGAGATGGAATTTCCGCAGCAGGACCAGGGATAAGAGGAAGAGCACCGCCGCGATCCCGTTGACCGGTATGGAAATTCCTCCCAGGATCGTGGAGCCGGCCAGAGCCATGGCTAAGATCGTGCCGGCGGAGGCGGCGATCAGGCCGATGGAGGCTGCCCGAAGCCCCTTTAATACGGTAAACACCGGACCCGCGCTCTTATATTTGGAAAAAAAGCAGTACAGGCAGAGGCAGATGACAAAGCCGGAGATGATGCAGCCGAAGGTGGCCAGCACGGCGCCGGGGATCCCCATGATGCGGATGCCGGTGAATGTGGAGGTGTTTACCGCCAGAGGGCCGGGAGTCATCTGGGAGATGGTGATGATATCTGTAAATTCCTGCATGGAGAGCCAGTGGTATTTGTCCACCACCTGCTCCTGAATCAGCGGGATTGTGGCGTAGCCGCCGCCGATGCTGAAAAAACCGATTTGGAGAAAAGCCAGAAGAAGAGTAAGCCAAGTCATCAGTATGTGCCTCCTTTTTTAGAATATCTGCCGGGAGCGGCCTCTCGGCTGTCCGCGGCTGTCTGAGGGCGCGCTTCTGCGCACGCTTTTTTGTCACTGCAGGAACCGGACTCTGCCCGCACCGGCACAGGACGGCCGGCAGAAAGTGCGGAGACGGTCCGCCTTGAGGCTGCGAAATAGTAGATCAGGCAGGCGGCCACGCAGATGAGAAGAATGACCATCACGTTGATTTCCAGCAGAAAACTGCCCGCGAAGGCGGCCGGGATCAGACAGGAAAAGAACGGCTTTTTTTCCTTTAAGACAGCAGCGCCCATGTCCACCACAATATCCACGATGAGGGCGCCCACCGCGGCTTCCATGCCCTTTAACACTGCGGCCACGATGGGGAGATCCCGGAACACCTGGTAGCAGGATGAGATCACCGACAGGATCAGGAAGGGAGGAAGCACAGAGGACACTCCGCAGAGCACGGCTCCGGATAAACCGGCGGTCCGGAATCCGGCCAGCACCGCCAGGTTGATGGCGATGGCGCCCGGAGAAGACTGGGCGATGGCGGCCATGTCCATCAGTTCATCTTCTGAGAACAGGTGCTTTTCGGTGACAAAATATTTCCGGATCATGGGAATGACCACGTACCCGCCTCCGAACGTGAAGGCGCTGATGAAAAAATTCACTTTAAACAGCCAGAGATACAGGCTGAGACTCTTTTTTTCCATATCTGGGTTCCTTTCTGATTTTTGCAGCCGTCCAGACGGCGGACATCTTCCTGTCCGGCAGCAGGCCGGGCGGGAAACATTCGATGTCTGTCTTCTGGAACGGCTATTTTTTTGCGTCCTGCCCAGTATAACCCTTGCTGAAAAATAAGTAAAATGTTATTATTTTATATAAATCATTATTAAAAAGTAATGAAAAAACGAAAATGGGAAGGAACCGGTGAACTTATGAATATCAGACAGCTGGAAATTTTCTGCACGCTCTGCCGGGAGGGGAGTGTGACAGGAGCCGCCAGGGCTCTCTATATGACCCAGCCGGCGGTGACTCATGTGATCAGCGCGCTGGAGGAGGAGGCGGGCTGCCCTCTTTTTGACAGGATCTCCAGGCGGCTGTATCTGAACGCCTCAGGAAGGCGCTTTAAAGAGAAGGCGGAACAGATTCTGGAGCTGTTCGGAGAGCTCTCCGTCAATTTTGCGGAGTCGGAGGAGAAGACGCCGATCCACCTGGGGGCCAACATCACCATTGCCAACTTCTGGCTCCCGAAGGTGTGGGAAGAATTTGCCCGCCTGTATCCGCAGACGCCCGTCCAGGTGACGGTGGACAGCGCGGCCAGGATCGAGGAGGAACTGCTGGCCTACCGGCTGGATTTTGGATTTCTGGAGGGGAATATTCACTCCGGAAGACTGGAAAGCCTGGAATTCGGCGCTTACCGCGTAGGTGTCTACGCCGCGCCCGGCCACCCCCTTGCGTCCCGGGAAATCTGCCGGCCGGAAGAGCTGGTTCAGGAGCGTCTTCTGCTGCGGGAGAAAGGGAGCGCTGTCCGCGATGTGTTTGACCATGGGCTCTACGGCCTGGGCCTGACGGCGGAGCCGGCCTGCACGAGCGTCAACACTCAGGCGCTGGTCCGGATGGCCGGACAGGGGCTGGGGGCGGCGGTCCTGCCGGAACCGGTGGCAGAGTCGGAGATCCAGGCAGGACGGTTAAAGGAGATCCGGGTGGAGGGACTTTTTATGGAAAACAGGATGAAGGCGGCCTGGGTGAAGGAGCGCTCCATGACCGGCCAGATGAAGAGAATGATGGAGCTGATCAGAAAAAGAACACAAGTTCGATAAAATGCTTGCATTCTGCTCCGCCCTGTGATAGAATACGATTAGAACAGATGTTCGATCAAGAAAAAGGGCGGTGGAACGATGCTGATACAGGAAAATCTGTCTCTTCGGGAAAAACTGGAGATCCTGACGGATGCGGCGAAGTATGACGTGGCCTGCACCTCCAGCGGTGTGGAGCGGAAAGGGAAAAAGGGAACGATGGGGAGCACGGCTCCGGCGGGGATCTGCCACAGTTTTTCTGCGGATGGACGGTGCATCTCTCTGCTGAAGATCCTGTTTACCAACCAGTGCATTTACGACTGCAGGTACTGCATCAACCGCTGTTCCAACGATGTGGTGCGCACAGCCTTCACTCCGGAGGAGGTCTGTACTCTGACGATGGAGTTTTACCGCAGGAATTATATAGAAGGGCTGTTTTTAAGCTCCGGCATCCTTCACAGTCCGGACTATACGATGGAGCTGATTTGCCGGACGCTGTATCAGCTTCGGAGAGATCATCATTTCCGGGGCTATATCCATGTGAAAGCCATCCCTGGGGCGGATCCGCTTCTGATCCGCCAGGCCGGCTTTCTGGCTGACCGGATGAGCGTCAATCTGGAACTGCCGACAGCGGAAGGACTGCGCCTTCTGGCACCGGGCAAGACCAGGGATAAGATTCTCCTTCCCATGCGTCAGATCCAGCAGGGGATTCAGACGGGAAAGCAGGAGCTGGAACTCTATGGAAAGAGGCGGGGGCTGGCTTTTGTGCCGGCCGGACAGAGCACGCAGATGATCGTAGGTGCCACCGGGGAGAGCGATTACCAGATGCTTGCGGTGGCGGAGGCTCTTTATCGGAAATACGAGCTGAAGCGCGTTTTTTACTCTGCCTTTGTGAGAGTCAATGACGACAGTCTGCTCCCAGCTCTTCCCGGAGGTCCGCCTCTGCTGCGGGAGCACAGGCTTTACCAGGCGGACTGGCTGCTGCGGTATTATGGATTTCAGGCCGGAGAGCTGCTCTCCGAGGAGCATCCCAATTTTAATGTTCTTCTGGACCCGAAATGTGACTGGGCGGTCCGCCACCTGGAGCGTTTTCCGGTGGAGGCAAACCGGGCGGATTACTATACGCTGCTGCGCGTCCCCGGCGTGGGCGTGCGCTCCGCAAAGAGGATCGTGGAAGCCCGCAGGTATGGGCTTCTGGACTTCGGGGATCTGAAAAAGTTCGGCGTGGTGCTGAAGCGGGCCATGTATTTTATGACCTGTCAGGGACGTCTGATGGCTTCTTTCCGCTGGGATCAGGACGGGATCGCGGCCAGCCTGGCGGGAGAGGAAAAGCGGAGGGCGTGGGAGATTGCCGGGAGGGATACATACCGGCAGATGAGTCTGTTTGATGATTTTCATATGACGGCAGATCCGACAGAGGAGGATAAAAGGGCAGTGGTGTCCGGGGTGATGTGATGGATGTATATATCTGCAGAGATGATTTTGAATCGATCCTGTCAGGGATCTACGATGCGGGGACCAGCGGGAGAAGGAGCAGGGATCAGAGGCTGGAGCTTAAAGGAGAGCGGGAGCCGGAGCTGTTCTGCCGTTATCATGAGACTGTTTCTGAGCGGAGAAAGGCGGAGTCTGTGATGAGCGCCGTGAGAGAGAAGATCTCGGAGGAGGCGTGCCTTCTTCTCTGGGAAGCGTCCCTTTCCGGATGTGAGGAGAAGGCGGACCGGATGTACCGCTTCCTCGTGGATGGGTTCCGCTGCGGGCCGCAGATCCTCCATATGCTCAGCCTGGATTCTGTGTTCCGCATGTGTGAAATGCGGCGGTATGTGAGGAATGAGGCCCATCTGCTCACCGGCTTTGTCCGCTTTTCCCGGCTTCCGGAGGGCATCCTGGCCGGGCGGATCGGCCCGAAAAATGATGTCCTTGCTCTGGTGGCGGAGCATTTTGAGGACAGGCTTTCCGGGGAAAACTGGTTTCTGTGGGACGAGCTGAGAGACAAGGCAGCGCTCCACAGAAAAGACCGGGAGACGGTGATGATCCGGGGGATACCGGATGAGGTCCGCCGGTCCGTGAGGACGGCGGGAAAGGAGGATCCTTTCGGAGAACTGTGGAAAACTTTTGTGGAAACCATCTCCATCAAAGAGCGGGAAAACAGGAGATGTCAGATGACCCATCTTCCCCTGCGCTACCGGGAGTACATGACGGAGTGGGCGAAGAATTGACGCTTGTGCTCCGGCGGCGGATATGCTATGATGAAACCAGTTTCATCTGCCCGCCAGACAGACGGCATGGGCGGAGAAGATCGGATAGAAAGAGAGGAGGGAAAGCGCATGGCAGTTCGGGAAACGGTTCGGGTTCCGTCCAGCGACGGAGTTTCCTCGCTCTGGGTGACTTTGTGGGAGCCGGAGGAAGAGCCGAAGGCCGTGCTTCAGCTGGTCCACGGAATGACGGAGCACATCGGCCGCTATGAGGAGCTGGCGCAGTTTCTGACAGCCAGGGGAGTGGCGGTGATCGGCCACGACCAGCTGGGACATGGAAGGACGGCCCCGTCGAGAGACCAGCTGGGATTTTTTGCAGAGCATAATGGGGCGGCCTATTTGATTCAGGATATCCGCCGGATCCGCCATCTGGCAGAGAAAAGATACCCGCAGATCCCTGGATTTCTGCTGGGACACAGCATGGGATCCTTCCTGGTCCGCAGATACCTGACCCGGTACGGAAAAGAGGTGGATGGGGCGGTCCTCATGGGAACCGGAGACTATCCGGCGGCAGTGCTGCTTGCTGCCCTGGCAGCTGTGAACCTGACAGCCCTGGCAGAGTGGGACCGGTGCAGAAGCCGCCTCCTGCACAGTCTGGTGCTGGGCAATTACAACCGGCGGATCCCATCCCCGAGGACGGGGAGCGACTGGCTTTCCAGAGATGAGGAGCGGGTGGACCAGTTTGTGAGAGATCCCTACTGCAATTTCCGCTTTTCCTGCTCTGCCTACCGGGATTTCTTTCACGTCATGCTGGAGCTGAAAAGCCGCAGGGTGGTGGATCGGATGCCGCGGGAGCTGCCGATATTTCTGATGTCCGGAAGTGAGGACCCGGTGGGAGCTTACGGTAAGGGAGTGAGACGGCTGTTTCGCAGGTATCAGTCCATGGGAATGACGGATGTGAAGATCAGGCTGTATGAGGGCAGCCGCCATGAGATTCTCAATGATCTGGACCGGGATCAGGTTCATCGGGACCTGACGGAATGGATCTTTCAGCAGATCGGGAAAGCGGGAGAGCAGAATTCCCGCCATATCTGAAGACAAATCGCACGCAGCATAAGTCCGGGCAGTTCCTCTGCCCGGGTGCAGGCCATTCGGCCGCTGTTTCCAATTATTGATACAATGACATAAAGGGGACCGGATCCTGTTCCCCAAAAGGCGGCCCGGCATGCTGCGCATTCCCGGCTGTTCCTTTTCGGACGTTCAGGTACGGTCCGGAGAGGAGGATATTATGTTCTGCAGAGTCAACAGCATCGGCATATCCGGCATGGACGGATATCTGGTAAAAGTGGAGGCGGATGTGAGCAACGGGCTGCCCGGATTTTCCATGGTGGGATATCTGGGAAGCGAAGTGAAGGAGGCGAGGGACCGGGTGCTGACCGCTATAAAGAATTCCGGTTTTCAGTGCCCGCCCAGAAAAATAACCGTCAATCTGTCTCCGGCGGACGTGAGAAAAGGCGGGACCGCTTTTGACCTGCCGATTGCCGTGGGAGTGCTGGGGGCGTACGGTCTGATCCGCCCAGACCGCCTGGAAAAAATTGTGATCGCGGGGGAGCTGGGACTGAGCGGCGAGGTGAAGGCGATCCGGGGAGCCCTCATCATGGCGGGAGCGGCAGGAGAACAGGGGATGGTCAGATGTTTTCTGCCGGAGAAAAACGGCCCGGAAGGGCGGGCGGCAGGGGCTGTGCCGGTGACGGGAGTCCGGGATTTAAGGGAGCTGGCCGCGCTTTTGAACGGTGATCCAAAACTGTGGGAGAAAGAGGAGCCAAAGGAGCGGGAGCCGGAGAAAATAGAGGAAAATGGTCCTGACTACCGGGATGTGGTCGGACAGGCTATGCTGAAGCGGGCGGCGGAGATCGCCGCTGCGGGCATGCACAATCTCCTACTCATGGGGCCGGCGGGAACGGGAAAGAGCATGACGGCCCGGCGCATCCCTACGATCATGCCCCCGATGACGGCCCAGGAGCGCAGGGAGATATCCAGAATCTACAGTATCTGCGGTCTTCTCCCTGAGGGACAGCCCCTGATTTCATCCAGGCCTTTCCGCAGCCCCCACCATTCGGCCACCGTGCAGGCGATCGCCGGGGGAGGACGGGGGCCGAAGCCGGGAGAAGTGTCCCTGGCCACGGGAGGTGTTTTATTTCTGGATGAGCTCGCGGAATTTCCCAGGAGTGTGATCGAACTGTTAAGACAGCCTCTGGAGGACCGGAGTATTGTGGTCGCCAGGGTGAGCGGAGCCTACCGTTTTCCCGCGGACTTTATGCTGGTCGCAGCCAGCAACCCCTGTCCCTGCGGATTTTATCCGGACCGCAGCCGCTGTCACTGCACGGAGCAGCAGGTGAGACGGTATCTGAGCCGGATTTCCAGGCCGATCCTGGACCGGATGGACCTGATCGCGGAGGCGGAGCAGATCCCATATGAGGCGATTGCGGCTGGGGAGCGGCGGGAGGAGAGCTCCGCCGAAATCCGAAAGAGAGTGGAGAGGGCCTGGCAGGTGCAGAAGGAACGGTTTTCCGGCACGTCTGTCCGTTTTAACAGCCGGATGGGACGACCGGAGCTGGATAAGTTCTGCGCCTTAAGGGCGAAGGAAGAGCGGCTGATGAAGGAAATCTATGAGAGGGAGGAGATGAGCGGCAGAGGCAGGGACCGGCTTTTAAAGGTGGCCAGGACGATCGCGGATCTGGCCGGAAAAGAGGAGATCGGACGGGAACATCTGCTGGAGGCGGCCGGATACCGGAGAGGAGTCCGCACATACTGGGGAGGTGGAAATATTGACTGAGAAGGAACGGGAATATCTTTATCTGCTCTGCCGGACCAGGGGACTGGGAGCTGTGACCATCCGAAAACTGTGGGAAGAGTTTGAGAGTTTTGAGGCCGTATATTATATAGAAGAAACGGGACAGGGAAAGAAGTTTCCGGCCCTTGGCCGGGCAGCGGAAAAGATCGCCGGGACCAGAAAGGAACAGGAAAAACTGCTGGACCAGTATCATAGATTTTCCGATCTGGGAATACAGTTTATTACCCCGTTTGACCGTGCGTATCCGGAGAAATTAAAGGAGATTTACGATTTTCCCATGGGGCTCTGCGTGAAGGGACGGCTCCCGGAGCCGGGGAGTCCTGCGGCCGCTGTGGTGGGGGCCAGGGAGAATACAGAATATGGGAGGGGAGTGGCGGAATGGTATGGCAGAGAGCTGGCTAAAGCCGGTGTCTGGGTCGTCAGCGGGCTGGCCAGAGGAACGGACAGCTGGGCCCACAAAGGGGCGCTGGCCGGCGGCGGGCGGACAGCAGCTGTCCTGGGAAATGGAACAGAAGTCTGCTACCCGCCGGAACACTGCGGGCTTTACAGGGAGATTGAGGAGAACGGCTGCCTGATCTCTGAGTTTGGCCCGTGGGACCGGCCGGCGCCAGGAAATTTCCCCATGAGAAACCGCATTATCAGCGGGATGGCGGACGCGGTCGTTGTGGTGGAGGCCAGGGAGAGGAGTGGTTCTCTGATCACGGCTGCCCTGGCCCTCGATCAGGGGAGGGAAGTTCTGGCGGTTCCCGGACGTCAGACAGATCCTTTGAGCGCCGGCTGCAACCACCTGATCAAGAGCGGAGCCCAGCTCACAGACGGCCCCGGGGACGTGCTGGAGATCCTTCAGATAAAAAACAGGAAAATGACCGCACTTCAGGAAAAAAATGGAAAGGGACTTGCCAAGAAAGAAAAAATGGTGTATAGTTGCCTCGATTTACAGCCAAAATTTCTGGATGAGATTGCAGGGCGGTGCGGACTTCCAGTGGGAGAGTGCATGGGCATTCTTTTAGAGCTGGAATGGAAAGGATATGTGGTCCGGACAGCCAATCAGTATTATGGAAAAAAGCTATAGGTGAGGTTGATATGGCAAGTTATTTAGTGATTGTGGAGTCCCCGGCAAAGGTAAAGACGATCAAAAAGTTCCTGGGTGCCAATTATGTGGTGGATGCGTCCAACGGACATGTGCGAGATATGCCCAAAAGCCAGCTGGGGTTTGACGTGGCCAACGATTACGAGCCAAAATATATTACGATCCGGGGCAAAGGAGATATTCTTGCGAAGCTGCGCAAGGAAGTGAAAAAAGCAGACCGGATCTATCTGGCGACTGACCCGGACCGGGAGGGAGAGGCGATTTCCTGGCATCTGGTGAAGGCGCTGAAGCTGGATGAGCTGAAGGACAAGAAGGTGTACCGGATCAGCTTCAATGAGATCACGAAGAACGCGGTCAAGGCGTCTTTGAAGTCCCCGCGCCAGATCGACATGAATCTGGTGGATGCCCAACAGGCCAGACGGGTTCTGGACCGTATGGTGGGCTACAGCATCAGCCCTCTGCTCTGGGAAAAAGTAAAGCGCGGCCTGAGCGCCGGGCGCGTGCAGTCGGTGGCTCTCCGCATGATCTGCGACCGGGAGGATGAGATCAACGCCTTTATTCCGGAGGAATACTGGACGCTGGACGCAAAATTAAAGAGCGAGGGCAGGAAAACTCCCCTCACCGCCCGATTTTACGGCACAAAATCGGAAAAGATCACCATCCACAACCAGGAAGAGCTTAACGGGATCCTGAAGAATCTGGAGGGAGCCCAGTATCTGGTGGAGGATGTGAAGCGGGGAGAGCGGATGAAAAAGGCTCCGATTCCGTTCACCACCAGTACTCTGCAGCAGGAAGCATCTAAGAATCTGAACTTCTCCACCCAGAAGACCATGCGGCTGGCGCAGCAGCTGTATGAAGGCGTGGATATTAAAGGGCGGGGCACGGTAGGTCTGATCACTTACCTGCGTACAGATTCCACCCGCGTGGCGGAAGAAGCGGATGTGGCGGCGAAGAGTTTTATCGGCGAGCATTACGGGGAGTCCTATGTAGCCGGAGAGGAGAAGTCGAAAAAAGCCTCCGGCAAGATCCAGGACGCCCACGAGGCGATTCGTCCCACGGATATTACGCTGACGCCGTCCCTTGTAAAGGATTCCCTCTCCAGAGATTTGTTCCGCTTATATCAGCTGATCTGGAAACGGTTTACAGCCAGCCGGATGAAGCCGGCAGTGTATGAGACGACCTCTGTGAAGATCGACGCGGCGGGGTATGTATTCACCCTCACCGCTTCCAAGCTGGCATTTGACGGCTTTATGTCCGTGTACGTGGATGAGGAGGACAAAGAGGAGAACAATGTGCTGTTGAACAGCTTAAAAGAAGGAGATGTACTGCCTTTAAAAGAGCTGGAATACGGCCAGCACTTTACCCAGCCGCCGGCCCATTACACAGAGGCTTCCCTGGTAAAGGCACTGGAGGAGCAGGGGATCGGACGGCCCAGTACCTACGCCCCCACGATCACTACCATCATTGCCAGAAGATATGTGGCGAAAGAAAATAAAAATCTGTATGTGACTGAGCTGGGAGAGATTGTGAACCGGATCATGAAGCAGTGTTTCCCCAGTATTGTGGATCCCACGTTTACGGCAAACCTGGAATATCTGCTGGACAAGGTGGGGGACGGCGAGCTGCCCTGGAAGTCCGTGGTGAGGAATTTCTATCCGGATCTGATGGAGGCAGTGAAAAAGGCGGAGAGCGAGCTGGAGACAGTGACGATCTCAGACGAGGTGACGGATGAGGTCTGCGAGCTCTGCGGCCGCCACATGGTGATCAAATACGGCCCCCACGGAAAATTCCTGGCCTGTCCCGGATTCCCGGAGTGCAAGAACACCAAGCCGTATTTTGAAAAGATCGGCGTGAAATGTCCTCTCTGCGGCGGAGATGTGGTGATCAAAAAGACCAAAAAGGGAAGAAAATATTACGGCTGTGTCAACAATCCGGAGTGTGAATTTATGTCCTGGCAGAAGCCCACGGAGATCAAGTGCCCGGAGTGCGGTCACTATATGGTGGAGAAGGGAAACAAGCTCCTCTGCTCCAACGAACACTGCGGCCACAGCATGCCGAAAGAAAAAAATAGTGAGAAGAATTGTTAAAATAATTGAAAAATTCAGAAAAAACACTTGTTATTCGACGAAAACCGTGCTATGCTGTAAATAGGTTATTTTATTGAACGGTTTTAATCGAAAAGCAAGGAGGTTTCATAGAATGGGCGTACAGTTGTTAGACAAAACCAGAAAAATTAACAAACTTCTTCACAACAATAATTCCCATAAATTTGTGTTCAATGACATCTGTAAAGTATTAAGCGAGATCCTTTTATCCAACATCCTGGTCATCAGCAAAAAAGGAAAGGTGCTGGGCGTCAGCGTCTGGGAAGGCGTGGACGAGATCCAGGAACTGATTGTGGATCAGGTGGGAGGATTTGTGGATCCCATGCTGAATGAGCGCCTGTTAAGCATTTTGTCAACGAAGGAAAACGTAAACCTGGTGACTCTGGGATTTACGGAGGAAAAGGTAAAAGATTATCAGGCGATCATCACCCCCATTGACATTGCCGGGGAGCGTCTGGGAACTCTGTTTATCTACAAGTCCAATTCCCAGTATGACATCGATGATATCATCCTGAGCGAGTACGGAACCACGGTGGTGGGACTGGAGATGATGCGCTCAGTCAACGAGGAGAATGCGGAAGAGACGAGAAAGATCCAGATCGTCAAGTCGGCGATCAGCACCCTGTCATTTTCTGAGCTGGAGGCCATCACCCACATTTTTGAGGAGCTGGACGGCAACGAGGGCATCCTGGTTGCCAGCAAGATCGCTGACCGGGTTGGAATCACCCGCTCTGTGATCGTCAATGCCCTCCGCAAGTTTGAGAGTGCCGGCGTGATCGAATCCCGCTCCTCCGGCATGAAGGGCACCTACATCAAGGTCCTCAATGATGTGATCTTTGATGAGCTGAAAAATATAAAAGCGTCAAACGGAAAATAAATATAGAAGAACGACTGAGCAGACCGGAAAGCAGGATGACCGTCACAGCCATCCTGCTTTTCGGTCTGTCTGCTTCTTAGGAAACGGCGGATTCTCTGCAGAACCTGGAAAATTTTCGCGCAGCTGAAAATCCTCTGGGAAATTCCGTGAAAAACGCTGGAAAATTCCGCAAAAAACCTCTTGCAAGGCCGGACATCCTATGATATATTAGAAAGGCTGATAAAAAACACGTCTGCAGATTCCAGGAAACGGTGCCCGGAGGTCCGGGTCTTTTCGGAAACATGAGAAGCAGACGGAAGAACAACCAAATGGAGGTAGAAACATGAGCGTAATTTCTATGAAGCAGCTTTTGGAAGCAGGTGTGCATTTCGGCCACCAGACAAGAAGATGGAACCCCAAGATGGCTCCCTACATCTACACGGAGAGAAACGGCATCTACATCATCGACTTACAGAAGTCCGTAGTAAAGGTAGATGAGGCTTACAAGGCAATCTCCGATATCGCTGCTGACGGCGGCACCATTCTGTTTGTAGGAACCAAGAAGCAGGCTCAGGATGCCATCAAGACAGAGGCAGAGCGCTGCGGTATGTTCCATGTAAATGAGAGATGGCTGGGCGGAATGCTCACCAACTTTAAGACCATCCAGTCCAGAATTGCCAGACTGAAAGAGATCGAGACGATGGCTGAGGACGGAACCTTTGATGTACTGCCCAAGAAGGAAGTAATCGCGCTGAAGAAAGAGTGGGAGAAGCTGGAGAAGAACCTGGGCGGAATCAAGAACATGAAGAGACTTCCCGATGCGATCTTCGTTGTAGACCCGAAGAAGGAGAGAATCTGCGTACAGGAGGCTCATACTCTGGGAATCCCGCTGATCGGTATCGCAGATACCAACTGTGATCCGGAAGAGCTGGATTACGTGATCCCGGGCAACGACGATGCAATCAGAGCCGTAAAACTGATCGTTTCCAAGATGGCAGACGCTGTGATCGAGGCAAACCAGGGCGAGGCTACTGCAGACGGCGAGCTGGAGTCCGGCGAGGAAGTATTTGAGGCAGAGGCTGAGACGGCTGTAGAGGAATAATCGTAGACCATACCAAAATCATAATGGAGGGAATTAAAATGGCAGCAGTTACCGCAGCAATGGTAAAAGAGTTAAGAGAGATGACAGGCGCCGGAATGATGGACTGCAAGAAGGCTCTTGCAGCTACTGAGGGCGATATGGATAAGGCAGTTGAGTTCCTGAGAGAGAAGGGACTGGCAGGTGCCGCCAAGAAGGCAGGCCGTATTGCGGCTGAGGGCATTGTTTACACCGACATTACCGCTGACGAGAAGAAGGCAGTAGTTGTTGAGGTAAACGCTGAGACTGACTTCGTTGCCAAGAATGAGAAGTTCAGAAACTACGTGGCGGATGTTGCCGCTCAGGCGTTAAAGAGCGACGCCGCAGATATGGATGCGTTCCTGGCTGAGAAGTGGGAGAAGGATCCGACTCTGACGGTGAAGGAGGCTCTGTCTTCTCAGATCTCCATTATCGGCGAGAACATGAACATCAGAAGATTCGAGAGAGTGGAGGAGCCCAACGGCTTCGTAGCTTCCTATATCCATGCCGGCGGAAAGATCGGCGTTCTGGTGGACGTAGAGACTGATGTGATCAACGACGCAATCAAAGAGATGGCAAAGAACGTAGCAATGCAGGCAGCTGCATTAAAGCCCCTCTATACCAGCGAGTCTGAAGTAGATGCGGACTACATTGAGAAGGAGAAAGAGATCCTTACGGTAGCTGCAAAGAACGAGAAGCCGGATGCCAATGACAAGATCATCAACGGCATGGTAATGGGCCGTATCAAGAAAGAGCTGAAAGAAATCTGCCTGTTAGATCAGGTTTATGTAAAGGCAGAGGACGGCAAGCAGAGCGTAGCCGCTTACGTATCTTCCGTAGCTAAGGCCAACAACGCCAACGTTACCATCAAGAAGTTCGTTCGTTTTGAGACTGGCGAGGGTATCGAGAAGAAAGAAGAGAACTTCGCTGAGGAAGTTGCAAAGCAGATGGGAATGTAATTTGCCGACTGCAGAAATTCTGCAATTAAAGTAAAATGATAAACCCCGGAAAGTCCGCTGGAATCAGGGCTTTCCGGGGTTTTTGCATTTTTGCGGAAGCTCATTTGGCACAATGGAAGATGGAAAGCTGCAGAAAGTCTGTTGATTTTACCCTGCGGAATGGATATACTATAGGTAGAAAATGGCAGAAGGGAGGGAGTGAATGTATGCCTCAGATTTTAAGTGAAATATTGAAAAGATATGTAGAAGATGTACACAGAATTTACGGCGAAAAGCTGAAGACGGTGATATTATATGGCTCTTATGCGCGAGGCGATTTCAGACCGGATTCGGATATTGATATTATGATTCTGGTGGATTTGCCGGATGATGAGATAAGGAGCAGAGGACATGCACTTTCCGACCTGACTTTTAATTATAATTTTGATAACAATTTGAAAATTATGCCTATTGTGAAGAATCTGGAGCATTTTAATAAATGGCTCAGAGCGTATCCATTCTACAACAATGTCAAGAATGAAGGAGTGGAATTATATGCAGCTTAATTTGGATGATATTGGCGGGGCCAGAGAACTGGCCCGGTATAGGATCAGTGCAGCAAAAGATGACCTGGAAGCTGCAGAACTGAATTTTAAAGAAGGGCATTACAGGTCTTCTAATAACAGAGCATATTATGCCGTTTTTCGGGCGATCTCCGCATGTCTGGCATTGGAGTTTAAAGCATATAAACAGCATGCCCAGGTAATTGGAAATTTTAACAGAGATTTCGTTCATACTGGTATATTTCCAAAAGAAATCAGCAGAAAAATCAGCAGGGCGCAGGAGGTGCGACATGCCAGCGATTATGATGATTTTTATATTGTATCAATAGAGGACGCAAAAGAGCAGCTGGAAACAGCAAAAGAAGTAGTAGAATTGGTTGAGAAATATTTGAATGCGCTTGATGAAAAATGAGCTCACGTGAGTAATTGAAAGGATAAAAAATAAAACGATAAACCCCGGAAAGCCCGCTGGAATCAGGGCTTTCCGGGTTTTTTTGCGCTTTCAGATTTTCCTTTCAGGCATAGATCAGAGCGGAGAAAAATTTTCACAGTCCGCGGCCGGACCTGCCTGGTCAGGTAAACTATGGCATCGTCAGTTGTCGTCCCAGCTGAGAATTCCCGTTTTCATAGCTTCCTCGTACCGGGAGATCTTAAAATCCAGGCGGTCCAGCGCAGTTTCGATCTGCTTTTTCTGCTGAAGCAGGAGACTGCGCTGATCCTTTAAAAGCGAGAGCCTTGCGGGAATGGTGGGATCGCCCTGCTGGTAGAGCTTCACATACTCCAGAAGGACTTCGACAGAGAGCCCGGCGCTGCGCATACATTTGGCTAACTCCACCCAGGCCAGGTCACTTTCCTGGTAATTGCGGATCCCGCCTGCGCTTCTGGTGACATGGGGGATCAGCCCCACCTTCTCATAATAGCGGAGTGTACCCTGGGGAATGCCATATTTTTCACTTACTTCCTTGATCGTCATGGTCATCACCTCCTGTCCATCTGATCTCTGTATTCAGTATAGACCTTAAAGCTGGCTTGAAGTCAAGAGATAATGGGAGAAAACTCCGGAAAAAATGTGAGGACATGCCGGGAAAATCCAGAGAAAAGCAGTGTGAAAAAATACGGAAAACGTACGGAAAACGCGGTGCTTTGACCGTGCGGCCGGAGCAGAGTGCGGGGAGAAATAAAAATGTCTGAATTTCGTAATAAAATATTCCCCTTTCAAGCCGTATTTTTATGCTATAATGAGCCTTACAGAGCTCTGTGCCGGCACGGGGAGAGCTATAAGGCGAATGACCGGCGGCGAAGCCGGGAGGAGAGAAAAGGCCGGAAATTTGTTTCCGGCATCAGGAGGTAGACAGATTATGAGATGGAAAAAATTACGGACAGCAATTCTTGCGGCCTGCATGGCAGGGATCGCCGCGGCGCCCGCGTTTGCGGACGGCTATGAGCTGGATGTGTCAAATCTGAGGTGGGACACGGCTAACGGAACGGCTTACTGGGACGGCGCGTCTGACGCGGTCAGCTATGAGGTGAGGCTGTACATGAACGGAATGCCCATCGCGGACGCGAGAACTGTCTCCGGCACCAGCTGTACATTTCCGGGAGCAATGATGGGAGGCAGCTACACGTTTCAGGTGCGTGCCGTCCATGATTCTACCAACAAGGGCGAGTGGGAGAGCTCAGAGCCCTGGAATATCAGCTGGGCGGATATTGGAGCCATGCCGGAATACAGTTATTATGGAAACAGCAGCGGCGGCCCGGGAGATCCAAATGCGTCCTTGAGCGGCAGCTGGGTTCAGGATGACATTGGCTGGTGGTACCGCAATGGGGATCAGACTTATCCCGCGTCCTGCTGGCAGGAGATCGGCGGAAAGTGGTATTATTTCAATGAATACGGCTACATGGTGACAGGCTGGGTACTGTCCGGCGGCATCTGGTATTACTGCGGAGCAGACGGGGCCATGCTGACGGATACAGTGACTCCGGACGGCTATACTGTGGACGGCAGCGGGACCTGGGTCCAGGGGTAAGCGGCAAAGAACCAGGGCAGTATTGTCTCCATACGGTCTTCAGGTCCGTCTTGAAGGCGGCGTCATTCTATGGTAAAATAGGATTATCTTTACAGGAAAGGGGATTTCGATATGGAGAGAGAAGTTCTGACGTTTGTGGAGGAGAAAAGCCGCGAGCTGATCGCATCATCCACCTGCTATGCCGGACTGAAGGACGCGGCTCAGGCATGGCTGGATGCAGTGGGGACAGACAAAGAGGCAGAGGAGACGAAGAAATACGTTGCGGAGCTGGAGGCGGACATCATGCCGGTGGACGGCCTGATCGCATTTGCAGAGTCTGAGGCTGGAGCGCAGGTGTTCGGACCGGAGAAGACGAAGGAAGTGGCGGCCCACGGAAAGAAGATCAAGGCGGAAGGCGCCAAATACTGCGACTGTCCTGCCTGCGCGGCAGCAGAGGCGATTCTCTCAAAGAAAGATCAGATGCTGGCCTAAAACGGACAGGAATCATACGCCGGCTGGAGACAGCCGGCATTTTCTGCGGCCGTGGGATGACAGCGGACGGCCGCGGAAGCCAGAAGGACAGGTATCTGGTCCTGAAAGAATGTGCGCGGAGAGGCCTGGCCTGGGAAAAAGGGCTGAGCCGGAAGGAGAGGAATATGAAACAGGGAAAGAGAAGAATAGCTGCGCTGCTGGCGGCAGTGATGATGGGAACCTGTGTGCCGCAGGTTCTGCCGTCCAATCCGGAGATTCTGGTGGCGGAGGCTCACAGCGGGCGTACTGACAGCCATGGCGGCCATCATGACAATAAAAATAAGAGCGGACTTGGAAGCTACCATTATCACTGCGGAGGCTATCCGGCCCATCTGCACCCGAATGGTGTCTGCCCTTATCAGTCCGGACAGGCATCCGGAGGCGGAAGTACATCCGGATCCGGTGCAGGCAACAGCCAGACAGCAAAGACAGAGATCCCGGAAAATATAGATCTGGTTTTTGACGCCAATTATTACGCAGACCACAATCCGGATCTTTACGATGCGTTCGGATATGACTATGACAAGCTGCTGGAACATTTTCTGACCACAGGAATGGCAGAGGGGCGTATTGCAAAGGCGGATTTTGACGTAAACTGCTACCGCGAGAATTATCAGGATCTGCAGGATGCTTACGGCGATGACCTGCCGTCCTACTATCATCACTATATGGACTGCGGCTGCCGGGAAGGGCGGAAAGCCTGCCGCTAGGCAGAAACATCGTCAGATAGGATATGGATATTTGTAAAAAATATGACAGAAATACTGCGTATGCACAGGCGGCCAGGGGAAGAGCGATTTCCCCTGGCCGCCTGTATTTTTTGTGAAGATTTACCATCCTGCGTCCGTGTTTACCGGGATCCGCTTCCGGCCCAGACGGCTGAAGAAGTGGAAGTAGATAAAGAAAGCCACGGATGTGGTCGCCCAGGACAGAGGGTAACTGATCAGAATCGTGATCATGGTGCGGTGGATCGGAACGGCGATCATCACCCAGGCCACCCGGAGCACGCACACGCCCAGGCAGGTGAGGATCATGGGGATCCAGCAGTCTCCGATTCCTCTTAAGGAGCCGGAGTAGATTTCGATCAGTATGTAGGTGAAGAACATGGGAACCATAAAATGAAGGATTTCCATGCCGTTTTCAATTACCGCCGTGTCAGTGGAGAACAGGCGGAAAATATGGATTCCGAAGAAGTACAGCACGAGAGAGAGGATAATCGTGGTGATAAAGGACATGCCCAGGCACACATTTACACCTTTCTTCACTCTCTTCGGCTTGTTGGCCCCGTAATTCTGCCCCACAAAGGTTGTGATGGAAATGCCGAAGGCACTCATGATCATCCAGAACAGGCTGTCGATCTTGGAGTAGGCGGTGTACGCCGCGATGGTGGTGGTTCCAAGGGTGTTGACGCTGGACTGGATAATGATGTTGGAAATATTGTACATGACGGACTGAAGTCCGGCGGGCAGTCCGATCTCCACGATCCGGCGCACCAGAGTCTTGTCCATGCGCAGCTTTTTTAAATGGAGCTTGTAGGACTCAGAGGTCTTTGTGAGCACCAGGATCACCAGGATGGCGCTGACCGCCTGGGAGATAATGGTTGCCCAGGCCGCGCCGGCCACTTCCATGCCGAGTTTTACTACAAAGAGCAGGTCCAGGACGATGTTGGTAAAACAGCCTGCGATCAGGAACAGCAGAGGCCGCCTGGAATCGCCGATGGCCCTGAGGATTCCCGCTCCCATATTGTAGATCAGGTTGGGAATGATGCCGATGAAATAGATCCTCAGGTAAGTGGTGGCGTAATCCATGACAGATTCAGGGGTTCCCATGGCCCGGAGCGCGAAGGGAGCGCCCAGAAGCCCTACGGCCATCATCACCGCGCCGACGGCGATGGAAAACGCGATGGCTGTGTGGACGGACTGGCTCACCATGTCGTCCTGCTTTGCGCCGAAAAACTGAGAGATGGTGACGGTGGCACCGGAGGCCAGACCGGTAAAGAAGCCCACGAACAGGTTGACCAGTGTTCCCGTGGTTCCTCCAACGGCCGCCAGAGCTTCTGTTCCCACGAACTGGCCCACCACAACGGCATCCACCGTGTTATAAAGCTGCTGGAAAAAGGTCCCGAACAGGATCGGGAAAAAGAAAAGAAGAAGCTGCTGCCAGATAACTCCTTCTGTAATACTGTGCCGGTTTGCCGCCCCGGCTGCGCTCTTTTGTCTGCTCATAATTCCTTCCCCAAACATGTATAAAATTTTCGTCAGATACTGATTTCATTATATTTACTTTTCTGCTTTTTGTAAAGCATCATTGATGGCTTTTAGCAGCGCCTGGGAAGTATAGCGGGATTCGCTGGCGTAGGAGATGTTTTCTGTGGACTGGGAGGCGCAGATCTGCTCGGCCAGATCGTCCAGCGCCGGCTGCATCAGGGGGTACATGGTGGTCACGGACTCGCTTAAGGGCACCAGGTCGATGGCGTTTATGTGGTCGGCGTCCACGGAGACGGAGACGTTTACCTGCTCATTCCCCAGGCGGATGGAGGAGGTGTACACCCCCGGTATGTAGATGGAATCCGCGTCGCCGGACGAGGCAGGGGCTCCGTCATTTCCCGGCCGGAACATGAAGAGGAAGAGGGAAATGAGCAGGATGCCCAGAATAAGGAAAACAGCAGTGTAGATGATCTCTTTCATCCGCAGCACCACGATTTTTGTTTTGGAGCTCATAGAGGAACCTCCGGTTTCATTTGTTACAGACTATGAAAGGAAAAAGAAGATTATGAAAAAGTGGAAAAAAGAATTGTAAATGGCGTCTGGGTGTGGTACAATAACAGAACAAATGTTCGTTTCGACAGGAGGAAGGAAATGGCGCTTCAGTTTATTATGGGAGGTTCCGGGGCCGGAAAGACCAGATTTTTGTATGAGCATCTGATCAGAGAGGCCCAGGCGCGGCCGGAGCAGCAGTTTGTGGTGATCGTGCCGGAGCAGTTCACCATGCAGACGCAGAAGGAGATCGTGTCCCTTCATCCCCGCAGGGGGACGATGAATATTGACATTGTCAGCTTTGCGCGGCTGGCTTACCGGGTGTTTGAGGAGCTGGCAGTGGTCTGCCCCGCAGTTTTGGACGATATGGGAAAATCCATGGTGCTCCGCAGGGTGATGGCGTTAAAAGGACAGCAGATGGGGATCTTTCAGGGACATCTGCGGCAGGCCGGATTTATCGGCCAGCTGAAATCCATGATCTCCGAGCTTTACCAGTACGGCGTTTCGCCGGAGCAGCTGGAGGAGATGGAGGGACGGGCCGCCAGTCCGCTCCTGCAGGCCAAGCTCCGGAGCCTGGCAGAGGTTTACCGGGGATTTCAGGAATATATTGAGGAGAAATTCATCACCGCGGAGGAGATTCTGGGGGAGCTGTGCCGTGTGCTGCCTCAATCGGAGAAAATTCGGGAGAGCATTGTGGTGCTGGACGGTTATACAGGCTTTACTCCCGTACAGTACCGCCTGCTGGAGCAGATGATGGTCTGCTGCCGTGATGTGAAGGTGACGGTGACGGTGGACCGGCAGGCAGAGCCCTACAAAAAAAGCGGAATCCAGAACCTGTTCTATATGAGCAAGGAGACTGTGCGCCGCCTGACGTCTCTGGCGGAAAAAAATCAGGTGCGCTGGGAGAAGGACTGCTGGCTGGAAAAGCGCCCTTATCCCAGATTTGCCGCAGAGGAGCTGGATTTTCTGGAGCAGAAGCTGTACCGGTATTCCAGAGACGTCTGGGAACAGAAGCCGGAGGACATTCTCCTTTATCAGGCGGCAAACCCGGGGGAGGAGATTGCCTTTGCTGCCAACTCCATTGAGCGGCTGGTGCGGGAGGAGGGACTCCGCTACCGGGACGTGGCCGTTGTGACGGGGGATCTGGAGAGCTACGGGAAGGAGACTGCGTTTCAGTTTCAGGAAAAAGAGATTCCGTTTTTCCTGGATGTGAAGAAAAGTATTCTGGAGCATCCGCTGGTGGAGCTGATCCGCGCCGCCCTGGATGTGGCCGCGAGAGATTTTTCCTATGAGAGCATGTTCCGCTATCTGAAATGCGCGCTGGCGGTGGAGCCGGAGGAGCGGGAGATGTGCGACCGTATGGAAAATTACTGCCTGGCTCTGGGAATCCGCGGAAAAAAGAGGTGGAGCAGCCCCTGGGAGCTGGTTTACCGGGGCGGAAAATATATAAATATGGAAGAACTGAATGCGTTCCGGGAAAAAGCGGCGGGCCCGCTCTTTACCTTAAGCGGCCAGCTGAAGAAGGAAGGAGCGACGATCGCCTCCCGGACAGAGGCGCTGACCGGCTTTCTGATGGAAATAAAAGCAGAGGAGAAACTGGAGGCCTGGAGTGAGCATTTCCGGGAAAAGGGAGAATACCAGCTGGCGGACGAATACAGCCAGGCATATGGGCTGGTAATGGATTTATTTGACCGTCTGGCAGCTCTCCTCGGGGAGGAGACAGGCAGCCTGCGGGAGTATGGGGAGATCCTGGACGCCGGGTTCGGAGAGATCCAGATCGGGGTGATCCCATCCACCGTGGACCGTGTTGTGGTGGGGGATATCAACAGGACCAGGCTGGATCACATCAAGGTGCTGTTCTTTGTCGGCGTCAACGACGGAGTGGTGCCCGCCAGAAGGGAGCGGGGAGGGATCCTGTCGGAGATGGACAGGGAATTTCTGGAAAAAAATGATCTGGAGCTGGCGCCAACCGCCAGAAAAGAATGCTTTCTCCAGCGGTTTTACCTGTATCTGGCGCTGACGAAGCCGGAACAGAAGCTGATTCTGACTTATGCGTCCATGAACAGAACGGGGAAAAAGCTGAACCCGTCCAGTCTGATCAGGGAGCTGGAAAAGTTGTTTCCCGGCCTTGAGGCGCGGACGGCGGCAGAGGAGCTCCGTCCCGTCTCCCGGCTGGAGGGGAAAAAGGCGATGGCGGAAGCTCTGAGAGAGTGGAACGGCCAGGAGGATCCGGCTTTCCTGGAACTGTACCGCAGCTTCTGGAACGACCCGGAGGACAGAAAATGGCTGAGAGAACTGGTGGAGGCGGCCTTTTTCATCTATAAGGATCAGGGGATCGGCCGGGCGGCCGCCAGAGAGCTTTATGGAAAGATCTTAAGCGGCAGCGTGACCAGACTGGAACAGTATGAAGCCTGCGCTTACGCCCACTTCCTTTCCTACGGCCTGGGACTGGAGGAACGTCAGGAGTATGAGCTGAAAGCGGCGGACATGGGCAATCTTCTCCACGCGGCCATTGACAGGGCATTCCGCAGTGCGCAGGAACGGGGACAGCGGATGCAGGATATGGAAAACGGGGAGCGGGACGCGCTGGCAGATGAGGCTGTGGAAGCGGTAATGTCCCAGTATGAGGACAATATTATGAAGAGCTCTGCCCGAAATATCTATCTGGGGACAAAGATCAGGAGGATTGCTAAGAAGACACTCTGGGCGCTGGCGGAGCAGCTGAGGAGGGGAAAGTTTGTCCCTGCGGAGTTTGAACTGTCCTTTTCTGCGGTTGACAATCTGGAGGCTATGAAGATCGCCCTGACGGACGAGGAGGCCGTTCACCTGCAGGGACGGATCGACCGGATGGACCTTTGCCGGGATGGGGACTGTCTGTATGTGAAGATCATCGATTACAAGTCCGGGAATACATCCTTTGATCTGGCAGCCATATATTACGGCCTGCAGCTGCAGCTGGTGGTGTACATGGATGCGGCTCTGGAGATGATGGAGAGAAAAAATCCGGAGAAAAATGTGGTTCCGGCCGGAATTTTTTACTACCATATGGAAGATCCGATGGTGGACGGCACGAAAGCCTCCATAAAAAGTGAGGTGGACCGCCTGGTGCTGAAAAAATTGAAGATGGACGGTCTGGTCAACAGCGATTTCGGAGTGGTATCTCTGCTTGATCGGGAGATTGAGGGCACTTCGGATATCATTCCGGTGTCCATAAGCGGCTGGCAGGTCCGGAAATATGGCTCCTCTGTGACGGACCAGGCCGGCTTTGAGACGCTACGGAAGTTTGCACGGAAAAAGGTGAGACAGGCAGGGACGGAGATTTTAGACGGAAATACGGCGGCAGATCCTTATAAAATAGGGCTCCAGACGGCCTGCGACTACTGCCCTTACCACAGCGTGTGCGGATTTGACCGCAAACTTCCGGGGTATGAGTACCGGAATTTGACGGGCAAAAAAGCGGAAGAGCTCCGGAACATGATTTTTAAAGGCGGGGAGGATGGAAAATAGATGGCAATTGCATGGACGGAAAAACAGGAGCAGGTGATCACATCCAGAAACAGAAATCTCCTGGTGTCCGCAGCCGCCGGCAGCGGAAAGACAGCGGTGCTGGTGGAGCGGATCGTGAGGATGATCACGGAGGGAGAGAAGCCTCTGGATATTGATCAGCTGCTGGTGATGACGTTTACCAATGCGGCGGCGGCGGAGATGCGGGAGCGGGTGGCCGCCGCCATAGAAAAACGGCTGGAAGATCATCCGGAAGATGAACATCTCCAGATGCAGGCCGCCCTGGTGCAGCAGGCTCAGATCACGACCATCGACAGCTTCTGCCTCAACGTGATCCGGAATCATTTTGACGCCCTGGAGATCGACCCGGCGTTCCGCATCGGGGATGAGGGGGAGCTGATACTGCTGCAGGGAGAGGTGATGGAGCAGCTGCTGGAGGACAGCTATGGCAGCGGAAGGAAAGAATTTACGGATTTTGTGGATGCCTATGCTTCTGGGAAAGGGGACTATGGCATCAGCGACCTGATTATGCAGGTGTATGCCTTTTCCCAGAGCCATCCGTGGCCGGATCAGTGGTTTGAGAGTAGCAGGAAAGAGCTGGATTTGCTGGAAGCGGAGGGGAATGAAGCTCCGGCCTGGGAGAACAGTCCGTGGATGAAGTTTCTTCTGACGGATATCCGCAGCCAGATGGAGGAGCTTTGCTGGCAGATGGAGGAGGCAGTGGAGATTTGCAGGGAGCTGGATGGGCCGGAAGCCTATCTGCCGGTTATGGAGAGCAATTTAAGCATGCTCCGCGGCCTCTGTGACACGGAAGATTACAGAGAACTGAAGCAGAAACTGACGGCAGCGGACTTCGGACGCCTGAAAGCGGTGCGCTCAGATTTGGTTTCCAAGGAAAAGAAAGCGTTCGCGGCGGATCTGCGTGACCGGGCGAAAAAGACGGTCACAAAGATCAGGGACAGCTACTTTGTCCAGCCGGAGGAGGAGATCACAGATATTATGAGGCTGGCTTCTCCGGCGGTGCGGGAAGTGCTCCGGCTGGCGCAGGAATTCTCTGCCAGATATCAGGAGGCGAAGCGGGAAAAGAACATTGTGGATTTTAATGACCTAGAGCATTTCGCTCTTCAGGCTCTCTCAGAAAACGGGGAGCCGTCTGAGGCGGCAAAGGCACTGTCCGGCCAGTTTGAGGAGATTCTGGTGGATGAATATCAGGACAGCAACGAAGTGCAGGAGACGCTGATCCGCCTGATTTCCAGAGAGCGCCTTGGCACTCCCAATGTGTTCATGGTGGGGGATGTAAAGCAGAGCATTTACCGTTTCCGCCTGGCCAGGCCGGAGATTTTTATGGAAAAATACGATACCTACCGGGAAGAGGAAGGGCTTTATCAGAAGATCGATCTCCACCAGAATTTCCGCAGCCGCGGGAGCGTGCTGGAAAGCGTCAACCAGGTGTTTTTCCGGATTATGACGAAGCTCCTCGGAGGAGTTTCCTACACGGATGAGGCGGCTCTCCATGAGGGCGCCGTGTTTGAGCCGATTCCTGAGGAGATGGAGGGAGAGCGGCCGGGGAAAACGGAGCTGCTGCTTCTGGATATTCAGGAGGCGGCGGTAAAGGAGATGGACGAGGAACACGCGGACTATACGGAAAAGGAGATGGAGGCCAGACTGGTGGCGGGGCAGATCCGCCGGATGACAGATCCAAAGCAGGGACTGATCGTCTGGGACAAGGAGCAGGGAAAGTACCGGAAGGCCTGTTTTGGGGACATGGTGATCCTGCTGCGCAATACATCCGGGTGGGCGGAAGTATTTACCAATGTGCTGATGAACGAGGGAATTCCTGCCCACGCAGATTCCAAGACCGGATATTTTGACACGCCGGAGGTGGAGACTGTTCTGGCACTGCTCTCCATCCTGGATAACCCCATGCAGGACATTCCTCTGGCCGCGGTGATGAAGTCCGCGATCGGCGGCCTTTCCGACAGGGAGATGGCGCAGCTGGTGTCCCTCTATAAGAAAAAGACGGCAAAGGGCCAGGACCGGGGACTTTACGGAGCATGGAAGAACTGCCTGGAGGAATCTTCCGGCGGCGATCAGGTACTGCGGGATAAGCTGAAGGCTCTGTCAGGACTTGTAGAGGAGCTGCGGGAGAAAAGCCGCTACCTTACGGTGAGAGAGCTGATCCATGAAGTCTATCTTCAGACCGGATATTACGATTATGTGACCGCTCTGCCGGGTGGAGACGTGAGAAAGGCGAATCTGGACATGCTGGCGGAACGGGCGGCCGCCTACGAAAAGACCAGCTATCGGGGACTTTTTCATTTTGTGTCCTACATCCGCAGCCTGAAGAAATATGACACGGATTTTGGGGAGGCGGCTACGGCCAAGGAACACTCCAACACAGTGAAGATCATGAGCATTCATAAAAGCAAGGGCCTGGAGTTTCCCATAGTCTTTCTCTCCGGTCTGGGAAAGAGGTTCAATAAGCAGGATGTGCGGGCAAAGGTCCTCATAGATTCTGACCTGGGAATCGGCACAGACTACATTGATCTGGAACTGCGCACCAGGATTCCGACCATCAAGAAAAATGTGGTGAAGAGAAAAATGGAATTGGACGTGATGGGGGAGGAACTGCGGATCCTTTATGTGGCGATGAGCCGGGCTAAGGAGAAGCTGGTCATGACTGCCGCGGACAAGAATCTGGAAAAAACCCTGGAAAAGTGGAAAGAGATTCCCAGACGGGGCAGAGGCCTGCCGTTTACGCTGCTCTCCTCAGCCGCGTCCTATCTGGACTGGCTGCTGATGAGCCTGTCCGGGAACGAAGAGGGAGCCATTGAGGTTTCGGTCATTCCGACGGGAGAGATTCTGGGGCGGGAAATGCTGCGCCAGGTAGAACGGGATTCTCTGAAGGAAAAACTGCTTCACTTTGACGGTGACAGGGTGTACGATCCGGAGCAGGCGGAATGGGTGAAGAGGATGTTTTCCTTCCGCTATCCATTCCAGGCAGATGTGGGGCTTCACACGAAGATGACGATCTCAGAGCTAAAGCAGCAGGGGCAGATGACAGATGAGGCGGAAAGCCTGTTTATTCCGACCCGCCCGGCGTTTATGGGCGGCAGTGAGGAGGAAAAGAGAGGGGCCTTCCGCGGGACCGCCTACCACCGGACCCTGGAGCTTTTGGATTTTTCCAGAATGGATTCTCTGGAAATGGTGGAGCGGGGGCTGGATGCCCTGACGGCTGAAAAACACCTCACAGAGGAATACCGGAAACTGGTGCGTCCCTGGACTCTCTGGGATTTCTTTTCCTCTTCTCTGGGGAAAAGAATGAGAGCGGCGGCCAAAAGCGGACGGCTTCATAAAGAGCAGCAGTTTGTCATTGGAGTCCCGGCCAGAGAGCTGGGGCAGGGAGATTCGGAGGAGCTGGTGCTGATCCAGGGAATCATAGACGCTTATCTGGACGAGGAGGACGGACTTGTGCTGATCGACTATAAGACGGACTACCTCCAGCCGGGGGAGGAGAAAAAGCTGACGGACCGTTACGGCACGCAGCTGGAATATTACCGGCGGGCGCTGACGCAGATGACGGGGCGCCGGGTGAAGGAGACGATCATTTATTCGATGACGCTGCAGAAGGAGATAAGGTTATAGAAAGAAGGAGGAACAGCTATGAGAGATTCCATACACAAATATTTTCAGGTAGGTACGATTCAGTGGATGTCCTATCCGGACCGGGATGTGACGGACGCGGTCCGTGCCATAGGAAGGGATGATTTCTTTGATGCAGTGGAGGTGTGTCAGATCCCGGATAAGAAAAAGAGAGAAGAGGTCAGGAAACTGCTGGTCCAGTCTCACCTGAAGGTCTGCTATGGGGCTCAGCCCAGACTTCTGGGGCCGGGATTAAATCCCAACAATACAGATGAGGAAGGGAGAAGGAAAGCGGAGGCCACGCTGATGGAAGCCATCGATGAGGCTGAGGAGCTGGGAGCCGGCGGAATCGCTTTTCTGGCCGGAAAATGGCAGGAAGAGACAAAAGATCTGGCTTACGCCCAGCTTTTAAAGACCACTGGAAATCTGTGCAGCTACGCGGCATCCAAGGGAATGATGGTAGAGCTGGAAGTGTTTGATTACGATATGGACAAGGCAGCTCTCATCGGACCGGCTCCTTATGCGGCCCGCTTTGCGGCAGATATGAGAATGAAGCACAGCAATTTTGGCCTTCTGGTGGATCTGTCTCACTTTCCTACCACCTATGAGACGTCCCGGTTCGTGATCCGGACATTAAGGCCCTACATCACCCACCTTCACTTTGGAAATGCGGTGGTGAAAAAAGGCTGTGAGGCTTACGGCGACCAGCACCCCAGATTCGGATTTCCGAACAGTGCCAACGATGTGGAAGAGCTGAGAGACTTTTTCCAGGTTTTAAGGGAAGAGGGCTTTTTCTGCCCGGACGATCCGTATGTGCTGTCCATGGAGGTGAAGCCATGGAAAGATGAAGATGCGGACATTGTGATGGCAAATACGAAGCGGGTGGTCAACCGGGCGTGGGCCCTGCTGGAAGACTGACGGAGGAAAATGGGCTGTGTCAGCCGGAACATGGATCGAACAGAAAGATGGGAGAAGATGAAGATGAAAATTGTGATATTGGATGGTTACACGGAAAACCCAGGTGATTTAAGCTGGGATGGATTTCGGAAATACGGAGAGGTGACGGTGTACGACCGCACGCCGGAGGAACTGACGGCGGAGAGAATCGGCGATGCGGAAATCGTTTATACCAACAAAACACCGATCACCAGGAAAATTCTGGAGCAGTGCCCTGGAATCCGCTTCATCGGAACGCTGGCAACCGGATACAATGTGGTGGACATCAAAGCAGCGGCTGAGAAAAAAATTCCGGTCTGCAATATTCCAGGCTACGGCACTGCCGCTGTGGCTCAGTTTACCATGGGACTTCTGCTGGAGCTGTGTCATCACATCGGCGCACACTCGGACAGTGTCAAGGCGGGAGAGTGGAGTTCCTGCCCGGATTTCTGCTATTGGAAATACCCGCAGATGGAGCTGGCGGGAAAGACCATGGGGATCATTGGATTCGGCAGCATCGGCCGGGAAGTGGGACGGCTGGCCCAGGCATTCGGCATGGAGGTGCTGGCCTATTCCAGGACCAGAAGGCCGGAGCTGGAGTCTGAACACTGCCGTTATGCAGATCTGGATGAGCTGCTGGCTTCTTCTGACGTGATCAGCCTCCACTGCCCCCTGTTTCCGGAGACAGATGGAATGATCAGCCGGGAAAGCATAGAAAAGATGAAGGACGGCGTTCTGATTTTAAATACTGCGAGAGGACCGCTGATCGTGGAGAAGGATCTGCGGGAGGCGTTGGACAGCGGAAAAGTGGGAGGGGCCGCTCTGGATGTGGTGTCCAGAGAGCCGATCAGCCGGGAAAATCCGCTGCTGGGAGCTGAAAATATTATTATCACGCCTCACATTGCCTGGGCGCCGAAGGAGAGCAGGCAGAGGCTGATGGACATTGCGGTGGATAACCTGAGAGCTTTCGTGGAAGGGAAGCCAGTTCACGTGGTGAACTTTTAATAGATTTCTTTTGGATCAGCATGAATAACTGCATAAAAATACTTGCCTTCTTTCTGGTGAAATGATAAAATAAAAAACAAACTTGCATAAATATACATAATCTAAAAAGAGGAGATCAGAACCATGAGAAGAAAGGCCGGAATTATCGGAGCCGGGCATGTGGGATCCCATGTGGCTGCCAGCCTGGCGATGCTGAATATTTGTGAGGAGATCGTGCTGATCGATACGGACAGGAAGAAGGCGGAAGCCCATGGAACGGACCTGCAGGATATGGTGTGCTACAGCGGTCATGGGTGTCGGATCTGGGCCGGAGAGTATGAGGATCTGGCGGATGCCCAGGTGTGTGTAGTCAGCGCCAGCGGAGAGATTTTTAAGGAAAACCGTCTGGAGGAGCTGGATGTGGCTCTGGACGTGATGGATGACATTGTGCCGAAACTGAAGCGGTCCGGATTTGCTGGAACTGTAATTTCTATCACCAATCCCTGTGATCTGGTGGCCCTGTATCTCCATCTGAAGACAGATTTTCCGGTGATCGGGACGGGGACAGCTCTGGATTCTGCCCGGTTCCGGATTCGGATCGCTCTGGGGCTGGGAGTGAGCCCGGACAGTGTGGACGCCTTCTGCGTGGGAGAGCATGGGGACAGTCAGGTTCCAGTGTGGTCCCAGGTCCGCGTGGGCGGGCGGATGCTGGAAGAGCTGGCAGCCGAGGAACCGGAGAGATGGGGCAGACTGGACCGGGCAGCCGTGGAAAAGAGCACGGTGGAGGCGGGCTGGGAGATCGCAAATAAAAAGGGAAGCACAGAATTCGGGATCGGTGCGGCAGCAGCTGAGCTGATCGGTGCTCTGTTAAGCGGCAGCGGTAAGATCCTGCCCTGTTCTGTGCCGGCTGAGTATGCCGGAACGGAGATCTATGCCAGCCGCCCTGCCCTGGTGAGGGGAAGCGTCCTTCCGGTTCCGCTGCCGCTGAAGCTGTCGGAAAAGGAGAGAACAGCCTACGAAGACAGCAGGCGCATGATGGCGGAGTATCGGAGAGAAAAACTGGACGGGAGGTTATTATGGAAGATCTGACCAAATTATTTGCCGGCTACACCATCGGGCCGGACTGCTACAGGGCAATCGCCCGTTTCTGCTGCCCTTACGGGAAAAAGATTTTACTGATCGGCGGAAAGACAGCCATGGAAAAGGGCCGCCCTTATCTGGATCAGGCGATTGAGGAGACGGAAGGGCTGGAGCTGGCGGATGCGGTCGTGTTTGGAAAAGAGTGCACGTATCAGACGATCCGCAGCCTTCATGACCAATATGCAGGAAAAGGGATAGATATGGTATTCGGCATGGGCGGCGGGAAGGCCATGGACACGGCAAAAGGGGTGGCGTGGGAGCTGGGAGTTCCGGTGTTCACTTTTCCCACTGTGCCTTCCAACTGCGCAGCTATGGCCGCTCTGTCTGTTGTTTACCGGCCGGACGGCGCTTTTGACAGCTTCTATTTTTATGAGAGACCGGCAGTCCACTGCTTTATGAATACGGAAGTGCTTTTGAATGCTCCGGAAAAGTATTTCCGAGCCGGGATGGGGGACACCATCGCGAAATATTTTGAGTGCTGGTTTTCCGCGAGGGGAGACAGTCTGGACTACCATTCGGCTTTGGGACGGGAGATCAGCCGGCTCTGCTATGAGCGGATCCAGACCTGCGGCAGAGAGGCTCTGGCTCAGGTGCGGGGGAAAATGGCCGGTGATGCGTTTTCCCAGGCGGTGCTGACGATTATTGTCAATACCGGTCTGGTCTCTCACCTGGTGGAAGACTGCTATAACTGTGCGGTGGCCCATTCTGTCTGTTACGGGCTGAATCTGATCCCCGGCCTGGAAAAACGCTTTCTGCACGGGGATTTGGTGGCCTACGGAGTGATGGTGCAGCTGATGCTGGATCATGACCGCGGGCAGGCAGAAGAAGTGAGGGAGCTGCTGAGAGATCTGGGAATTCCTGCTTCTCTGAAGGATCTGGGACTTGATCTGGACCGAAAAAAGCTGGATCCTGTAATCAGAGAAACGATTGCCGGACCGGATATGGAGCACATTCCCTATCCGGTGACGGAAGATATGATCTGGGAAGCTATGCAGGAAACCGAGTCCCTGTGCCGGTAAAAGCATATAATTGCATCAAAAGAAGTATATTATACAAAAATATTGATTTAAAATACAAAAAACCTTGACATCTCGTAATCACAGTGCTACTATCTACATAAATATTCAAATTATATGAATTTTTATTCAAAAAAAGAGGAGGGCACAGATTATGAAAAAGAAATGGACAGCAGTACTGGTGATGGGAACGATGATGCTGGGGCTGGCAGCCTGTTCAGGGAAAACTGCAGCAACACCTTCAGCGGAGGAGACAGGGGAGACGTCAGCCGCAGAGGAAAAGACAGCGGCGGCTGAGGGAGAGACAGATGTGACCGAGTCGGCCGCGGAGGAAGAGACGGCAGCGTCCGGAGACAAATTTACGGGGCGTATGGCAGAGATCATGGAGGAGGGAGTGCTGACTGTGGTGACTTCTCCTGACTATCCGCCGTATGAGTTTATTGATCTGACAAAATCCGGTCAGGAACAGTATGTGGGCGCAGATATGGAGCTGGCGAAATATATCGCGGACGCCATGGGCGTAAAGCTGGAGATCAACGCTATGAATTTTGATTCCTGCATGGCAGCCATCGGAGAGGGAAGAGCGGATCTGGCGATCTGCGGCATGGTTCCCAAGGAAGAGAGAAAAACTTCCATGGACTTCTCAGATATCTACTACAATGACGGAGATCAGGTGATTGTCATTCTTGCGGAGAACGCGGACCAGTACCAGACACTGGCTGATTTTCAGGGGCAGAAGGTGGCAGCTCAGAATGCCACTCTGCAGAGCGAGCTGGTGACAGAGCAGATCGGAACGGATTCCCTGGAGTCCATCACGACGATCCAGGACGGCATCATGATGCTGCGTTCCGGGCGTGTCGCGGGTCTGGCTCTGGCCAGCGTGGCAGCGGACAATTATTTGGATAATTATGATGATCTGACCACCTGCGCGGAACAGTTTGAATACACGTCCCTGGGCGTGGTTGCCGGTGTGGTTAAGGATGAGCCGGACCTGCTGAATGAGGTGAACGCCATTATCGGAGAGGTAGTGGAGAGCGGGATTTATTTCCAGTGGATTGACGAGGCCAACCAGCTTTCCAGCGAGCTGCAGGGCTGACAGATAAAACAGACAGACGGAGGAAGAGACGAATATGCCGAAATTAAGTGACCGGGTAGGGACATTTACAGAGTCCGTGATCCGCAGCATGACGAGAATCAGTGATGAGACGGAAGGTTCCATCAATTTATCCCAGGGTTTTCCTGATTTTGATCCGCCTAAGGAGATCACCGACGCTCTGGCGAGAGCGGCAAAAGAAGGCCCCCATCAGTACAGCATTACCTACGGAGCTGACAATATCCGGGAGGCCATTGCCAGAAAACACGGCAGAGCTATTGGACGGGAGATCGATCCGGATAAGGAGATCGTAGTGACCTGCGGGGGAACGGAGGCGATGATGGCCGCCATGATGACGGTCTGCAATCCGGGAGACAAGGTGATTGTCTTTTCCCCCTTCTATGAAAATTACGCGGCGGACGCTATTTTGTCGGGAGCAGATCCGATCTATGTCCCGCTGACACCGCCGGAGTTTGATTTTGACCGGGAAGAGCTGGAGGAGGCATTTAAACAGGGGGCGAAGGCCATTATCATCTGCAATCCTTCCAATCCCTGCGGAAAGGTGTTCACCAGAGAGGAGCTGACGTTCATTGGATCTCTGGCGGAGAAATACGACGCTTTCGTCATCACAGACGAAGTGTACGAGCATATTATTTTTAAGCCGTATGTCCATGTGATGATGGCAGGACTTCCGGGATTGTATGACAGGACGATCACCTGCAATTCTCTTTCCAAGACTTATTCCATCACGGGGTGGAGACTGGGATACCTGGTGGGGCCGGAGTACGTGATCGAAAATGCCAAGAAAGTCCATGATTTTCTGACGGTGGGGGCTGCGTCTCCCCTTCAGGAGGCGGCGACAGTGGGGCTGAATTTCGGACCGGAATATTACGAAAATCTTCAGGCGCTCTACACGGAGAAAAGGGATTTCTTTGTAAAAGGGCTGGATGAGATCGGGCTGAAGCACACGGTGCCCCAGGGATCCTATTTCATTCTGCTGGATATCTCAGATTTCCTGGCGAGGGAGGAGTTTTCCGGCTGGACGGACGTGGAGTTCTGTGTGTGGATGATCAAAAATTACGGGGTAGCCGCGGTGCCGGGTTCCAGTTTTTTCAAGGAACCGGTGAATCATCTGATCCGTCTGCATTTTGCGAGAGAGCAGGAGACGCTGGCGGAGGCATTGAGAAGGCTGGGAAAAATGGCGGAAATCCTGAAAAAATAATACAGTGACATACAGTGGAATAAGGCCTCAGGCGCCGTTTCTGTCTTTTCGGGCAGAAACGGCGCTTTTTGTTTAACAGAAAACCTCATTTCCTGTTAAACAAAAATGCTCCGCGGGGATCGCACTTCGGCGGAAAGGAAACTGTCGCTTTCGCAGCCCGCCGCGGGCGGAGAATCCTGCGGAGCAGAATTTTTTCTCAGATGGTGAGCCAGGGAGAAAACAGCGTCTGAGGCGATATCTGAATCCACGCAGATGGTCAATTGCCGGCGTCAGGCAGAAACAGATTTCAAAGGTCAGAAAAAGAATGAAAAATCGAACAAACGTTTGCAATTAAAAATCAGATGTGATATAATGAGCGAAAGCGAGCCTGCGGGAGCTTGCTCACGCGAGGGGAGCGGCGAATGGTGACTACAGGCTGTGCCTGTAGTATAATGAGCGGAAACGAGCCTGCGGGAGTTTGTTCACGCAAGAGGAGCGGCAAATGGCGCAGGGCTGCGGCTCCTTCAGACCGCAGGCGAGAAGAACAGCGGAAAGGACATCACAATGGCAAAGCAATATATTAAGATACGCGGGGCCAATGAGCACAATCTGAAAAATGTATCTGTAGATATTCCCAGAAATGAGCTGGTGGTACTCACCGGACTTTCCGGGTCGGGCAAGTCATCACTGGCGTTTGACACGATCTATGCGGAAGGCCAGAGAAGGTATATGGAGTCTCTGTCGTCCTATGCCAGACAGTTCCTGGGGCAGATGGAGAAGCCGGATGTGGAAAATATTGAGGGATTGTCTCCGGCGATCTCCATTGATCAGAAATCCACGAACCGCAATCCCCGTTCTACTGTGGGCACGGTCACGGAAATTTATGATTATATGAGGCTTCTCTATGCCAGGATCGGTATTCCCCATTGTCCGAAGTGCGGCCGCGAGATCCGCCGCCAGACGGTGGATCAGATGGTGGATCAGATCATGGAGCTGCCGGAGCGGAGCCGGATCCAGCTGCTGGCTCCCGTGGTCCGGGGACGCAAGGGAGAACATGTGAAGGTGCTGGACCATGCCAGAAAGAGCGGCTATGTGCGGGTGCGCATCGACGGCAGCTTATATGAACTGTCAGAGGAAATCCGTCTGGATAAGAATATTAAGCACAATATTGAGATCGTGGTGGACCGTCTGGTGGTGAGAGACGGGATCCAGAAGCGGCTCACAGATTCGATCGAGACGGCTCTGGGGCTGGGAGGCGGACTGATGATGGTGGACCACATGGATGGGACCATTACCAATTTCAGTCAGAATTTTGCCTGCCCGGATTGCGGAATCAGCATTGACGAGGTAGAGCCCAGGAGCTTTTCTTTCAATAACCCCTTTGGTGCCTGCCCGGACTGCTTCGGTCTGGGTTACAAGATGGAATTTGACGAGGATCTGATGATTCCGGACAAGTCCCTATCCATCAATCAGGGAGCAATCGCCGCCATGGGCTGGCAGTCCTGCACGGACAAGGGCAGCTTTACCAGAGCGATCCTGGACGCTCTGTGCAAAGAGTATCATTTTGATCTGGACACGCCGTTTCAGGATTATCCCAAAGAGATCCATGATATTTTAATTTACGGCACGGGCGGCCATGAGGTGAAGGTTCATTATAAAGGGCAGAGAGGTCAAGGAATCTACGATGTGGCCTTTGAGGGACTGATCCAGAATATGAACCGGCGCTACCGGGAGACCTTTTCGGACAGCATGAAGGCAGAGTATGAGACATTTATGAGAATCACTCCCTGCCAGACCTGCGGCGGAAAGAGGCTGAAAAAAGAATCTCTGGCGGTGACCGTGGGAGATAAGAATATTTACGACGCTACCAACATGTCCATCATCAAATTTCGGGAATTTATCGACGGCCTGCAGCTCACCCCCATGCAGGAGTCCATCGGCGCCCAGATCTTAAAGGAAATCCGGGCCAGAGTGTCGTTTCTGATCGATGTGGGACTGGATTATCTGTCGCTGACCAGGGCCACGGGAACACTGTCCGGCGGGGAGGCACAGAGGATCCGGCTGGCCACCCAGATCGGCTCCGGCCTGGTGGGAGTCGCCTATATTCTGGATGAACCCAGCATTGGACTGCACCAGAGAGACAATGATAAGCTGCTGAAGACCCTTCTCCACCTTCGGGATCTGGGAAACAGCGTTCTTGTGGTGGAACATGATGAGGACACTATGCGGGCGGCGGACTGTATTGTGGACATCGGTCCGGGAGCGGGAGAGCACGGCGGCCGGGTGGTTGCTGTGGGAACGGCCAAACAGATCATGAAGTGCAAAGAGTCCATAACTGGAGCTTACTTAAGCGGAAGAATCAAGATTCCGGTGCCGAAGGAGCGGCGGACGCCTACGGGATGGCTGACGGTGAGAGGCGCCCAGGAAAATAACCTGAAAAATATTGACGTTTCCTTCCCGCTGGGAGTGATGACCTGCGTTACCGGTGTTTCCGGGTCAGGAAAATCATCCCTTGTCAATGAGATTTTGTACAAATCTCTGGCAAAACAGCTGAATCGGGCGCGGACCATTCCCGGAAAGCACAGAGAGATTGAGGGAGTGGAGCAGCTGGATAAGATCATTGCCATCGACCAGTCGCCCATTGGCCGGACGCCCAGATCCAATCCGGCCACCTATACCGGCGTGTTTGACATGATCCGTGATCTGTTTGCCGCGACCACGGATGCGAAGGAGAGAGGCTACAAGAAAGGCCGTTTCAGCTTTAACGTGAAAGGCGGCCGGTGCGAGGCATGCAGCGGAGACGGGATCATCAAGATAGAAATGCACTTCCTGCCGGATGTCTATGTGCCCTGCGAAGTCTGCGGCGGAAAACGGTACAACCGGGAGACGCTGGAGGTAAAGTACAAAGGAAAGAATATTTACGACGTGCTCAACATGACCGTGGAAGAGGCACTGAAGTTTTTTGAGAATGTTCCCTCTATTTACCGCAAGATTTCAACGCTCAACGACGTGGGGCTTTCCTATATTAAACTGGGGCAGCCTTCTACAGAGCTCTCAGGCGGAGAGGCACAGAGAATCAAGCTGGCCACAGAGCTGAGCAAGCGGGGAACGGGAAAAACCATCTATGTGCTGGACGAGCCCACCACGGGACTGCACTTTGCGGACGTTCACAAATTGGTGGACATTCTGCGCAAACTGTCAGACGGCGGAAATACGGTGATCGTTATTGAACACAATCTGGATGTGATCAAGACGGCGGATTACATTATCGACATGGGCCCGGAAGGCGGAGACAAGGGCGGTACGGTGATTGCGAAAGGTACGCCGGAAGAGATTGCTGCCTGTCCTCAGTCGTATACGGGACAGTATGTAAAGAAATACCTGGAGGAATGAATATGCTGATTATTAAGGGAGCAAAGGTGTATGCCCCGGAATATCTGGGCGCAGTGGATGTGATGGTCTGCGGCGGAAAAATAGAGAAGATAGGGAAAGACATTCCCGTCTGCTATGAGGACTGCCAGGTGATTGACGGCAGGGGAAAAATCCTTGCGCCGGGAATCATTGACCAGCACGTCCATCTGACAGGCGGCGGAGGAGAGGGAAGTTTTCACACCCGCGCGCCGGAGGCCAGTTTTTCTGAGCTGGTTCGGGGCGGCGTGACGACAGTGGTAGGGCTGCTGGGAACGGACGGGATCACCCGCAGTGTGGAAAATCTTCTGGCAAAGGTAAAAGCGCTCAGGGAGGAAGGGATTACGGCCTACTGCCTGACAGGCTCTTACGGCTGGCCAAGCATTACGGTTACGGGAGATGTGAAGAAGGACATCGTATTTATCAGTGAGATCCTGGGGCTGAAGCTGGCGATCTCTGACCACCGCGCTCCAAATATCTCTGTGGAAGAGCTGATCCGGGCGGCCAGTGATGTGCGGGTGGCAGGAATGCTCAGCGGCAAGCCCGGAATGATTACGCTTCACATGGGAGATGATCCCAGGGGACTGGAACCGGTATTTGAGGCGCTGAAGAGAACTTCCATCCCGATCAAAACTTTCCGCCCCACCCATGTGGCGAGAAACTGGGACCTGTTTGAGCAGGCTGTCCGCTTTGCCAAGATGGGAGGTTACATTGACATTACCTGCGATTCCGGCTCAGGGCGGAAACTGGCGGAGGCTCTGCGCCGGGCGCTTGCAGCGGGAGTTGATTTTGAGCGGATCACTATCAGCTCAGACGGTCAAGGCAGCTGGTCGGATTACGATGAGGAGGGAAATCTGGTACGGATAGGAGTTTCCAGTGTTTCTGCCATGTACCGTCAGCTGAGAGATCTGGTGCGGGAGGAAGGTCTGGATCTGGAAAAGGCCTTTGCTCTTGCGGCTTCCAATCCAGCCAGAGCGTTGGGGCTTTCCGCCAAAGGTCATATCTGCGCAGGGGCAGACGGCGATCTGCTGCTGATCGATCAGGAAAGCCTGGCATTGGACGGGGTACTGGCCATGGGACGTGTCCTGATGAGAGATGGAGAGCTGGCTGTAAAGGGGACATTTGAGTAAGATGTCGGTCTGAAATGCGCTGTTTGGAGCAGTTTTGACTGGAG
The DNA here is from genome assembly GCA_019119775.1 of Candidatus Lachnoclostridium pullistercoris. Classification (GTDB taxonomy): domain Bacteria; phylum Bacillota; class Clostridia; order Lachnospirales; family Lachnospiraceae; genus Lachnoclostridium_A; species Lachnoclostridium_A pullistercoris. The sequence goes on along the minus strand of DWWL01000059.1, from coordinate 14,114 downwards.
AAGAAAAGTTTTTGTCGAAAAAACTTGTCATTTGTGTTACGCTATTTTATAATGAGTAAACACTGAAAATGGAAAAGGAGGATTCTGATGAACCGTGAGATGATTATTGTGCTGGACTTCGGCGGACAGTACAACCAGTTGATTGCGAGAAGGGTCAGAGAGTGCAATGTCTATTGTGAGGTACACCCCTGTACCATGAGTTTGGAGAAAATCCGGGAGATGGCGCCCAAGGGGATTATTTTTACCGGAGGTCCGAACAGCGTATATAAAGATGATTCGCCTACCTGCCCGAAGGAGATCTATGATCTGGGCATTCCGGTGCTGGGCATCTGCTACGGTTCTCAGTTGATGGCATACCAGCTGGGCGGCCGGGTGGAGACGGCTCCCGTCAGCGAGTACGGAAAGACGGAAGTGGAAGTGGACAACAGCTCCAAATTATTTGAGGATGTTTCCCCGAAGACTATCTGCTGGATGAGCCATACGGATTACATTGCGGAAGCTCCGGAAGGATTCCGCGTTACGGCGCACACGCCGGTATGTCCGGTAGCGGCTATGGAGCGGCCGGAAAAGAACTGGTACGCAGTACAGTTCCATCCGGAGGTACTCCACACCCAGGAAGGCAAGAAGATGCTCTCTAACTTTGTCTACAATGTCTGCGGCTGCTCCGGAGACTGGAAGATGGATTCTTTTGTGGAGACGACAATCCGCGAGATCCGGGAGAAAGTGGGGGACGGAAAGGTTCTCTGCGCTCTGTCCGGCGGCGTAGATTCTTCTGTGGCTGCCGTACTTCTGGCAAAAGCAGTGGGCAAGCAGCTGACCTGTGTATTTGTGGATCACGGTCTGCTGCGGAAAAACGAGGGAGATGAGGTGGAAGCCGTATTCGGTCCTGATGGCCCTTATGATCTGAATTTTATTCGTGTCAATGCTCAGGAGCGTTTTTACGCAAAACTGGCCGGCGTTACGGATCCGGAGAGAAAGCGCAAGATCATCGGCGAAGAGTTCATCCGTGTCTTTGAGGAGGAGGCCAAGAAGATCGGCGCAGTAGATTTCCTGGTTCAGGGAACCATTTACCCGGATGTGATCGAGTCCGGCCTTGGAAAATCTGCTGTCATCAAATCCCACCACAACGTGGGCGGTCTTCCGGACTATGTGGATTTCAAGGAAATCATCGAGCCTCTGCGCCTTCTGTTCAAGGATGAGGTGCGCCGCGCCGGTCTGGAGCTGGGCATTCCGGAGTACCTGGTTTACCGTCAGCCCTTCCCGGGTCCCGGACTGGGCGTCCGCATTATCGGTGAGGTAACGGCCGAGAAAGTTCATATTGTCCAGGAGGCGGACGCGATCTACCGTGAGGAGATCGCCAAGGCCGGACTTGACCGGAAACTGGGCCAGTACTTCGCGGCTCTGACCAACATGCGCTCCGTCGGCTGCATGGGAGATGGCAGAACTTATGACTACGCCATCGCCCTGCGGGCGGTGCTCACCTCCGATTTCATGACCGCCGAGGCGGCTGAGATCCCGTGGGAAGTGCTGAGCCGCGTCACCAGCCGGATCGTCAACGAGGTAAAAGGCGTGAACCGGGTAATGTATGACTGCACGGGGAAACCGCCGGCAACGATTGAGTTCGAATAGTACAACAGTATACTATTTATATTATATGGCAGGTGGTCTATAGGATCACCTGCTATATTGATATTTATGAAAATTTCATGATGAAGATGGCGAAAGATTTCTCGATAAAGTTGTAAATTTAAAAGAAGATAAGTTTTTTAATAAAGCTATAGGTATATTAAATCCAGTGAAGAAAGTATCCCTCTGCTGAGAACATAACATATATATTGAAAAAAGAACGGTAAATAGACTTCGGGTATTGGCATTTGCAATAGAAAAGGGATCGGATTTTGTAGCAATGGTATGGCAGAGCAAAAAATCAGCATGGATAAATTATTATATGCATTATTGACACCAAATATGACACCGCATATAATATAAACAGGAGGTATTCAAATATCAAAATGGGATAAACTATTGATGCGTATCTGCTCTTTATCAAGAAACCTCCGGTTTGATGAGTTGCGGAAAGTATTGGAGAGTTACGGTTACAAGATGAATGCTCCGAGAAGTGGAAGCAGTCATTATACATTCCGAAAAGCTGGATGCCAGCCGATTACGATACCAAAGCATGAACCAATTAAGAAAGTTTATGTTGAACTTGTGAGACAGGTTGTAGAAAGCGAGGCGAGAAATGATGAAGACGCTGAATGATTATTTGAGGATGTCTTATCGAATGGAAATCGTAGAAGATAAAGAGGAAGGCGGATATGTGGTTTTTTATCCTGATCTGCCGGGCTGTATTACCTGTGGAGAAACGATTGAGGCTGCGGTTGCGAATGCAGTAGACGCAAAGAAGGCATGGATTGAAGCTGCACTGGAAGAAGGAATTGAGATTCATGAGCCGGATAATTTAGAAGACTATTCTGGACAATTTAAACTAAGAATTCCCCGGAGTCTGCACCGCTCTCTGGCAGAGCATTCTAAAAGAGAGGGGATTAGTATGAATCAGTACTGTGTTTACCTCCTTTCTAAGAATGACGCAGTTTATTCAAAATAGGAAAGGCTGCTGTATTGGAACATGTAAGATGAAGTGGCAACAGAAAACCAGTTAACCAAAATAATTGATGTAATTGAAGTAAATACCGGCATGAATCCGCACAAATTTAACCAAATATAGTTAATATCAACAAAGGACACGCCGAGTTTGAATAAACAGAAAAGAGCCGAAAAACCTTGAATATACAAGGAAAGTCGGCTCTTATTTTATGCCTGTGGTACTGAAATGGTACTTTTTATTTTGTTTCCTGGCCCTGGTGAGTGAATCCGTGTAATAGAATTTGCAGTACCAGGATTTTGCCTTTTCATCATAAAGCTATTGTCAATATGGGAATCGAAAAATGGACACCGCTTAAACCTTCTACAATGCCAAGACGAGATCGCACAGAGCAAGAATATTATGGTATGGTAGTAAATGAATGAGAAGAATATTTATCTAGACATAAGACATAAAATGCTATATAAGTTTTACTAGAGCCTGTGAAAAATCTCTGTAAATACAGATCTTCTACGAAAAAAGAACTTTATTAACAGAACTGACAAATGACAGAAAAAGGCTGAAGTATTTCTATTGAAGCAAGTGGAAGCAGCCATTACACATTCCAAAAATCTGGGGGCCAGCCGCTTACGATACCAAAGCATGGACCAATTTAGAAGAATAGTGAACAGCCGAATCGAGGGAGAAACACAGATGAAAGAGATAATCGCATATGAAATGGTATATGATAAGGTGCTGAAATATCAGAATGACATAGTATGTGTTCCTTTTCAAAAAGAGTACTGGAAGGAATATATGAAAATATATAATGGATGTTTCTTCAATAATAGGTGCTGTTTCCTGCTGTGAAAATGAGCTGGATGATTTGATTGTTGAGAAATCGTTTCAAGGACAAGGTATAGGGCAGAAACTGCTGCTCTGGGGAGTAAATCATATAAGGGAGCAAGGGCATAGAGAAATTGTTCTGCACATAGCTGAATGGAATCAAAATGCAGTCAGACTGTATCTGAGAAATGGATTTAGCACCGTGAAAAGAGAGAGAGTTCGTTAAAGAAAATTCAAAAACAAGCATAAGAGCCGATCCTCCTGAAACTCAAAGGAGCAAATCGGCTCTTTCTTTCTGCCCGCAGTGCTAAAACAGTATTCTTTCTCCGCTTCCCTATCTCTCATTAATCCGTCCGATTATATCGGGAAAAAGTTCAGATTTACAATCTTTTTCCTTGAAATATTTATATATAATAGACAATTCTCGGCCCGGGTGCTATACTTTTTTTAGTATTTTGCGTGAGTGAAAGGGAGGAGTGGAACATGAATGTTGTCTTCCTTATAGGGGCAGCTGCAGGCTGCCTGATTTTGGCTGTGATTGTCGGCTTTGTGCTGGCCTATAACCGCCTGCAGAGACTTGCCGTAAAAGTAGATGAGGCAGCCTCCGGCATTGATGTGGCCTTGGAAAAGCGTTGGGACCTGCTGAACGAGCTTCTGGGAGCAGTGAAGAAATATCTCTCCCACGAATATGAAACCCTTACAGGGGTGGCGGCCCTGCGCAGCGGTGCGGAAGCAGAAAACCGGCGCCTGGATCAGCAGGAGGAGGTTTCGGCCGAGACGGTGCGCAGCATTGACAGGGAAATTGAACTTCAGAGCAGAAATCTGGAAGAGATCAAGCGCCAGCTGGAGGCAGAGCGCCGCAGAAGCGGCCGGCCCCGCAGCAGCCACTCTCAGAGCAGACGTTTCCAAAGCAGTTATTCTAGGAACAGCCGTTCCTCAAATAACCATTCCCAAAACGGAACGTTCCAAAACAGCAGCCGCCACGGAGCCCACCACTCCCCAAATCACTGGGAAAACGGCGGAGGGGAGCAGCAGATCCGGAGTGAGATGAGCCAGACGAGGCACAGGCGGACGGAAGCGGTCGGTCAGAAAATTGGAGCCCTTTCCTCCGTACACCGGGATTTAAGCGAAGTGACCGCCGGCATCAATGCGCTGTATGAGCAGTACCCGCTGCTGAATTCCTGGATTTCCCTGGATCAGTATCAGCGGGGAGCTCTCCAGGCGGAGGAACATCTTCAGGCGGCCAGGCGGCTGTACAATGCCAATGTTTCCCTCTACAACCAGACCATCCGCACGATCCCCTGGGCCATTGTCGCCTCTCTGTGTCATATGGAGGCGGCGGACTTTTATGAGGCGGATGAGAATAAGCGAAATTTTGATGGAGATTTTAACTGAGGCGTGAAAATATGAATGAGAAATCTTTGGAAGATTTGCAGAAAAAAGCTCACAGAGCATATTTTGGGTCCATTTTCTTTTCGGCAGCGGTATTTTTAATAATCGTTTCGGTGCTGTTTTTCTTACTGCTGTCCAGCGAGACGGGCACCGCTTATTTGAGGGAAAGCCCTGCGGAAATGATCACCGGACTGGCTGTCCTGCCTGCGCTTCTGGCGATTGGGATTTATCTGCTCCTTTATCATCTGCTGGTCCGAAAAACCTACGGGGCCTTTGATCAGGCGTTCAAGCAGACCTATGTGGTCCAGATGGTGCAGGGAATGGATGGGTTTGAAAGGCTGACATATTCTCCCATGGGCGGCTTCAGCTATAATGAAATCCGTGACAGCCTTGCGGTAAACAGCGGAGAAGCCAAATACTTTAAGAGTGAGGATCTGCTGGCCGGTACCTACCGCACCATTCCCTTTTCCTACGGTGACGTGGTTACCCGCTATATGAGGCGAAACGGGAAACGATCGGAGATCAGAATCATTTTTCAGGGGCAGATCATGCGTTTTTCCCTCCCGGAAGATTTTAAATGGAGTTTCGGCCATCTGCAGATTTTTGAAAAAGAATTTCTTTCCGACTTTAAGGGGCGCAGGGCGCCGCATCAGATCCGGACGGAGAATGAAGATTTCAACAGAAGGTTTGAGATATTTGCCGCTGACGAGCACAATGCGTTCTATCTTCTCACTCCGCAGATGATGGAACAGATTGTCCGCTTTGCGGATCTTGCCGGCAGCCAGGTCGCCCTCACATTTGTGGGAGCTGTGCTGTACGTGGCGGTTGACCGGGCTCACAGCATGTTTGACGCATCCATCCGCCTGCCCTTGGAAAAGCAGAGGCAGCTGATTCTGGATGATGTGAACCTGTTAAAACAGGCCGGGGAACTGCTGATCTTCGGGGCGGATGCCCTGGTGCGGCGGGAAGAGGACGGCCCCGGATGAGCGAAAGTTTCAAATAAGCGAAAGCTTCAGATGAATGAAAAAGAGAGGAGAAGATCATGGGAAAATTTTTCAGTGACGATGTGGAGACAGCTCTTCAGTACATTTACTATGACAACCGTCTGCGGCTTCATCGCGGGCAGGAGGGGTTTCAGCTGCTGGCGGAGGCTTCCGGCCGTGGGGACGGAGATGCGGACTGTATTATGGCCCGCTGCCTGAGCGGCTATCAGTATGTGTGGCCGGGGCATCATTTCCCGGAAGATGACAGGCAGGCGGTAAAACTGCTTCACCGTTCCATTGAACGGGGCAGCGCGCTGGGGCTTCTGGTGGCCAAGCGCAGCGGTGTTCTCACGCCTGTCTGGCAGAAAAAATCTCCTCTCACCTTAAAGGAAGCCTTCCAGCAGATACTGGAAAAGGCGGCAGGGGGAGACGCTTTCTGCCAGTTTACCGTTGGAAATACTTATTTCTGGTGGGATTTTCTCGCCATTGAAGGCAGGAACAGGAATGATTTTCCCACCCAGGAAGCCTTTTGCTCCTACATGACTGAAAATATCACCAAATGCGAAGACTGGTTCTGGCGGGCGTTTAAGGGCGGCATGTACCTGGCGGGGAACAATCTGAGGCATTATTATGAAAACGGCGATGATGGATATGTGGCTCCGCAGCCGGAGAAGGCAGCTGAAATTTATCCGCTGGGGGCAGAGATGGGGTATCCGCCGCACCAGATCTTTTACGCCAACGATCTGGAAGCGGCGGGAGAAAAGGAAAAGGCCCATTACTGGAGACTTCAGGCTGCCGAGGGAGGACAGCCCGGCCTCTGGTATCGCATTGGATGCAGCTATTACACGGGAGATGGAATTGAGAGAGATTATCAAAAAGCTTGTGAATGTTTTGCCAGAGCCATAGAAGAGGAGAATAATGCGTACGCTTACAATGGGATGGGCATTGCCCTGTTTCATGGAAGAGGAGTTCCCCAGGACCGGGCCAAAGCCTTTGAGTATTTTTCCCATGCCATGCGGCTGCAGAAGGGAGATGTCTTCAACTATCCGTATATGGCCAACTGCTATCTGGACGGCATGGGCACGGCACCCGACTTTCAGCAGGCATACAGGATGGCCTGGGAGACAAAGGATGAGCCCCGCAGTCTCTATGTCCTGGGGCGGATCTACTGCGAGGGATTGGGAATGCCCCAGGATATCGCCATGGGTGTGGAATTTTTAGACCGGTCCGGTCTTCCCGAGGCGATGGAGGAGCGGAAACATTATAAAAAGACGCTTTTTGGGCGCTGGAAACGGGTGAACTAGAGAGACGATCGTTTTTCCCTGGATTTTGGAGCAGTCCGCTTTCGTGTCCGCATCGGGAGAGCGGGCAGGGGAAAGAGTCCGGCAAGGATTATCCCGCCCGCAGCCAGGAGGAGCTGGAGAAGCACCATCGGTGCTGGAATGAAAAATGCGGGGTCCAGGACGCCGGCTGTCAGGGGATACTGGGCAAAAAACTGACCATTCCAGAGATGAAAATTGTCCGCAAGAGGGAGCAGCCGGAGGAAAAAGGGCAGGGCCATCCAGCCAAAAAGCAGTCTGGGGCAGAGGTTTCCCAGGCGCCAGCCGCTCCCCAGGGCAAAGATGAGGGGCGGCACCAGGGTGATGAGAGCGGGGAAAAGCAGATTTTTCCAGACAATGTCCCAGATAAACAGGTGAAAATACCAGGCTGTGAGAGCGGCGGCTTCCGCCAGGCAGAGAATGGTCAGGATCCCTGTCCCGGCAAGCGCCGCGGCCAGCCGGACGGCGGCGTAGCGGCGGGGAGAGACGGGGCAGCAGGCGGTGAGAACGGCAGTCCGTCTGGCCTGGGGAGAGGTGAAAAAAGTCAGGAAAGAGAGGGCAGCTGCCCAGAGAAGTGGGAGCATCCGGCAGGCAAAGTCTCCCAGGCTCCAGGGAGAAAAGGGAGCTGTGTGGGAGACGCCGGTCAGAGTCACCCGCTCAAAGGTCTGCTGTCCGAAAAACAGCAGGATCGCTGCCATTCCAAAGAAAAAACGGTTTCCAGTCAGTCTTCTGCATTCATATCGAAAAATCGTGATCAAGATTTAAATCCTCCTCTGTCAGCCCGCAGGCGTTTAAAAAAGTTTCCCAGGTCAGGAATGGATGGAAAGGGTCGATCTCCCGGCTGAACAGGCCGCGCAGAATTCGGTCCATATTTTCCTCCCCGCCGGCCAGCTGCTCAGCCTTTCGGATTTTCAGCGGCATTTCACAGTATTGGCGCACGCGGGAGAAGCGGTTGGTGATGTCCAGCTGCTTTTTTTTCGGCAGCCGGCTGAAATATTCCGGCCTGCGGACGTAAAAATTCAGGTAATAGTCGTTTGTTTCCCGGATCCACTGATCTGTATAGTGGGTGTCCGCGTATTCCTCACCATACAGTTCCTTTACAATGCGGTAGGTGGTGTAGACAGTCAGTCCTTCCGCCGACCAGGGATCTGCCGGATCAGAAGAGTCAAACATCTGAGTTAAGCCCCACCACTGGTGGACCAGCTCGTGGATCATCACTTCCCCGGGAGCAGCGCCTTTGGCGCTGTTTTTTAAGTTTGCGGCGGTAAAATCCGCCTCGTCCAGCAGGCTGGCGCCGTCCGTGGCGTAGCCTCCGCCGCTGGTGCGGCTCTGGATCAGCTTGAGCGTTCGGCCGGAAAGACAGAACGGCGGACCGTAGTGCTCTGTGCAGTAGCGGATGACGGCCTGAATAGCTTCTGCTGCCCCGGCTTCTTCCATGACGTCCTGGTGTTTTCGCCCATAATAAAATTCCACAGTGATTCCATCCGCCTCAATATCCTGGCGCACATAGTCGCCTGCGTAGCAGATTCCGCCTGTCCCTTCGCTTTCGTAGCGCCAGGTGAGCGTCCCGTCCTCGTTCTCGGCGGTGATCTCCGCGTGGGAGGGGCCGAAGGGGATGACGGTCATGTGAGATGGCAGAGTGATCTCAGTGACGGCGGGAATGGTCTCGCCGGCCGGTCTTACGTTCAACAGACGGGGAGCCAGGTCGGCGTTGGGCAGATAGAGGTATTCTTCGCTGATTTCCGCGGATCCCTGCATAGCGGAGAGGGAGCGGTCTTCCCTTGGAAATCCACCGTATTCCAGCACCAGTTCCGTCTCGCTGCCGGTGGGGAGCGTGACTTCCAGCAGAGCTTCGTTGAATTCCTGGCGGCCGTCAAAGGAAAAAGGAACAGCCGTCCCGCCGGCAGAGGCGGAGCAGATCCGGTAGCCGGGATTGATGCCGAAGGCCGCGGACTGAGGTTTCCCCGAGGTGTTTAGAAAGTGGTAGACCGCGGTGCCCCTTACGGTCCCCGCCCTCAGATCGGGAAAAAGACGGACTGACCGGCGGACGCAGGAGATCCCGTCCGCAGGGGGAATCTGGTCGAAGGAGGAAACGCTCTGGTCCGGATCGCTGTGGTCTGTAAAGGGCTGGAAGGTCCAGGCGAGGAAAAATGTCAGGAGCAAAAAGAGCGCGGCGGCCCGCTTTTTTCTCCTGCGGACAGCAGGACGGGAGAGGATCCACAGTCCGCTGAGCCCGGCAGCCCAGGTCAGGCGCATGTAGGCGGCGGAGCGGAAAATACGGAAATTGGAAAAATCGTCGGACAGAGCCCAGACGCAGGGGTTCAGCCAGCAGAGCTGCCAGTTTCCGGACCAGAGGGTTAGGCTCAAAATGGCAAAGGCGCCAAAGAGCGCCAGGGACAGATCGGCCCGGCCGGTAAACTGAAAGGCGGAAACTGCCGCCAGGATGGCCAGAGGAAGAGCGAGTCCCATAAAAATGAAATAGGCCCAAAATGCGTCCAGGACATCAAACACAGAGCCGGCAAGGATCCGGCCGGCGGGAATCCAGAGCGCAGCGGTAAGGACAAAGGCAGCCAGGGCGGCAGAGAGCAGTGCCCACAGGCGGACGGCGGCCATGGTATAGGGAGAAACTGCTGTCCAGACAAGGACGTCCGTGCCGGAACGTTTTCCCCTGTCCAGCTCGCTGATGGAAAGAAGGCCGAAGAGAATGCCTCCTGCAGCTCCCCCGGCCAGGGCGGGGTTGGCCAGGAAAACGGAGGACATGGTGTCCGCTGCAGACGGACGAAAGAGAAAAAGTCCGGCTGCTGGGGAGAAGATGGTGAGAAAGAGGATCAGCCGGGCGGAGGGGCGGGAGAGGAGCCGCTTCCATTCAAGAAAAATCAGAGCCGACATGGCTGTCTGCCCTCCTTTCCGGAGATCAGGCGGAGATAGGCTTCTTCCAGCGTGGGTGCCGCCGGAAAAATCCTCTCTGCGCCCGGCTCTTTTTCTGCCTTCGGAAATGGAATGCCGCTTTCGAAGACCGTTTGGATCAGCCCGTCGGGAGTGCCGGAGAACAGGATCTTTCCTTCTCTGAGGATGATGAGACGGCTGCAGACTGCCTGCACGTCCTCAATGATGTGGGTGGAGAGGAGCACCAGCCGGTCTTTAGCCAGGCGGGCAAACTGGTTTCTAAACTGGAGCCGTTCCTCCGGGTCCAGGCCAACGGTGGGTTCGTCAAAGATCAGAAACGGCGGCTCCCCTAACAGTGCCTGGGCGATGCCCACCCGCTGGCGCTGACCGCCGGAGAGGGTGGAAATCCGGGATCTCGCCCTCTCCCCCAGCCTTACGGCGGCAATGGCTTTCTGTACAGCCGTTTTCCGGCAGGGAAGGCCCTTCAGGGCGGCCATATAGTCCAGAAACTGGAAAACGGTGAGCTCGTCAAAAAGGCCGAATTCCTGGGGCAGACAGCCCAGACGGGACTTTAAATAGTCTCCCTGTTCCGGCAGCGGCCTGCCGTCGGCCAGTATGGTTCCGCTGTCCGGGGCGAGGGCTGCCGACAGCAGTTTGATCAATGTGGATTTTCCGGCTCCGTTCGGGCCGAGAAGGCCGGTCAGGCCGGGAGAGCGCAGGGTCAGGGAGAGATCCTGAAGCGCCTTCCGGCCGCCGGGATAAGTCAGACTGACGTGTTTCATGGTGATTTCCATAAGATTCTGATATCCTTTCCTGTGAGATACGGAAAGGATACCAGAGCTTTGTGGAGCAGATTTGAAGATCATGTGTGTTTTGTGTGGAGATGGGAGGATGGGGGAAAATGGACGGCCGCCCGCACTCCGTCCTCCGTATTTTCGATGGTGCAGACAGCCCCATGGCGGTCCAGGATCATTTTGGTCAGGTAAAGTCCCAGACCGCTTCCGCCGGTGCTGCGGCTGCGGGAGGCTTCCGCGCGGTAAAAGGCTTCAAACAGATGGGGCATGGCCTGGTCTGCAATATGAGCTCCGGAATTTGTGACCATGACCTGCGGACAGTCCCCGTCCATGGCGCAGGCGACCTGGATATGGGCGCCGGATGGGGAATGGAGGATGGCGTTGGAGAGAAGGTTTTCCATAGCTCTGGAGATAAGGGCCCGGTCCCCGTCCACGAAAATATCAGGGCAGAGACAGGCGTCCAGCGTCTGTCCGCGCAGGGCGGTCAGTTCCCGGTCCTGGGAGAGGAGCTGACGGATCAGCTCCGTCAGACAGAATTTTTCCCGCCGGACGGCAGTTTCCCCGGCACTCATGCGGGAGATGGAGAGCATTTCCCGTACCAGCCGCTCCATCCGCTCAGTCACCTGCAGGGAGCGGAGCAGGTATCTGTCCCTGTCCCGGTACACGCCGATGCCGTCCAGCATTCCGGAAAGCTGGCCTTTGAGGATTGTCACCGGTGTTTTCAGCTCGTGGGAGGCGGCGGAGAAAAATGACGTTCGCTCCCGGTCCAGGGCGCGCTCCCGGTCCACCTCCGCCTGCAGGGAGCGGTTGGCGTTTTCCAGCCGGGTAAGAGCATCCAGAAGACGCCCGGCCATCTGGTCCAGGCTGCGCCCAAGGACGCCGATCTCGTCCCGCCGCCTGCTCTGACATTCCTGTTTAAAGTCCAGTCCGGCCATCCGCTCGGCGATGCGGCTGAGGCGGATGATGGGGCGGGAAATATACCGGGAGCAGACCAGGGCGCAGAAGAGGGAGAAGATAAGGAGCACGGCCAAAAGACTGGGAGCCATGCGGATCAGAGCCCGGAGAGCCAGATATTCCCCGCCTCCATGGGGAAAGGCGTAAAGAATACAGGGACTATCCTCCCCGGCGAAGGTCACGCCGGCCAGGATCCCGTAGGAATGAAGGGAAGTGACGGCGGAAGGGCCGGAGAGCGCGGAGAGGGGAAGGCCTATGGAAGAGCAGATCCCGTTTTCGTCCTCCGAGGCGGTGACTGTGATGCTGCCGTCCTCCGGGAGAGCACCGCCGGCCAGAGCCGAGCCGGTGTGGGCGGGGATTCCTTCCGCGGTCAGCAGGAAGACGTCACAGCGGGAGGAGCGGATGAAGCCGTCGATGAGAGGGCCGGACTGGCTGCGGGGCGTCTCCTCCAGCTCCCGGACCAGGACGGCGGCCTGCTTCTGCAGATCATCCCAGGCCACGGCGGTGTAGGCCCCGGGGACCGACCAGGCGGTCAGGCCGAATGTGACGGCCCCGGCAGCGAGAAGTGTGAGAAAGATGAGGAGGAACATCCTGACAGAGAGATGTTCACGGAATATTTTTTGCAGCACGATAGCCCAGCCCCCTTACTGTTTCAATATAGTCCCGCTCCAGCTTGCGGCGCAGGTTTTTGATGTGGCTGTCCACAATGCGCTCGTCCCCGTAGAAGTCATAGCCCCACAGGCGGGAGAGGAGCGCCTCCCTGGTAAATACCCGGCCGGGCGCGGAGAGAAGAGCAAAGAGCAGGTCAAACTCCCGGGCTGTCAGCTCCAGGGGAGAACCGTTTAAAAGCACTTCCCTGGTATCCGGGTTCAGGATCAGATCCCGGTACCGCAGCGTGCGCTCCTTTTCGGCCCCGGCACTCCGGCGCAGGATCACCCGGATTTTTTCCAGCAGAACAGGCATGGAAAAAGGCTTTGTCACATAGTCGTCGATATCCATGGCAAATCCCCGCAGCTGCTCCTCCTCCCCGTCCAGAGCCGTAACCATGAGGATTGGGACCTGGGACTGCCGCCGGATCAGCTCACACACGCCGAAACCGTCGATTTTCGGAAGCATCAGGTCCAGGAGAACCAGGTCAAAAGACCGGGTGTGAAAAAGGTTCAGCGCCTCCACACCGTCCTCAGCGGCGGCGGGAAGGTAGCCGGCGTCCTTTAAATAGGCATATAAAAGTTCCCGGATATCCGGGTCGTCCTCTGCGATTAAAATTTGTTTCATTGTCGATCACCGACTGCAGTATACCACGGAAATATGAATTTCCCGTGGAGAAAGGGGAGAAGAATAAATTTCTTTTCTTCGTCTGGCTTTTGAGGTATCATAGCAGCCCGAAGGGCGGTTCCGTGATCTTTCCGCTGAACAACACAAAGGCTGCGGGTCAGTCATGCGGGCGGAACTCTACGGCTTGATGGTATCCTCAAAAAAAGGCGTTGAGCGACGGAGATATTGGGGTATATAAAATGGCTGTTTGTGATGCCGCCCTGACTCACGGACATCTCGTGGCCTGGGCCAGCTCCTGTATGCTGGCTCAGATGATCTACCGCATCGTTCAGGAGCATCCCGGGAGAGATTACCGCCTGGAGAAAGCGGTCCGTCAGGTCTGGTTCCACACGGATTCGGCGGCGAATGAGCTGGTGCACGGCCGGTTGGACTAGGCAGTGAAGCTGACGCTGGATAAGAACGGTCTGCCATATGTGATCCATCCGCTGCATCTGGCGAAACGGATGGAGACGGAGGCTGAAATCTGCACCGCATTGCTTCACGACGCGGTGGAAGCAGTGGGGCTGCTGACCCGCAGGCCTCAGGAGGATTACCTTGCGTATATTGCCCGCCTTCGGAAGAATCCCATCGCCCGGCGGGTCAAGCTGGCTGATCTGGATCATAACACCGACTTTGGCAGAAAGGAATCTGTGGATGCGGTGGAGAAATATGACCACACTGCATACTCCACAGATATGTCCCAAACAAGCCGGTATACAGGAAATGCTGGATCGGTTGGGAGATTGAATATATGATGAATTTGGTTCCCTGATGGTGGAAGCAGAAGGAAGTCTTCTACAGGAAAGAATCCTGCTCCGCAGAATTCTCCGCCTGCGGCGGGGCGCGAAAGCGACATTTTCCTTTTCGCCGCAGCGGTCTCCGCGGAGCATTTTTGTATAACAGGGAACGAAGTTTCCTTCCTATAATGTCAAGCCCTAAATCATTGATTTTTCAGGCTTTTCTTTAAATGTTTACCTCATAAAACAGAGCCAAAGGTGTATGACAGTCATAGTATCTTCTACTGAATAGTCAGAAAAAGGTA
>DWWL01000058.1 GCA_019119775.1 Candidatus Lachnoclostridium pullistercoris | reverse complement strand
CAGCTAATTCCGTAGACATGGAAGGATTCCGTATGAGCGAAATACGTTTATTTGCCATGCTTATTACAAATCTTTTACCGTCTGTTTGATACAGGCGGTTTTCTTTTTTCTGTATTGTACCGGCTTCGCGGAGCGGTATTTCCAGATTCCGTGAATTTCGTACAGGAGGTATCTGACAGTATGATCGAATTCAAACATGTATCAAAAGTATTCCACGGACAGACAATTATCGACGACATCAGTTTTGTGATCGAGGACGGGGAGTTTGTAGTTCTCCTGGGGGAGAGCGGCTGCGGAAAGACCACGACCTTAAAAATGATCAACAAGCTCATTGAACCCAGTTCCGGTACAGTGGAGATCAACGGCCGGGACATCAGCGGCACGGATCCCATCGCTCTGAGGCGGAGAATGGGGTATGTGATTCAGCAGATCGGCCTGTTCCCCCATATGACCGTGCGGGAAAATATTGAGATCATCGCGAAGATGAACAACCGGGACAAGGGGCGGCTGGAGCAGAACGCCAGGCGGCTGATGGAGATGGTCAACCTGGACCCGGATCAGTTTCTGGACGCCTATCCATCGGAAATGTCCGGCGGCCAGCAGCAGAGAGCCGGAGTGGTGCGGGCGTTTATGACGGAGCCGGAAATCATTCTCATGGATGAGCCTTTTTCCGCTCTTGATCCGATCACGAGGACTCAGATCCAGAACGCTCTCATTGACATGCAGACGGCCTTAAAGAGAACCATCGTGTTTGTCACTCACGACATGGATGAGGCCATCCGTCTGGCAGACCGGATCTGCATCATGGACAAGGGAAAAATCGTCCAGTTTGACACGCCGGAAAACATTCTCAAATATCCGGCCAATGAATTTGTCCGCAATTTTATCGGCCCGAAGCGGATCTGGACATCCCCGGAGTACATCCGCACCAGAGACATTATGATATCGGACCCGGTGTGCTGCCATCCAAAGCTGCCGGCCTTCAAGTGCATTGAGCTCATGGGGCGGAAACGGGTGGACACTCTGATGGTGACGGACCAATATAAGAGAATATACGGGGTGCTGTTTGCCGAGTCTCTCATCGGCATTCAGGATCTGAAAAAACCGGCGGAGGAGCTGATGGAGCGGCAGTTTACCTCAGTGCCTCCGGACAGCTCTATTGTGGATCTGCTGACGCTGTTTGATGAGAAGCATTTGTCCACCCTTCCGGTGGTGGACAGCCAGGGAATCATAGAAGGGCTGATCACGAGAAGTACGCTGGTCAACACGCTGAGCAGACAGTTTATCCAGGAAAAGAAGGGGGCGTAAGGTATGATCAGAGATTTGGTGAATTATTTCCTGACTTCGGGGGACGAGGTATTTGCTCTTTTGATGGAACACATTCAGCTGACGGCTCTGGCGCTCTTAGCCGCCATCGCCATCGGAATTCCGCTGGGGATCCTGATCTCCTACGTGAAGCCGGCCAGCAAACCGGTCCTGGCGTTTGCCAATCTGGTGCAGGCCATTCCCAGCATGGCGCTTTTAGGCCTGGCCATTCCCATTCTGGGCATTGGGATGAAGCCGGCGGTGTTTCTGGTGGTGATCTATTCCCTTCTTCCCATCATTAAAAATACATATGCGGGCCTGATGAACATCAGCCCTCAGATGCTGGAGGCAGCGGAGGGAATCGGCCTGACAAAGAGCCAGATTTTATTTAAGGTGCGGATTCCCATGGCCCTTCCGGTGATCATGACCGGTGTGCGCATCTCCGCCGTTTCCGCCGTGGGACTGATGACTCTGGCGGCCTATGTGGGCGGCGGCGGACTGGGAGATCTGGTGTTTTCCGGCATCCGCCTGGTCAACAACGTGAAGATTTTGGCCGGCGCCATTCCTGCCTGTATTCTGGCCCTTCTGGTAGACCGGATCTTTGCGGCGGTGGAGGTGCTGGTGACACCCATCAGCCTGCTTCCGGGGAGCAGCAAGCAGGAAAAAAAGAAGCGGAAAGGCCGGGAAAAACTGGTGGCCGGCACCGCGGTGGTGCTGGTGGCAGCCCTCATCGGGGTGACGCTGTTTCAGCCGGCAAAAAAGAGCGACCTGCGCATTGCCAGCATGGATTTTTCCGAGAATGAGATCCTGGCCTGCATGCTCTCGGAGGCCATTGAGACAAAGATGGGTCTTTCGGTGGATACGGTTTTGGACCTGGGCGGTTCATCCGTGTGCGTCACCGCCATTGACAGCGGGGAGATTGACGGCTACATTGAATACACAGGCACGATTTACGTGAGCATCCTGGATCAGCCGGCCATCTCCGACGTGGAGCGGGTGTATGAGGAGTCGAAAGCCGGCATGAAAGAGCTTTACGGGCTGGAGGTGCTGGATTCTCTCAATGTGAACAACACCTACACTCTGTCCACCACGAAGGAGATCGCGGAAAAGTACGGTTTAAAGACCATCAGCGATCTGAAAAAATGGAACGGCAGACTGCGCGCCACCACCACCCTCACGTTTTTAAACCGTGAGGACGGGCTGCCGGGAGTGAAGGCGCTGTACGGCCTGGAGTTTGCGGAGGAGACGGGAGTGGACGGCGCCCCCAGATATACGGCTCTCATGAGCGGGGAGGGGGATCTGATCGACGCCTATTCCACCGACGGCCTGCTGAAGAAATTTGATCTGGTGGTGCTGGAGGACGACAAGGGCGCTTTCCCGCCCTACTATGCGGTTCCCGTCTTCCGGGGAGAGGTGATGGAGCAGTATCCGGAGCTTGCGGACATTTCCAGGGAGTTGGGAGAGGTGCTGACCACCGACCGGATGGCGGAACTCAATTATCTGGTGGACGAGGAGGACCAGGATCCGAAGGACGTGGCCCATGATTTTCTGGCGGAGTACGCGCCGGAGCTGGCGGCCGGGTGAAGGAAAAGACCCGGGACGGCCGGGTCAACGTCCCGGAGATCTATCTCCATGGCTTCGGGATGAAGAAAAAAGGCGGAATCCGCCGTCCGCGGCAAAACTGAGTACTTGACAAACAGCCCCAAACTCTATATGATAGGAAAGAAACAGGACACAGGCTGAGAAGAAGAAGAGTACGTGCTTTTGCCCCTGCAGAGAGGAACGCCCATCAGGCTGGGAGGCGTCCGGGAAGGAAAGACGGAAGGTGGCTTCGGAGCCGGACGGTGAAGGAAGGTGTCGGAAGGGCGGAAGGCTCTGGCCGGCAGACGTTTTCCGTAGCTGTACCCGAGTGGCCCCCGTTATCGGGCCGGAAGAGGCCGCGGCCGGAAGGCGGCGGTGAAAAAAGGTGGTACCGCGGTTTTATTCGCCCTTTGCACACGAAAGAAATGTGCAGAGGGCGTTTTTGTTTCCGCGGGCAACGAGCCAGGCGGATGTCAGAGAGTCCATTTGACAGCTGGCTGCGTATCCGTCCGGCGGCTGCCGCAAGGTCTGGATATTTGATCGAGGAAAGGAGATTCATATGCTGTACAAGTACTGCCCGGAATGCGGGAAAAAGCTGAGAATGCGGAAAATGTGGGATGAAGGGGAAGTGCCCTTCTGCGATTCCTGTGATATTGCCTGGTATGAGCATCCGTCACCCTGCATCATCACTCTGGTGATCAACGAGTTTGAGGAGGCGGCTCTCCTGCGCCAGGATTATATCATGGAGAACAATTACGTCTTAGTGGCCGGATACATAAAGCCGGGCGAGACAGCAGAGGAAACCGCTTTCCGCGAGGTGGAAGAGGAGATCGGCGTGAAGATGGATTCCATCGCCAGGGTCCGCACCTTTGCCATCAAGGAGAAGGAACTGCTTATGCTGGGATATGTGGGATTTGCGAAGAAAGTAGATCTGAACCTGTCCACAGAAGTGGACTCCGCCCTGTGGGTGCCGGTGGACGAGGCGATGGAGAAACTGAAAGGGAGTGAGATCGCCTACCGGATCCTGGAAGCATATCTGGCGGACCGGGAGGGGATCAGAAGGAGTGCCCGTGGAGAAGAAGAATACCAGGAAGAAGACAAGTAACTGCGAAACCTGTGAAAATTATGTATATGACGAAGATTTTGAGTACTATGTGTGCGAGGCCAGCTTAGACGAGGACGAGATGGCCAGGTTTCTGGGAAGCCAGTCCTTTGACTGTCCCTATTACCGATTGAACGACGAGTACCGGATCGTGAGAAAACAGATTTGAGACGAAAAGGAGACTATCTATGAAAGAACTGGAGAAGACCTATTCCCCCGGTGAAATTGAGAGCCGCATCTACCAGAAGTGGCTGGACAAGAAGTATTTTCACGCGGATGCGGAGGAAGGAAAGAGAAAAGGAAAGAAGCCGTTTACCATTGTAATGCCTCCGCCAAACGTGACGGGCCAGCTTCATATGGGGCACGCCCTGGACAACACCATGCAGGATATCCTGATCCGCTATAAGAGAATGCAGGGCTATGAGGCCCTGTGGCAGCCGGGAACAGACCACGCAGCCATTGCCACCGAGGTGAAGGTGATTAACAAGCTGAAGGAGGAAGGCATCGACAAGCACGATCTGGGCCGGGAAGGATTTTTGAAGGAAGCCTGGAAGTGGAAAGAAGAGTATGAGAGCCGCATCATCAGCCAGATGTACAAGATGGGCGTTTCCGCTGACTGGGACCGGATGCGCTTTACCATGGACGAGGGCTGTTCCAGAGCGGTAAAGGAAGTATTTATCCGCCTGTATGAAAAAGGCTACATTTATAAAGGATCCAGGA
The DNA here is from genome assembly GCA_019119775.1 of Candidatus Lachnoclostridium pullistercoris. Taxonomy (GTDB): domain Bacteria; phylum Bacillota; class Clostridia; order Lachnospirales; family Lachnospiraceae; genus Lachnoclostridium_A; species Lachnoclostridium_A pullistercoris. The sequence continues at coordinate 28,230 of DWWL01000058.1, read as the reverse complement.
TCATCAACTGGTGTCCGGTGTGCCAGACGTCCATCTCCGACGCGGAGGTGGTCCATGAGGAGCAGAACGGCTTCTTCTGGCATATCAATTACCCCATCGTAGGGGAAGAAGGCCGCTATGTGGAGATCGCCACCACCCGTCCGGAGACGATGTTAGGCGACACGGCAGTGGCTGTAAATCCCGAGGACGAGCGGTACAAAGACCTGATCGGAAAGATGCTGAAGCTCCCCCTCACAGACCGGGAGATTCCGGTGATCGCCGATGAGTACGTGGATAGGGAATTTGGAACGGGCTGCGTGAAGATTACGCCGGCTCACGACCCCAATGACTTTGAGGTTGGCCGCCGCCACAATCTGCCGGAGATCTGCATGATGAACGATGACGCCACCATCAGCATTCCCGGAAAATATTTCGGCATGGACCGCTACGAGGCGAGAAAAGCCATGGTGGAGGATTTAAAGGAGCAGGGCCTTCTGGTGAAGGTAGTTCCCCACGCCCACAACGTGGGAACCCATGACCGCTGCAAGACCACAGTGGAGCCTATGGTGAAGCAGCAGTGGTTTGTGAGAATGGATGAGATGGCGAAGCCGGCCATCGCGGCGTTAAAGAACGGAGATCTGAAATTTGTGCCGGAAAACTTCGGAAAGACCTACCTCCACTGGCTGGAAGGAATCAAGGACTGGTGCATTTCCAGACAGCTTTGGTGGGGACACCGGATCCCGGCTTACTATTGTGATGAGTGCGGGGAGATGGTGGTTGCCCGGGAAATGCCGGAGAAATGCCCCAAGTGCGGCGGAAACCATTTCACTCAGGATGAGGACACTTTGGACACCTGGTTCTCCTCAGCCCTGTGGCCCTTCTCCACGCTGGGCTGGCCGGACAAGACGCCGGAGCTTGAGTATTTCTACCCCACAGATGTGCTCGTGACAGGCTACGACATTATTTTCTTCTGGGTGGTGCGCATGGTGTTCTCCGCTCTGGAGCAGACGGGAACGGTGCCCTTCCACACGGTGCTGATCCACGGCCTGGTGAGAGACTCCCAGGGCCGGAAGATGAGCAAGTCTCTGGGCAACGGCATTGATCCTCTGGAAGTGGTGGAAAAATACGGCGCGGACGCTCTGAGAATGACCCTGATGACGGGAAATGCCCCCGGCAACGACATGCGCTTCTACTGGGAGAGAGTGGAGGCCAGCCGCAATTTTGCCAACAAGGTGTGGAATGCCAGCCGCTTTATCATGATGAACATTGAGAAGGCTCCGGCGGGAAAGGTGGAGCTTTCTGACCTGACCATGGCGGACCGCTGGATCCTGTCAAAGGTGAACCGCCTGGCGAAGGAAGTCACGGACAATATGGACCGGTATGAACTGGGAATCGCCCTGCAGAAGGTCTATGACTTTATCTGGGAGGAATTCTGCGACTGGTATATCGAGATGGTGAAGCCCAGACTGTGGGGAGAGGGAGATTCCACCACGGCGGCGGCTATCTGGACCTTAAAGACGGTGCTCATCCAGTCCCTGAAGCTGCTTCATCCCTTTATGCCCTTCATCACAGAGGAGATCTTCTGCAACCTTCAGGACGAGGAAGAGTCGATCATGATCTCTTCCTGGCCGGAGTACCGGGCGGACTGGGATTTTGACGCTGATGAGAGAGATGTGGAGATCATCAAGGAGGCAGTGCGGGCTATCCGCGGCGTGAGAACTTCCATGAATGTTCCCCCCAGCAAGAAGGCCAAAGTGTACGTGGTTTCCGAAAACGAGGATCTGCTGGCGGTGTTTGAGCGCAGCCGCGTATTCTTTGCCACTCTGGGATATGCCAGCGAAGTATTCCTGCAGAAGGACAAAGCCGGCATCGGCGAGGACGCTGTGTCCGCAGTGATCCCCCAGGCCAATATCTACCTGCCCTTCGCGGAGCTGGTGGACATTGAGAAGGAGATCGAGCGTCTGAAAAACGAGGAGAAACGTCTGACCGGCGAGCTTGCCAGAGTCAACGGAATGCTGAACAATGAGAAATTCATGAGCCGCGCTCCCGAGGCGAAGGTGGCCGAGGAGCGGGCGAAGCTGGAGAAGTACACCCACATGATGGAGCAGGTGAAGGAGAGACTGGGCCAGCTGGAAAAGTAAAAATTGATTGACGGATACAGGAAAGAGGGCCTGGCATTCTGCGGAATGCCGGGCCCTCCTGGCAGCAGCTGATGAGTGCGTTACCGGTCTTTTCTTCTCCAGAATGGATTATATTTGACCGGATCGGAGCAGTGGAAAATGCCGAAGCCGAAAATGGCATTTACAATGGCCAGAACCGGGGAGAGGAAAGCGATTATCGTGAAAGGAAAATACTGAGCGACAGTCACTCCAAAAAGACCCGAGTAGTAAATACCTGATACGGTCCACGGGATGATAGGTTCGATCATAGTTCCCACATCCTCCATCGTGCGGCCGAGAACGGCGGAGTGAACGTCCATCTCTTTATAAAAGTCCCCGAAAGCAGCTCCCGGAAGAGTGAGAGTAGAGTACTGGCCTCCGCCTCCCATCATCAGAACGATACACACACAGACGGTGGTGATCACCAGACTGGTGGAATTTTTGATCACCAGCTTTAATCTGGACATAAGGACGTCAAGGGTTCCCAGATATTTCAGAGATCCGGAAAACATGCCAGCCATGAGGGAGGCGAACACGATCTGCCCCATACTCAGAGCCCCGCCTCTGGAAAGAAGAGAGTCGAGAGCATCCAGCCCGGAATGGCAGACATAGCCGTTTACGGCATAATCCAGTACCTGATTCAGGGATTGCCCCTGAAAAAGGACTGCAAGGATGATCCCGGAGAGAATGCCGCAGGTAAAGGTGAGAAAGCCGGGGCATTTCTTTGCTGACATGACCAGTACGATGAGGAGCGGAATGAGCATGATTACATTGATGCGGAAGACAGAGCTCAGCCCGTTTGTCAGCTGGCTGATCGAGTCAAGATCCATGGAAGAGCTTCCGTACTGCAGTCCCATGATCCAGTAGGCGATCAGACATACGATTCCCAGGGGAACAGTGGTGTAAAACATGCAGGGAATCAGGTCAAAAATGGAGGTTCCGGAGCTGGCGGAGGCGAGAAGCACGCTGTCGGAGAGAGGAGACATTTTATCTCCGATGATAGCGCCTGCGATAATGGCGCCCGCAACCATGGGCAGGGGCATTCCCATTCCAGAAGCGACTCCGATCAAAGCGATTCCCATAGTCCCTGCGGCACCCCAGCTGGTTCCCGTTGCCAGGGCAGTGAGCATACACAGAATAAATGTGACGGGAAGAAAAATCCGGGGGCTGATGATCTTCATTCCGTAGTAAAGAAGGGCGGGAATGGTGCCGGATGCCATCCATACGGCGATCATGATGCCGACCAGGATCATGATCAGAACGGCGCCCAGCATGCCGCTGCCCCCTTTTATGAGCGCATCTTCGATGTCAGACCACTGAAAACCCTGAAGCAGACAGTAAAAAGATTCGATCAGGACTGCGGCGAACAGAGCGATCACAATATTGTTTCCGGTGAGTACCAGACTGATCACACCGATCAGAGGAAGGATAAAGCCGATCAGTGCCTGGTTAAATGTGAGCTGTTTTTTATTCATTTTCAATCCTCCGTTTTGTTCATATGACGCTGAAATGCCGCTTCAATGCGTTCCAGTCCTTCTGTCAGAATACTTGTCTGAGTTGCCATGTTCAGGCGGATGAAACCGCTGCCCCCGGTTCCAAGGGAGTAGCCCTGAGAAACTTCTACCTGAGCTTCGTCTTCAAAGAAGGCGGTCAGTTCTTCGTCAGACAGATTCAGGCAGCGGAAATCCATCCAGAGAAAGTAAGTGGCATCAGGTTCAAATACTTTTACTCCAGGCAGATGCTTTTCTGCAAAGTCTCGGGCCGTCTGATAGTTCTCTGCGATATATTCCATCAGCTGTTCGGACCACTGGTCACAGGCAGAGAAAGCGGCTTCGACAGCGGCATGGCCGAAAATGCTTTCGCCGAAAAACTCATTGTTTTTGTGCAGTTCTGCCTTGTATTTTTCCAGAATTTCCGGATTTTCCGTGATTACCAGGGAATGCTTGATTCCGGTCAGATTGTAGGATTTGCTGGGGCTGATGCAGGTGACGCTGTTTAAAGAGGCTTCTCTGGAAATGGATGCCAGGGGAGTATAGGTTTTTCCAGGGTAGATCAGACCGAAATACACTTCGTCGGAGATCATGATAATATGGTGCTTTACGCATATATCAGTCAGAACCTTCAGCTCTTCCGGCGTCCATGCCCGTCCCACCGGGTTGTGGGGATTGCACAGGATAAACAGTCTGGTCTTTTCGGTGATCTTTTTTTCCAGGTCATCAAAATCCATCTCATACCGGCCGTTCGCGACCTTCAGAGGATTTTCTACCGGTACGCGCTTTAGGGAGCGGATAATGTCCTGAAAGATAAAATGCACCGGAGAGTGGAAGATCACCTCATCTCCCGGCTCGGAGAGCCCCTCGATCAATGCCTGAAAAGATGGATAAATGGCCACTCCGTTGGCGATCCAGTCTTTCTGAATCTCAAAGCCGCAGTGACGCCGGAACCAGCCGGTCACAGCCTCATAATAAGAATCCCGCTTGTAAGGGTAGCCGAAATGGCCGTGATCCACTACCTCCTGAAACGCCTTTAAAATAGGAGGAGCCGCCTGGAAATCCATCTCAGCCGTTCCGAAGCAGAGAAGATTCGGATTGTGCTTACGGTCCTGTTCATACTCCCATTTCATGGTGTGGAGTTTTGTGCGGTCCAGCTTCTGATCAAAATTATACTGCATATATTATCCTCCTTCTGCCAGATATTCTCTTTGAAAAACTGACAATTTACTTATATTTGAGAGTATAAACGTTTTGCTGTTTGTTGAAAAATGCCAATATCTGATATAAAATATAAAAGATGATTTATATTTGCAGGGGAGGGACACTATGACTTTGCTGGAAATCGAGGCGTTTCTCGCAGTGGTGAAATACGGTACGCTGTCAACGGCGGCACAGAATCTTTACATTACTCAGCCGGCGCTCACCAGAAGGATCCAGGTGATGGAAGAGGAACTGGGATATCCTCTTTTCATCCGCAGGAAGGGATACCGGGAGGTGAAGCTCACAGAGGAGGGGACGGAATTTTACCGTATTGCGTGGAAATGGCAGCGCCTGTGGGAGGAGACCAATTCTATTTCTGCGAATAAAGACAGGGAAACTCTGGCGGTGGCGTCTGTGGACAGTTTAAACCACAATATGCTCTGGGACCTGTTTTTGAAGTTTACGGAGCAGGGATACCTTCTGCGGCTCTACAATGCCTTTTCAGAAGATACCTATCGGTATATGGAAAGAGGAATATATGACCTTGCGTTCATCACTCTTCAGGATTATTCCCAGCCTCTTCCTTCCAGGACACAGGTTCGGCCGGCTTACAGGGAGGCATTTGTGGTAGCTTCCTACGGAGAGCTTCCGAACGATAACGGCTGGATAGAGCTGGAGGCGCTTCAGGAGGATAAAGAAATTTTTGTCGCCTGGAATAAGGAGTTTAAAGAATGGCACGCGAACCATTTCAACGAAATGATTTCTCCGGTGGTGGTGCTGGAACATGCCATTCTGGCTCTTTATTTTCTGAAGGGAGATTACTGGACATTTGCGCCTTATACTACGGGAGAGCGGTTTCGGAAGAATGGGGCTCATATTTATGAGTTAAAAGAGGCGCCGCCGTATCAGATGATCTATTATCTGTTTAATGGAAATGAGAAACAGTCCGCGATCCGCAAGTTTCTGGAACTTCTGAACGCAAAGCTGAAAACCATGCCGCCGGACAAAATACAGTCATTTCTGGGGTAGGGACAGCCGGGATTTCGGACGAAACAAAATATCTATAGCTTTTACTTATATTTTATATAATCATCGCTGGATTGTATTAGTAAAAATATAACGATATAATAAAGGAGTAGTCACAAAGCAAAAGATAATCTGCACAATCCAGGCGGCCGAATTTCATGAATGGACAGGGCGAATTGTCTTCTTTGTATTAATATTTTTAATGGAGGACTATATATGTCTATACAACTGATTATTACCTTGTGCATTCTGGTGTTTCTGGTAGTAATGCTACTTACCAACAAACTGCCCTACGGTGTATCTGCAATGATCTGCTGCGTGCTGTTCGTACTGTTCGGCATCCTGGATCTGCAGACTGCGTTCTCCGGTCTTTCCAGCAGCACGACCCTGATGATCGCCCCCATGATCGTGGTGGCAAGCGCTCTGGGCAAAACCAGCCTGATCGGACGTATCCGTAAGCTGATGGACCGCCTTCAGGGCAAGAGCGGATTCCTGCTGGTTCTGGGCATCTGCGGCATTACCATTATCCTTTCCCAGCTGATGGGTCAGATCGCATGTATTTCCGTTATGCTTCTGTTTCTGCAGACTCTGGATGACAAGAGTGAGTATTCACCTGCCCGGATGCTTTTTCTGGTAGCGACCATCAACTGCATCGCCACCTCCAAAATTCCGGTGGGTATGGGCGCCACCATGCCGGGCACCATTAATTCCTACTATCAGGGACTGGTGGGACCGGAAAACCTTCTGGGCATTACAGACTTCTTTAAGGCCGGCATCCTGCCTCTGATCGTGGGAACCATCTACTGTGTATTCATGTACCGCCTGATTCCCAACGGATCCATTGACAGCGGCGACGTGAAAGAAGTAAAAGATGCGGCGCCCATCTCCAAGAGAGATGAGATCTTCATCTTTGGCGTATTCATCGCAATTATGGCTGGTTTCATGTTCACCAACCAGCTGGGCAGCGACATCACCAACGTAATCCCGGCGGCAGGCCTTCTGGTTTTGATCGTGTGCAAGGTCCTGACTATTCCGGAAGTGATGAAGTCTTTAACCAGCGACATGGTATGGATGGTTGCAGGTATGAGCGTTGTCTCCACCGCCCTTTCCGTTACGGGAGCCGGCGAGCTCATCGGTGAGACAGTGCTGAAGATCCTGGGCGGAAACCCCAGCGGCCTGTTCGTATCCATCGTGTTCTGCGTGGCCTGCACCCTGATGACCAACTTCATGTCCAACATGGGAACCATGGCCCTCATGAGTCCCATCGCCGCTTCTACGGCTCTGGCCGGCGGTATGAACGTAAAAGCGGTTGTTCTGACCTGCTGCGTATCTGCATGGTTTGCAGTAGTGATGCCCACAGGCTGTTCAGGCGCCATGATGGCCTTCGGTATCGGTCATCACAATGCTTTCAAGCTGATGAAGTTTACCCTTCCGCTGGTACTTCTGCTGATGATTGCTCTGATCATCGGAATCAATATTTTCTTCCCGATCTACGGTTAGAAATTGAATGGGGGAAGAAGAACTTTCCCTGTCTGCCGCCGCTCTTTTTGGAGCGGCGGCGTTTGGATAAGGACGGAAGACCCAAAAAGAGATGAAAAGAAAAAACAGGCGGCCGGAGAGCAGCAAGGCCCGGCCCGGTAAAAGAAAGGAATAGCAGAAAACCATGAAAAAAGTGATCAATCCCGGTTTTCAGAAGAAGACCATCAATCTGATCGACAATATTGTCTACTCTCACCAGAAGGATCTGGAAGGCCGGCCCATGGAGCTGAAGATGAGCATCATGCTCCAGAACGGCAACAGTGAAATGCGCCTGGCCGCAGGGGCGGACGATCCGAAGGAGGACCACAGCCCGAAGCCGGCTCTTTTGTGGATTCCCGGCGGCGGCTGGAGAGGAGCTGACAAGAATATGATGTTAGGCGAGATGAGCGAGTTTGCCAGAGCTGGATACGTGGTTGCCTCCATGTACTACCGCAGCAGCGGGGAGGGACACTGGCCGGACCAGCTCATCGACGTGAAGACGGCCATCCGCTTTCTGCGGGCCAACGCGGCAAAATATGAGATCGATCCCGACCGGATCGGCGTGTTCGGACGGTCTGCCGGCGGCCACCTGGCGGCTTTCGCGGCCATGAACACAGAGGACGGCTGCGAGGGAACGGAGTGGAAGGAGTTCTCCGACAAGGTGCAGGCTTGCTGCAACATGTTCGGCCCCACGGACATTGTGGCCAATATGGAAGTGGAGGAGAAGAAGTTTGCCGATCCGAAGTTCCGCTGGCATTCCGTGGAGGAAACCCACGGCGGCGCCCTGCTGGGCGGAGATCCGGCAACCATGAAGGAGAGGGCGAAGACGGCCAGCCCGGTGAATTTTGTCAATCCCGATATGTGCCCCATGATGATCCTTCACGGCAACAGCGATCCCATCGTGCCCATTGAGGCCAGCAGCGATATCCTGTACCGGAAGATCTGCGAGGCGGGACTGGAGGATCGGGCCGATTACTATGTGGTCGAGCATGCCGGCCACGGCACCAGAGAGTTCTTCCAGGACTCGGTCAAAGAGCTGATGATCCAGTTCTTTGACAGCCATTTGAAATAAAAAAGAATCATAAGAGCCCGCCGTACGTCCGAAAAAACGGATGAGCGGCGGGCTCCTCTTGCCTGCAGATCAGAAATTTACGCGTTTTCCTGGGTATCGGCGGCGGGCTTTAAGGTGACGGTGGCCTCCGCCACCTGATGGTCCTCGATGAAGTTGATCTTGATAGTCATCTTCGGATGGTCTAAAAGAAGGTCCTGGGGGCCGTCCTCGGGGACAGTTCCCAACAGGTTGAAGACCAGGCCGGTGAAGGTATCGCAGTCCTCATCGTCTAAGGAGAGGCCGGTGGCGTCCTCAAAATCCCGGAGCGACACGTTTCCGTGAACGGCGAAGGTGCCGTCTCCCAGATTTTCCATCGAAGGATCCGGTTTCGGGGAAGTTTCCCCGGAGGACATGAGATTGCCCACCAGCTCTTCCACCAGGTCGTGAAGGGTGACGATGCCGGCGATGCCGCCGTATTCGTCCAGCACGATGGCCATGGAATTGTGGCTCTCCCGCATGTTGTTGAACAGCACGTCCGCTTTCAGCGTCTCCGGCACAAAGTAGGCCGGCCAGACGGCGTGGGCCAGCACGTTTTCCCGGCTCTTGTCTTTCAGGCGGAAATAATCTTTGGCGTTGAAGACGCCCACAATGTGGTCGGCGGAGCCTTCGCATACGGGATAGAGAGTGTGGCGGCTGCTGTGGACCGTGGCGTCCCACTCATCCATAGAGTCTTCCATCCAGAGGAATAAAACGTCCGTGCGGTGGGTGCCGATCTCGCCGGCTGTCAGGTCGTCAAACTCAAATACGTTCTGGATAAATTCCTTCTCCTGCAGGTCGATGGCGCCGTTTTCACTTCCCGCGTCCACCATCAGACGGATCTCTTCCTCGCTCACCTGGTCGTCCGCCTCATTGGGGTCAATGCCGATGAGCCGGAGCACGGTGTTGGTGGAGAAGGAGAGGAACCACACGATGGGGGCGAACAGGGTGGAAATAAAACTGATCAGCCCGGAGATTCCCAGAGCCAGCTGTTCCGATTTCTTCATGGCGATCCGCTTCGGCACCAGCTCTCCGAAGATCAGGGTGAAATAGGAGAGGATAAAGGTGATCAGCACCACCGCGATGGTATTTAAGGTGCTGGCGGGAATGGGGACGCCCAGGCCGGACAGCCATTCTACCAGGCTGTCAGAGAAGTTGTCGGCGGCGAAGGCACTGCCTAAAAATCCTGACAGGGTGATGGCCACCTGGATGGTAGCCAGAAATTTTGCCGGCCGGCTGGTGAGCTTGCTCAGCCGCTTGGCCTTTTTATTGCCCTGGGATGCCAGCTTTGCCAGTTTTGTCTCGTTGATGGAGAGCACCGCGATCTCCGCGCTGGCAAAAACCGCGTTCAAGGCGATGAGAATTACCTGGATCAGTAATAGAAAACCAACAGAATCTTTCAATGTTATAACCTCACTTCTTTTTTTATAATTTTTTAAATATAATTGAAAACCCAAAAAAGGCATAAAACATAACCCGTGCACAAAATGGATGTCACAGGTTTTGTCTTATGCCTATATAAAAAACGAACGTATTCTTGTCTCGTTCAGGGTCTGCGTCGCTGTCTCCGGCGTCCATTATGTAAAGCCTGCCTCCTTCATCAATGATAATATGAGAAAAATTATAACAGAAAAAGAGGGTTTGTCAACTGTAAAAAAACCTTTGTATAATTTTAATAAAAATTATTGACATCCAGAAAAAAAACTGTATAATTAAGTTATATGATAGTTAAGCAACTTAATTAAAAAATAAATAGAAAGGGGATTTCACATGAAGTACGATTTCACAAGTATTATGGACCGCAGAGGAAAAGACGCCATCGCTGTGGATGGCCTGGGCAAGAACCCCGGATTCGCTCCGGAGCCGCCGAAGGAGGGATTTGACATCATCCCCATGTGGGTGGCAGATATGAACTTCCCGACCGTTCCCACCATTCCGGAGGCGATCATCGAGAGAACCAAACATCCGGCATACGGATATTTCTCCGCGACCGACGAATACTATGATTCCATCATCAAATGGCATGAGACGAGAAACGGAGTGACCGGCCTGACCAAGGAGTGCATCGGCTATGAGAACGGCGTTCTGGGCGGCGTGATCAGCGCGTTAAACGTATTCTGCTCCAAGGGAGACAAGGTCCTTCTTCACACTCCCACCTACATCGGATTTACCAACTGCATGACCAACAACGGCTATGACATGGTGCTCAGCCCCTTAAAGAGAGATGAGAACGGCGTATGGCGCATGGATTTTGAGGATATGGAGGAGAAGTTAAAGACTCAGAACATCCACGCAGCAGTGTTCTGTTCTCCCCACAACCCCTGCGGCCGCGTATGGGAGAGATGGGAGATCGAGAAAGCCATGGAGCTCTATAAGAAGTACGATGTGTTCGTAGTTTCTGACGAGATCTGGTCCGACATCATCTTAAACGGCCACAAGCACATCCCCACCCAGTCTGTGAGCGAGGATGCCCGCATGCGCACCGTGGCAATGTATGCGCCCAGCAAGACCTTCAACCTGGCCGGTCTGGTGGGAAGCTACCATATCATCTACAATAAATGGATCCGCGACAGGGTATTAAAAGAGTCCTCCCTGCCCCACTACAACGACATGAACGTGCTTTCCATGCACGCCCTGATCGGAGCTTACAAGCCGGAAGGCTATGAGTGGGTGGATGAGCTGCTTCAGGTGCTCAGCGAGAATGTAAACTATGCCTGCGATTACATCAAAGAGCATTTTGACGGAGTAGAAGTTTCCAAGCCTGAGGGAACCTACATGCTGTTCTTAGACTGCACCGAGTGGTGCGAGAAGCACGGCAAGACCATCGCTGATGTGGAGAAGGCCGGCTGGGATGTAGGCGTTGCATGGCAGGACGGACGGATGTTCCACGGCCCGTGCTCCATCCGTATGAACCTGGCTCTTCCCCTTTCCCGGGTGAAAGAGGCATTTGAGAGACTGAATAAGTACGTATTCTGCGACTGAGAAAAGGTCAGATATCCCGCGAAGCAGACAGGAGGAGAGCAAAATGAAGATTCAGACAGGTGAAAAACTGGATAATTTTGTATTTGACACGCCCTTTGAACCGGGGCTGGAGTTAAAGGAGACGGCGGAGCGGGTGAGCGGCCGGACGGCCCTTCTGTTTCTCCGGTATTACGGGTGCACGCTCTGCCAGCTGGATATCCACCGTCTGGCGGCCGGATATGACCAGATCCGCGACGCGGGAGGCCAGGTGCTGGTCGTTCTTCAGTCCAGGCCCCAGACCATCGCGGGCCAGTTAAAGCCCGGCGATCTGCCCTTTGACATCATCTGCGACCCGGAGGGAAAGCTGTATAAGGCTTACGGGATCGCCCCGGCGGAGAGTATGGAAGCCATGGTGGATTCTCATACCATGGAAAAGATCAAGGAAGCCCAGGCGGAAGGATATCAGCATGGGGAATACGAGGGAAATGAGCTGCAGCTGCCGGCTGCGGCGGTGATCGAGAAAGATCTGACGGTGGTCTTTGTCCATTACGGAACCAGCGCCGGGGATGTCCCGGATGTGAAAGAGCTGGCCGATCTTTTGACTAGGTAAAGGCAGATAAGAATGAATCCTGCTCTGCAGGATTCTCCGCCTGCGGCGGTCCGGACGAAAAAGTTCCGGGCCGCCGCTTTTTTGCTGATGGGAAAGATGGAGGCTTCGGCAGGTTTCGTCGATTTTTCCCGGAATTATTTTGTTGCATATCTGGTATTTTCTATTATAATAGATGAGGTAGAAAGATGCCAAAGAGGAGAATGCTATGGAAGATGCAAGAGAATATCTGCTTCGGATCCCCACATTCGCAGGGAAAAAACACAGCCTTTCTGAGGCGGGAGCGTTTTTTGAGGAGCTTCAGTGTCCATTTCCGGGCGCGGTGGTCCATGTGGCCGGCACCAACGGAAAAGGGTCTGTGTGCGCCTTCCTTTCTTCGATTCTGCGGGCGTCTGGATTTCATGTAGGAACATTTACCTCTCCCCATCTGACAGATATCCGGGAACGGATCTGCCTGGACGGGGAGATGATCGATGAAACGGCATTTCAGAGGAGCTTTGAGCAGGTGTTTTCCGTCTGGAAACGGATGGAGGAGAGGGGGATGACCCATCCCACTTTTTTTGAGTACCTGTTTTATATGGCAGCAGTCTGGTTTCAGGAGGTGAAGCCGGATGTAGTGATCCTGGAGACGGGAATGGGCGGCCGGAGGGATGTGACCAATCTCTGCCGGCCGGATCTTTCCGTTATCACCTCCATCAGCCTGGACCACATGGCTTATCTGGGAAACACGGTGGAGGAGATCGCCGCCGAGAAGGCAGGGATCATCAAGGCCGGCGTGCCCCTGGTGTTTGACGGAAATGACAGCCGGGCGGCGGACGTGATCCGGCGGGAGGCTGAGAGCGCGGGCGTACTGTTCCAGGACGTGCGGGAGGAAAAACCGTCTGTGTCCTGGGCGGGGAGCTTTCCCGAGATCGGGACATTTTTTGAGGGCGTGCCGGTGAAGGCAGTCCTGCCGTTTCCGGCCCAGTACCAGGTCTGGAACGGAGTGCTGGCGGTGAGGGCGGCGGAATTTCTGCAGAGAAAGATGGGCTGGAGAGAGGATGGCCCCAGGCAGGAAAATCCGGCATCGCCCGGACACAGGGTGAGCGCCGGCTCGGTGGAGAGAGGGCTTGAGAGCGCCCGCCATGCCGGCCGGATGGAGGAGGTGCTGCCGGGAGTATTTTTCGACGGCGCCCACAACCGGGACGGCATCCGGGCCTTTGCCCAGGCGGCCGCACGCATCGCTGAGGAGAGGAAGCGGCCGGTCCATCTGCTTTTTTCGGCGGTGTCCGACAAGGAGTACCGGGCCATGGCGGTCACGCTGGCGGCGGATTTAAAGCCGGTCCGGATCACGGTCGCCGGAATGGAGAGCAGCCGCGGACTTTCGACGGAGGCCATGAAGGAGGCGTTCCGGGCGGCGGGATATGAGGCTGAGAGCCGGGACAGCGCGGAGGAAGCCTTTGCCTGCGCCATGAAGGAGCGGGGCGGTGACCTTTTGTTTGCCGTCGGGTCCCTCTATTTTATCGGAGAGCTGAAGAAATGCCTCAGGGAGGAAAACATATGATCGATTTTGAGGAAGAAATCAAGCGTTTTAAGCCCAGCCTGGATGTGGAAGAGGTGGAGGACGCCATTGTGAAGAGCGATCTGACAGATATGACGGATCTGATGATGGAACTGATGAAAGAGCAGCAGAGATAGGCGGTACCTATGGATTATGTGAGAAGAAACCACCAGATTGCCAACAGCTATTACAATCTGGGCCTGGAAAAAGCACAGATCAGGGATCTGTCGGGGGCGGCGGAATGCCTGAAAAAGAGTCTCCGCTTCAACAAATTTCAGACGGACGCCAGAAATCTTCTGGGACTGATCTACTATGAGATGGGAGAAGTGGCCGACGCCATCGTCCAGTGGGTGATCAGCTTAAATCTTCAGCCGGAGGATAACCGGTGCGACTACTATCTGGATGAGATCCAGAGGAAGCCGGCGCGGCTGGAGGTGGCAAGCCAGAATGTGAAAAAGTACAATCAGGGCCTGTGGTACGCCCAGACAGGCGCTTACGACCTGGCTATTCTTCAGCTGGCGGCAGCTGTGGAGGAGAACGACCACTATGTGAAGGCCCAGCTGCTCCTGGCGCTCTTATACATTTCCCAGGAGAATTACACAAAGGCCGGGAAGGCTCTGCGCCGGGTGCTGCAGATCGACCGCAGCAACCAGAAGGCTCTGTGGTACATGTCCATTGTAAAGGAGAACACAGGCCGGGCGGAGGTGGAGCGCCAGAGGATGGACAACGCTTTTTCCCACACCAGGCTGGAGGACGACAACATCATTCTGCCGCCCACCTACAAGGAGAGCACCGGCGGTCAGGTGGTGTTAAATATTCTGATCGGCGTGGTGCTGGGCGTGGCGGCGTTTATGACCCTGGTGATGCCTTCCATTGAGGAACGGCTGAACAGTGACCACAATCAGGAAATCATCCGCTACAGCGAGCAGCTGAGCCAGAGCAACATCCGCATCGACCAGCTGGAGAGCCAGCTGACGCAGGCGGAGGGAGACCGGGACAGCGCGGAGGCGTCCTTAGAATCGGTGGTGAGCGACAGCAGCGGGACCATCAGCCAGTATGCGTCTCTGGCCAGGATCCTTCAGGCGTACCGGGAGGATGATTTTCGGACGGCGGTGCAGATCTACGCCGGCATGAATCCGGCTCTGATCACAGACCCCAATCTCCAGCCCATTCTGGAGGAGATCCAGGCGGACATGGCGGAGGACGGCTGGCAGGTGCTTGACGAGCTGGGAGACGCGGCGGCGGGCTCCGGGGACTACGCGGGAGCAGTGTCCTACTACGATGCCAGCCTGCGCATCAACGGGGATAACCCGGGAGTGATGTACGACAAGGCAATGTCCTTAAAAGCCCAGGGACAGGAAGACGAAGCGGACGATCTGTTCGGCCAGATCATTGACAGCTATCCGGACACGGATTACGCAGTTATGTCCAGAGAGCAGAGAGGCTATTAAAATCAGACAGAGAGAAAAATTTCACAGCAGGATACAAAAGAGACATGACCCAGCAGGGATCATGTCTTTTTTTGCGCGGTAAGCCCGGCAAGCGGCCGCCGTGCTTGCACGAGCGGACATTTGCCGGGCAGCGGACAGGGAGCAGCGAAGCTGCGAGCTGACCGCGAAGCCGCGTAAGGAGGGGGAAGAGGAGCTTCCCCCGGAATTTTTCAGGAAGGAGTTTTGTGCTATGTCCAAAGAAACGTTTACCTACGAGGCCAGGGGGCAGATCCTGATCATCCATCTCCCCAGGGAGTTAGACCACCACAACTGCAGGAATCTGCGGTATGAGACGGATCTGCTTTTGTCGGAAAATTACATAAACAAAGTGATCTTTGACTTTTCCAGGACGGAATTTATGGATTCTTCCGGCATCGGCGTGCTGTTAAACCGCTATAAGCAGATGGCCGGGAGCGGCGGGTCGGTGGCCATCTGCGGGGCGGGAGCCCAGGTGAAGCGGATTCTCAACATGGGCGGCGTCTGCCGCCTGATTAAAAATTTCGATACGAAGGAGGCCGCGATCGCGGGCTAGGAAGGAGGCGTCAGGTGGAGCAGGACAGGAGAGAGGAAATGAGGCTGGAGATGGACAGTCTCTCGGAAAATGAGGAATTTGCCAGAGTGGTGGTGGCGGTGTTTTTCAGCCGATTAAATCCCACGCTGGAGGAGATCGACGATGTGAAGACGGCGGTGTCGGAGGCGGTGACGAACGCGGTGATCCATGGCTACCAGGGAAAGGAGGGGATCATCACGGTCCGGGCGTCCATCTGCGGGCGGGAGCTGACGGTGGAGGTCGCGGACCGGGGAACGGGGATCGCCGACGTGAAAAAGGCCATGGAGCCCATGTTCACCACTGATCCGTCGGGAGAGCGCTCCGGCATGGGATTTTCATTTATGGAGGCGTTTATGGACGAGGTGACGGTAGTCTCCGCGCCGGGAGAGGGCACGGCGGTGACGATGAAAAAGCGAGCCGGAGAGTGACCCTATGGATGGGACCATGAGATTGCTTCAAATGGCTCACGAGGGGGATAAAGCGGCCAGAGATCAGCTGGTCGAGGAAAACGTCGGCCTGGTCTGGAGCATCGTCCGGCGGTTTGGGGGCAGAGGCTATGAGCCGGAAGATCTGTTTCAGATCGGGAGCATCGGACTGCTGAAGGCCATCGACAAATTTGACCTCTCCTACGACGTCCGGTTCTCCACCTACGCGGTTCCCATGATCACCGGGGAGATCAAGCGCTTTCTCCGGGACGACGGGATGATCAAGGTGAGCCGGTCGGTGAAGGAGCTGGGAATGAAGGTGGGGGCGGCCAGGGAAAGCCTTTCCGGAACGCTGGGGCGGGAGCCAACCATCGAGGAGATCGCCGGGGAACTGAAGGTGAGCAGAGAGGAGGTGGCCGCCTCTTTAGAGGCCGGGGCGGAGGTGGAATCCCTCTACCGGCCTTTTGGCCAGAATGACGGCCAGGAGCTGTGCC
The DNA here is from genome assembly GCA_019119775.1 of Candidatus Lachnoclostridium pullistercoris. GTDB lineage: Bacteria > Bacillota > Clostridia > Lachnospirales > Lachnospiraceae > Lachnoclostridium_A > Lachnoclostridium_A pullistercoris. Next base: position 11,701 of record DWWL01000058.1, on the reverse strand, counting down.
TGATGGACCGGCTGGAGGAAAAGGAGAATGCGGAGGAAAAACTGTTAAACCGCATGGTGCTGCGGGAACTGATTTCAGAGCTGGAGCCGAAGGAGAGGGAGATCATTATCCGCCGGTATTTTTATAATCAGACGCAGAGCGCCATCGCGGCGGATCTGGACATTTCCCAGGTCCAGGTGTCCCGGCTGGAAAAGAGAATTTTAAGGAGAATGAGGGAAAAACTGTAAAAAAACGGAAGTATAAAGCGGCGAACCCAAACCATACTACTCATAGAAAGGATGTGAGAGGTATGGAAACCTGGAGACAGAAGGCTGGGATCGCCGCTTTATTTGCGTGCCTGATCCTGACAGCGGCAGTGCTGTGCTACTGCCTGTTCGGTTTCTCCGGCGGAGACGGGGAAATGGAAGGCACTTTTGTGGAGGCTGAGGTGAGACGGGCATGAGCCAGCCGGAAGTGTATGTGAGCGTGCGGGAGATCACCGAGGTTCATAAAAAGAAGGTGCAGTTAAAGGACGTGGCAGAACTCTGGTGCAGCGATTCCAGCCTGGCCGCCAGACTGAATGCGCTGACGGTCCGGACCATCAGGGAGGAAAAAGACTTCCGCTATGTGGAGAGCGTTCTGGATCTGATCCGCCTGATCCGGGACGTGTCCCCGTCCGCCAGCGTGAATGTGATGGGACAGGCGGACTACATCATTGATTATCGCAGGCCGAAACAGAAAAACCGCGCCTGGGAATGGATGAAAACGGCGTTTGTGTGCCTGGTCTGTTTTTTCGGGGCGGCCTTTGCCATCATGACTTTCAACAACGATGTGGATGTGACCAGTGTATTTGAGGAGATCTACTATGTGGTCACCGGCCTGCCGTCCGACGGTTTTACCATTCTGGAATTTTCCTATTCTCTGGGGCTGGCGGTGGGAATCATCGCCTTTTTCAACCATTTTTCCAAATGGAAGATCAACACAGATCCCACCCCGCTGGAGGTAGAGATGCGGCTCTATGAGGATAATATCACCAAAACGGTCATCCAGAATGCGGACAGGAAGGAGTCGGGGACGGATGTCACTTAAAAACGGGCTTCTGGCCCTTATGGGCTTTTCCGCAGGCGGTGTGATCGCGGCGGGGGTATTTGCCTTTCTGGCGATCATCGGCGTTTTTCCCAGACTGATCGGGAAGACAGGGACCAAAAACCGCATCTGCCTTTATGAGACGGTCCTGGTCGTGGGAGGCGTTTTGGGAAATGTGAGCGACCTTGCGGAAGTTTCCGCAGGCTTTGGACCGCGGGGACTCAGCCAGCTGATTCTTGGCGTCTGCGGGCTGGCGGTGGGGATCTTTGTGGGCTGTCTGGTGATGTCTTTGGCGGAGACATTAAAAGCCCTTCCGGCCATCAGCCGCAGGCTTAAACTGGCGGTGGGGCTCCCCTATGTGATCCTGGCGATCGCTCTGGGAAAGACGGCGGGGGCGCTTGTTTATTTTGTAAAACGGTTCGGGAGCGGATAGTCTGCCGCCGGGAAAGGAGAGACGATGGAAGTCAACAAAAAACTGTATGAGAGCTACGTAAAGGAGATCACTCCCGTTCACAGCAAAGGAGTCAATCTGCTGTGGGCGTTTCTGGTGGGAGGACTGATCTGTGTCCTGGGGCAGTTTGTGATCAATGCCCTGATGGCGTTCGGAGTGGAGAAGGAGGCGGCTATGGCCTGGAATCAGCTGTTTCTCATTGCTTTGAGCATTCTGCTCACCGGCCTGAACCTGTTTTCAAAGATCACGAAATTTGCCGGGGCGGGAACACTGGTGCCCATCACCGGCTTTGCCAATTCTGTGGCGGCTCCCATGCTGGAGTACAAAGTGGAAGGACAGGTGTTCGGCATCGGAGTGAAAGCATTTACCATCTCCGGGCCGGTGATCCTTTACGGAGTGTTCAGCACCTGGATTCTGGGGATCTTGTCCTATATTCTGGGAATCTGGAATCTGGGATGGTAGAGAGGAGGATAGACCCATGAGAAGAGGAAGAGCCAGTCTGGAGTTTGAACGGCCGCCGGTGGTGGAGGCGTATGCCTCCGTTGCGGGGAAAAAAGAAGGGGAAGGCCCTCTGGGCCCCTGCTTTGATCAGATTGCGGAAGATCCCATGATGGGGAAAAAGACCTGGGAGGAGGCGGAGAGCGCCATGCAGGAGAGGGCCTGCCTCCTTGCCCTAGAAAAAAAGAGCATCCGGCCGGAGGAAGTCCGCTACCTGTTCGCCGGGGACCTGCTGGGCCAGCTGACAGCCACCTCGTTCGGCGCGGCCGGCCTGGGGATCCCTCTCTTCGGCCTTTACGGAGCCTGCTCCACCATCGGGGAAGCGCTGACTCTGGGGGCCATGACGGTGGCGGCCGGCTTCGGAGAGCGGGTGATGGCGGTAGCGTCCAGCCATTTTGCCACGGCGGAGAAACAGTTCCGTTTTCCCCTGGGCTATGGAAATCAGCGCCCCTACTCTGCCACCTGGACCGTGACGGGAAGCGGAGCCTTTGTGCTGACAGAGAAGGAGACGGCGGAGAAAAAGGAGCAGGAAAACACTGCCGGAGCCGGAAAGAAGGGCCGGGCGGTGATTGCCGGAGTGACTGTGGGGAAAGCTGCGGATATCGGGGCGAAAGATTCCATGAATATGGGGGCGGCCATGGCCCCGGCGGCCTACAGCACCATTTCCAGAAATTTCATGGATTTTCAGAGGGACGAGACGGCTTATGACCGGATCATCACAGGAGATCTGGGAGAGGTGGGCCGGACAGTGCTTCTTGATTTTATGGCGGCCGGCGGACACGATCTGTCTAAGGTGCACATGGACTGCGGCATAGAGATCTATGACAGTCAGGCCCAGGACACCCACGCGGGCGGGAGCGGCTGCGGCTGTTCTGCAGTGACTCTGGCCGCCATGATCCTGGACCGGGTGCGGTCGGGAGAGTGGAAACGGGTGCTTTTTGTGCCCACAGGCGCGCTGCTGTCCCAGATCAGCTTTAACGAAGGACAGACCATTCCGGGGATCGCCCACGGGGTGGTGATTGAACACAGAGACGCAGACGGGCAGGAGGAATGAGAGATGGACTATGTGAAAGCGTTTGTGACAGGGGGACTGATCTGCCTGGCGGCCCAGGCGGTGATGGACAACACCAAGCTAATGCCGGGGCGGATCATGGTGGGCCTGGTGGTGGCGGGAGGCATCCTGGGATTTATGGGGATCTACGAGCCGTTTGCAGAGTGGGCCGGAGCAGGGGCGTCCGTGCCTCTTCTGGGATTTGGAAATGCACTCTGGAAGGGAGTGGAGAAGGGGATGGCGGAAGAAGGACTTCTGGGCCTGTTTAAAGGCGGGCTGACCGCTACCGCCGGAGGAATCTGCGGCGCCTTGGTGTTTGCCTACCTGGCGGCTCTGATCTTTAGGCCAAAGATGAAGGAGTGAGCAGGTTTATATTGTGTGAAGGATAGGAAAAATGCCGTCCGGACCTCAGAGGAGAGGAACGGACGGCTTTTTTGCGAAAACTGCTGGCCGATTTCTTTGCATTCCGCCGGCGTCAGGGCCTGGCAGCTGCGTCTCATTTCACGAAACGTCATATGTGCTTCCTGTCCCAGATCAGATGCTCGGACAGGGTCAGCGCCTCCCCGCTCAGCCGGGAGGCGGCGCGCTTATAATGTCGTCTTCATATTCGTTGACAGCCGCGGTGCCGGAAGACGGCGGCTGGAAGGTCGCCGGCGGGTCAGCCGCGGAATTGTTTCCGGAAGAAGGTCCTCCGGAAAGGTTGGGATTGATGATCACGCTGGAGCTGCCGTGGACCGTACAGGAACCGGGCAGGGCATACCGGGAATCATCCGTCACCGTGGTCTCTCCGGCGGGGATGGTCATAAACACGCCGGTAGTCCGGTGGGGACAGTATTCCGTGGCCAGCATGCCGGAGTCAGAGCAGACAGTGGCTCTGGTGTGGTGATCACACACCTCCGTGGGAACGGTGCCTTTGGCGAAATACTCGGTGTAGACCGCGTTTCCTCTGGGGTCTGCGGAGCAGACGCCGGGGATGGCCAGTTTTCCGGACTTGCGGCAGATCTCCGCCGTCTCCACGCTGTCGGGGACGGCAAATCCGGGGTCAGACATTCCCTCGTGGACTCTTGTCATGATTTTTCTCCAGATATCCTTGTGGAAACTGGTGCCTCCGTTTCCGGCGGAGAGCTGCTGGTTGTTGTCGCAGCCGCCCCAGACGCCGGCCGTGTAATAGGGCGTAAAGCCCACAAACCACACATCCACATTGTTGGTGGTAGTGCCGCTCTTGCCCGCGGCGGACATGCCGGAGAGAGCAGCCCTGGTGCTGGTGGAGTTGACGCTGATCTCGGGCCCGGAGAAATGCCGGTTGGCTTCCAGAGAATCAGCCATGGCGTCCGTCAGCAGAAAGGCGGTGGAATCTTTGAGCACCCGTTTGGTTTCCGGCTGATTGTCGATGAGCACCCGGCCGTTGTGGTCCAGGATCTTCGTAAAGAAGATGGGCTTTGTGTACACACCGCCGTTGGCGATGGCGGAGAATGCCGCCGTCAGCTCCAAGTTGGAGACGCCGTTGGTCAGTCCGCCCAGGGCGGCAGCCGCGGTGATGTCGGAATCCACCAGGCTGGTGATGCCCAGATTCTTCGCGTACTCGATGCCCAGCTGGGGGGTCACAGTTTCCATCAGGCAGCGAACCGCCACCAGGTTCATGGAGTAGATAATGCCTTCCCTGATGTTGGAATAGCCCAGGAAGCCGGAAGAATACCAGTTGCGGAAGGTCTTGTCCCCCACAGTGTAGGGAGCATCGTAGTAGACCGTTCCCAGAGTAGCCCCGCAGGTGTCAATGGCCGGCGCAAAGCAGGTGATCACCTTGAATACAGATCCCGGCTGGCGCACCACGTCGCTGGCTCTGTTTAAGGTGCGGCTGGCGGTCTTTTCTCCGCGGCCGCCGCTGATGGCCTTCACCTCGCCGGTGTACTGATCCATGAGCACGAAGGAAACCTGGGGCTGGAGCACCATGGTCAGGGATTCTCCGATGACCTCATCATCCTCCTTCAGCTGCCAGGTCCGGTACTGGTCTACGTCGTTCTGAGCCGCCTCCTGGCTCTCGTAAAGGCCGCTGTAGGAGTCGTTCAGCACATTCTTGTGCCAGCTCTCCAGATTGTGCTCGGAAAAATGCTCCGTGGTGCCGTCCGCGTGGGTGACGGAGAGGCGGTATTCCACGGAATATTTGGCCGCGGAATAGTTGTCTGGGTCGTTGACCTCCTCATCCACGATGGCCTGGAGCTTAGGATCCTGGGTGGTGTAGATCTGAAGACCGCCGCTGTAGAGCAGGTTGGAGGCCTGGCTCTCCGAGTAGCCCAGCTGGTCCATCAGAGCGTCCATCACCTGGTCGATGAGCTCGTCAGTAAAATAGCTGTAGGGCGTGCTGTTTTCACGGGTCAGCATGTCCACATCCTGGATCCGGTCGTAGACGTCGTCCGCCAGGGCCTCCTCCTGCTCATCGGGAGTGATATAGCCCTGGTCCACCATGTTCTGGAGAATGATCCGCCGCCGCTCCTCGTTGGCCTCTCTGCCGGAGATGGGATTTAAGCGGGAGGGATTCTGGGTGATGCCGGCCAAAACGGTGCACTCGGACAGGGTCAGATCCGACACATCCTTATTAAAGTACCGTTTTGCCGCCACCTTGACGCCCAGGGTGTTGTTTCCCAGGTTGATGGTGTTTAAATAATTGGTGATAATGAGCTCCTTGCTCATGCTCTTGTCCAGCTGGAGAGCCAGGTACTGTTCCTGGATCTTTCTCTCGATGCGGTCGCCCCAGTTGTCCTCACCGCCGCCACCCAGCACATTGTTTTTGATCAGCTGCTGGGTGATGGTACTGGCGCCGCCGCTGTACTCCCCGGTGAGAATACCCCACACGGCTCTCGCGATCGAGCGCAGGTCGATTCCGTTGTGCTGCCAGAAACGGGCGTCCTCGATGGCCACAAAGGCGTTGATCAGATCCTTCGGCAGCTCGTCGTAAGTGGCTTCCTCCCGGTTGGAACCGGTTTTGACCAGGGTGTCCGTCAGGTTTCCGGCGCTGTCGTAGACGGTGGTGGCATAGCCGGCAGGCACGATGCTTTCCAGATCCAGCTCCGGGGCCTGTTCAATGATGCCGTTGATCATTCCGAACCCCATGCCGGCGCCGGTGACGCCCAGAAAGAGGAACAGCACGAAGACCAGCTTGGCGATGGAAAAGCTCAGTCTGGAGACGTATTTTTTCTTCCTGGACTGAAGGGCCTTGAGCCTTCGATCTGTTCCGTTTTTTCCGTAGTTCATATTACCTCCTTTCCGGGATTTCCCAGTCGGTATCTACATAGTATACCAAATATCATAGAGGAATTCAACTTTTCCCATATTTTATGACAAAAGTGGGGGACGGGTGGGAAAAAACGGCCGGAGCTTGTGTTTTCTCCCATTTTTCGCTATAATTGGATCAGAAAGAGCAGAGGAGAATTTACTATGATTCCAGAATATAAGATTCTTTACGAGGGCGGCAGCGGGGAGATCGTTGAGAAAAAGTCCAGATTTATCGCCACGCTGCGGCCGGTGGAGTCGGAGGAAGAGGCCGTGGCCTTCATCGAGGAGATGAGGAAAAAATACTGGGATGCCACCCACAACTGTTCCGCCTTTGTGGTGGGGGAGCGGGGAGAGCTTGCCCGCTGCAGCGACGACGGGGAACCCAGCCAGACGGCAGGCAGACCGATGCTGGACGTGCTTCTGGGGGAGGAAATCCGCAACGTGTGCGCCGTGGTCACCAGATATTTCGGAGGGACCCTTTTGGGCACGGGAGGACTGGTGCGGGCCTACTCCGGGGCGGTGAAAGCCGGGCTGGAAAACTGTCAGGTGGTGACGAAGCGCCTGGCAAAGGAGCTTTTGGTGGGCACAGACTACAGCGGAGTGGGAAAGATCCAGTATCTGGCGGCGCAGAACGGCATCACAACCCTGGACAGCCAGTACGGGGCGGACGTGACATTTTCCTTTTTGGTGCCGGTGGATGAGGCGGACCGCTTCGCGGCTCTGCTCACGGAGGGCACCAACGGCCGCTGCTCCATTGAGGTGAAGAGAGAGCTGTATTACGGCTTATTAAATAAGGAAATCATCCTGTTTTAGGGAGAAGGAAAACGGCCCGGACGGCCGGCGCGGGGGAGATTCTTTTTGGCAAACCCCTTGAAATCTCCCTGGGATGGTGATATACTTACCAATCGGTATGAAACGAGACAGACTAAGGACCGCTAATCGCGGCTCCTTAGTTTTTTTCCGCAGGAATGCCGCTGGCTGCCTGCGGAGTACATTTTTTAGAGAGGGAAGAAGAGCAGGTTATGAGAATCAAGAGAGAAGACGTAAGGAATATTGCCATCATTGCCCATGTAGACCACGGCAAGACGACCCTGGTAGACTGTCTGCTGCGCCAGAGCGGCGTGTTCCGCGCCAACCAGGAAGTGGTGGAGCGGGTGATGGATTCCAACGATATCGAGAGAGAGCGCGGAATCACCATTCTCTCCAAGAATACGGCTGTGGAATACAAAGGGACAAAGATCAATATCGTGGACACCCCCGGCCATGCAGATTTCGGCGGAGAGGTGGAGCGGGTGCTCAAGATGGTAAACGGTGTAATCCTGGTGGTGGACGCTTACGAGGGCCCTATGCCTCAGACAAAATTTGTGCTGCGCAAGGCTCTGGAGCTGGACCTGCCGGTGATTGTCTGCTTAAATAAGATCGACCGCCCGGAGGCCCGTCCCCAGGAAGTGGTGGACGAGGTGCTGGAGCTGTTTATGGATCTGGACGCGTCCGACGAGCAGCTGGACTGCCCGTTCCTCTACGCCTCCGCAAAGGGCGGATTTGCCAAGAAAAATCTGGACGACCCGGATGTGGATATGTCTCCTCTCTTTGAGACGATCATCGACTATATTCCGGCTCCCGAGGGAGATCCGGACGCCCACACCCAGGTGCTCATCAGCACCATTGACTACAACGAGTACGTGGGCCGCATTGGCATCGGCAAAGTGGAGAATGGTTCTATCCGCGTGAACCAGGAGTGCGTGCTGGTAAACCACCACGACCCGGACAAGTTTAAAAAGATCAAGATCGGCAAGCTCTATGAGTTTGACGGGTTAAACCGGGTGGAGGTGTCCCAGGCGGAGTTTGGCTCTATTGTGGCCATCTCCGGCATCACGGACATCCACATCGGCGATACGGTCTGCTCCCCGGAGAATCCGGAGGCTATTCCCTTCCAGAAGATCTCCGAGCCCACCATTTCCATGGATTTTATGGTCAATGACAGTCCCCTGGCCGGTCAGGAAGGAAAGTATATCACTTCCCGCCATTTAAGAGACCGCCTGTTCCGGGAGCTGAACACGGACGTGAGCCTGCGGGTGGAGGAGAAGAGCCCGGACTGCTTTAAAGTATCCGGAAGAGGAGAACTCCACCTGTCCGTTCTCATTGAGAACATGCGCCGGGAAGGATATGAGTTCGCCGTCAGCAAGGCGGAGGTGCTCTACAAATACAACGAGAGGAACCAGAAGCTGGAGCCTATGGAGCTGGCTTATGTGGATGTGCCAGACGAGTTTACCGGCATTGTGATCCAGAAGCTCACCAGCAGAAAGGGAGAGCTGCAGGGCATGAGCCCGTCTTCCGGCGGCTACACCCGTCTGGAATTTTCCATTCCTTCCAGAGGACTGATCGGCTACCGGGGAGAGTTCATGACGGACACCAAGGGCAACGGTATTTTAAACACCAGCTTTGAGGGATACGGCCCTTACAAGGGGGATCTGTCCTACCGTCCCACCGGCTCCCTGATCGCCTACGAGGCCGGCGAGTCCATCACCTACGGCCTGTTCAACGCCCAGGAGAGAGGAACCCTGTTTATCGGACCGGGAGTGAAGGTCTACTCCGGCATGGTGATCGGTTCCTGCCCGAAGGCGGAGGATATTGAGTTAAATGTCTGCAAGACGAAGAAACTGACCAATACCCGTTCTTCCAGCGCGGACGAGGCGCTGAAGCTCACTCCGCCCAAGGAGATGAGCCTGGAGCAGTGTCTGGATTTCATCGACACAGATGAGCTTTTGGAGGTAACGCCCAAGAGCCTGCGGATCCGCAAGAAGATCCTGGATCCCACTATGCGCAAGCGGGCGATGATGAACAAGCGGTCCCAGCAGTGAGAAAAGCGCACAGATCCCGGCGCTGAAGAAGAGGCAGAGGCTGCAGACACCGGGAAAAAGGGCCGAAAAGGCAGCAAATGGCTTTGACGGAAACGGGATTTCATGTTATAGTACAAAAAGAGAGAAAACCGATGACGGAGGAGAGTATCTTCGGATCTGAAAGCACAGAGAGCGGCCGAAAGGTGAGACGGCGGCGTGACGGAACGGAGAGAATGGGCTCCCGAGGGCGAACAGAAATCAGAAAACGGCAGGGAGACTATGGGCCGTTTCCTGAGAGTAAGGGAGACGCAGCAGACAGTCCGGCGTTACAGGGACTGCGCGCCGGTACCGGCGCGGCTTGAGAGCGTCCGTAAGGGCGAAATCAGGTGGCACCGCAGGGAAATACCCTCTGTCCTGATGATGAAGATCAGGGCAGGGGGATTTTTATATAACAGAAAACTTTGTTTCCCGTTATATAAAAATGCTCCGCGGGGATCGCACTGCGGCGGAAAGGGAAATGCCGCTTTCGCGGCCCGCCGCAGGCGGAGAATCCTGCAGAGCAGGATTTTTTCTTAAATATTACAGAAAAACAGGAGGAAATATAATATGGGAAAAATTATTTTGACGGGGGATCGTCCCACGGGACGCCTTCATGTGGGACATTATGTGGGCTCTCTGAGAAGAAGGGTGGAGCTGCAGAACTCCGGGGAGTACGAGAAGATCTTCATCATGATCGCCGATGCCCAGGCCCTGACGGACAACATTGAGAATCCGGAGAAGGTGCGCCAGAACATTCTTGAGGTGGCTTTGGACTACCTGTCCTGCGGAATCGATCCGGCAAAGACGACCATTCTCATCCAGTCTCAGATTCCGGAGCTCTATGAGCTTACCGCCTACTACATGGACCTGGTGACGGTGTCCAGACTGCAGAGAAATCCCACGGTAAAGAGCGAGATCCAGATGAGAAATTTTGAGGCCAGTATCCCGGTAGGATTTTTCACCTACCCCATCAGCCAGGCGGCAGACATCACTGCCTTCAAGGCCACCACAGTGCCGGTGGGCGTGGACCAGCTGCCGATGATCGAGCAGACGAAGGAGATCGTGCACAAGTTCAATTCCGTGTACGCGGAAGTTCTGGTGGATCCGGATGCCCTGATTCCGGAAAACCAGGCGTGCATGCGCCTTCCCGGCATTGACGGAAAAGCCAAAATGAGCAAGTCCCTGGGAAACTGCATCTATCTCTCCGACACCGCCGACGAGGTGAAGAAGAAAGTGATGAGCATGTACACTGATCCCACCCACATCCAGGTGAGCGATCCGGGACATATCGAGGGAAATACGGTGTTTACCTATCTGGACGCCTTCTGCCGTCCGGAGCATTTTGAGCGCTATCTGCCGGATTACGCGAACTTAGACGAGCTGAAAGCTCATTACCAGAGAGGCGGTCTGGGAGACGTGAAGGTAAAGAGATTCCTGAACAATGTGCTGGAGGAAACTCTGGAGCCGATTCGTGCCAGAAGAAAAGAATTTGAAAAAGACATTCCCGAGGTTTATCAGATCCTTAAGAGGGGCAGCGAGGCCGCCGAGGAGGTGGCCGCCCAGACCCTGTCTGAGGTGAAGGACGCCATGAAGATTAATTATTTCAGCGATGAGGAGCTGATCCGCTCCCAGTCTGAAAAATACAGCAGAAGCGAATAAATCCGGAAATGGGATCGATCCCCGCCGGCAGAGTCCTCTGCCGCGGGGAGAGAAGAGCGGTGCGCCCGCGGCCGGAGACGGCCGCGGGGTTTTTGTCTCAGCCGGTTGCAGTCTGCGGGAAAACATGGTATGCTGGTGACAGCACATAGTCCCGGCGCAGTCCGCCGGAATCAGAACGATGAGGTAAAAGATGAACGATAATAAAGAAGAGAAATGCTGCGGCTGCGGACGCCGCAAACACCGCAGCGAGGAGGAGGAGAAGGCCCTGTTAAACCGCCTGAACCGCATAGAGGGCCAGATCCGCGGGATCAAAAACATGGTGGAGGACGAGCGCTACTGCATCGACATTTTAAATCAGGTGTCGGCAGTCCAGGCGGCTCTCAACAGTTTCAACCGGATTCTTCTGACCGACCATATCCATACCTGCGTGGTGGAGCGGGTGGAAAAGGGAGACACAGAGGTGGTCGATGAACTGTGCCGGGCGATCCAGAAGCTGATGAAGTAGAAGGGACGGCCAGGACGGAGATTTCCAGCCGCCCCCTTTCCTGCCGTGCCAGGACAGACCGGTTCGGCCGGCTGTATGTCAGCCGGTCAGGTCAGCCGGTCAGGTCCGCGCTGCCGCAGGCAATTGTATAAAATTATATATATTTTTTCTGCAATAAAAAATATTTAAAAAAAGAGTTGACATTTCCATTCTTTTGTTATATACTACCAAAGGTATCGAGGCGTGGCTCAGCTTGGTAGAGCGCTGCGTTCGGGACGCAGAGGTCGCAAGTTCAAATCTTGTCGCCTCGATGATACCGGCCTATTGGTCAAGCGGTCAAGACG
>DWWL01000057.1 GCA_019119775.1 Candidatus Lachnoclostridium pullistercoris | reverse complement strand
GGGCTACCAGATCCACATCGTTTCCAGCGCGCATCGCCGCCAGAGGAGTTGCTCCGGACACAGCGTCAAAGCCGATGGCCGCGGAGGTGAAATTGTTCATGTAGCTGGCAAAAGAGATAAGCAGGAAGCATCTGGCCGCCAGAGCCGGGTTCATGAAGTTCTGTCCCAGACCGCCGAACAGCTGCTTTACTACGATAATGGCAAACACGCCGCCCAGCATGGGGATCCAGATCGGGATCTCCGGAGGCATGTTAAGGGCCAGGATCATACCGGTTACTACCGCACTGCCGTCGCTGATGGTGATGGGCTTGCCCATTCCCTTCTCCCACACATATTCACTGACCAGACAGGCCAGCACAGTGGCGATGACTACCGCCAGAGTATAAAGTCCAAACTGATACGCACCCCACACTGTCGCAGGAATCAACGCGATCACCACGTCATACATGAGGTTCTTCGTCGTCACCCGATCTCTCACATGGGGGGATGACGATACGTGCAACATATTATTCATCGTCCTGCGCCTCCTATTTCTTCCTGCGGTTAGCCGCAACTACTTTTCTCATTTCCTTAAACGCCTGAGTCAGCGGGCGCTTCGCCGGACAGATAAATGCACAGCTTCCGCACTCCACGCACTCCATGCCGTTCAGCCGCTCAAAGGATTCCGCATCGTTCATCATGGCCGCTTTCATCATCAGCACCGGAACAATGTGGCTGGGGCACACGTCCACGCACCGTCCGCAGCGGATGCAGGGGGTCGGTTCATTGGCCGCAACCTCGTCCTTTGTCATACAGGTCAGAGCGGAAGAATTCTTCATCACCGGAACGTGCAGGTCAAACATGGCCTGTCCCATCATGGGTCCGCCGTTGATCACCTTTTCCGGATCATTCTTAAAGCCGCCTGCCGCCTCGATCAGCTCTTCGTAGTTGGTTCCCAGCTTTACATTGAAGTTCTGGGGGTTTGAAATGGCGTCTCCCGTCACCGTGATGATCTTTCTCATCAGCGGAGTGCTCTTGCATACCGCATTATATATAGAAAGAACCGTATCCACGTTGTCCACGATACAGCCCACATCCGCAGGCAGCATGGAAGAATTTACCTTTCTGCCGGTTACTGCATAGATCAGGGAGCGCTCGCCGCCCTGGGGATACTTGGTCAGAAGCTCGCACACCGTGATCTTCGGCTCGTCCTTCACCAGTTCCTGCAGCTTTTTGATTGCCTCCGGCTTGTTGTTCTCAATGCCGATGACACCATTCGCGTTCTCAAATAACTGAAGGATTACCTTCAGGCCGCCCACGATCTTCTCCGGCTCTTCCATCATCAGCCGGTAGTCGCTGGTCAGATACGGCTCGCACTCCGCGCCGTTTACGACCACGTAGTCGATCTTCGCATCATCCTTGGGCGTCAGCTTTACGTGAGTGGGGAATCCTGCGCCTCCCAGTCCTACGATGCCGGCATCCTTGACGATCTTGCGGATCTCGTCCTTGGAGAGCTTTGTGTAGTCCCGGTCCTCGCCCACTCCGTCCACGGTTTTGTACTCACCGTCATTTTCCACGACGATGGAATTCACCATAGCTCCGTTCGCCACTCTTCTCGGCTCCACGGCCTTTACTGTGCCGGACACGGAGCACACCACGTTGGCGGAAATAAAGCCGCCTGCTTCCGCGATGATCTGGCCTGCAAGCACCTGATCTCCCTTTTTCACCAAAGGATTCGCAGGCGCGCCGATGTGCTGGGACAGAGGAAATACCAGCTCTCCCTTTGGCATCAGCACCTGTATCGGCTTGCTCTCTGACAGTTCTTTTCCCTCATAAGGATGAACGCCGCCCTTAAATGTAGCCAATCCCATTTAACTAACCCTCTTTCTTTTTCTTCTTGTTTTAATTGTTTAACGTACCGCAGGCTTTACCTTAACCCCGATTCCATATGCTAAGGTAAAGCCTGATCTTTCCGTTGCCGCTAGTATATCATATTTCCCCTCTATTCTCAAACGCTTTTTTTACATTGTATACAGTATTTGAACAAAATTTTTTTCCTGATCTGCCAGTCTCTGCCGATTTTTGCCGTTTCAATTTGTTAAAAAAAACACAGGATTGTTTTTCACAAAAAACAATAATCGCCTCTTGTCCGAAATATTTTTTAAATTTTTATGACTTTTTCGTCATTTCTTTCTCTGTATTCGTTATTTTTTTATCATTCTCTGGCAGTTGATTATTGTTCCGCCTCATTTTTCGTTTTTTGTTTATTAGAAAAAATAATAAAACTCAGGAGTATTATTCTGATTTGCCCTGCATAGTGTGTTAAAAAGGAAACAGAAAAAGGCCCTTCCGCAGGCATCACCCCTGCAGAAAAAGCCTTTTTCCGCTACAATTCTAATTGCCATTAGGTTTGTAAAAAGGAATTATGAAAATAGTCCTGTCAGGAACGCCTTCGGCGGAAAGATGTGATGAGTGAGTGTAGTGCATCAGGGAATTTCAAGCCTGATTTCTCTCCGTCAAAGGGCTCCCGCAGGATTCCTTTTCATCCGTTCAATAGGTTAATGCAGACAGCAGATATTTTATTGCATTCTTTTTAAAAAATTTTTTCCGCATCAACCTATTCCGGGGAAAATGGTTCTTTGCCGGACCATTTTCTGCCCGCCGTCAGTCCTCCTGCCCCTTCTGCTGAAGGTAATCCAGGATCTCCTGAGCGTTGGTATCCGGCTTCACCTTCGGCCAGACCTTCTCGATCACGCCGTTCTCATCCACCAGATAGGTGGTCCTCACCACTCCCATGGACACTTTTCCGTACAGCTTCTTCTCCTTCCAGACGTCGTACGCCTGAATGGCTGTCAGCTCCGGATCCGAGAGGATCCGAAACGGAAGTTCATATTTATCTGCGAATTTCCGATGGGACGCCACCGTATCTCTGCTGATTCCAAGCACCGGAATCCCCAGCTCCTCATACTTGGGATGGGCCGTGCCGAACGCGCACGCCTCTCTCGTACAGCCGGGAGTATTGTCCTTCGGATAGAAATAGACCACTGTTTTCTTTCCCGCGAAATCTGACAGACTCACCAGATTCCCGTCCTGATCCTGGAGCTTAAAATCCGGCGCCTTTGTTCCCTCTGCAAGCATATCTGATCTCTCCTCTCCGTCTCTCTGCGGACGACATTCGCCGCTCGCCCCGCGTGGGCTAGCCCCCGCAGGCTCGCTTTCGCTCAATTATTCCGCAGGCCCTGCCTGCGGACAGCATTCGCCGCTCGCCTCGCGTGGGCCAGCCCCCGCAGGCTCGCTTTCGCTCATTATATCACAACTATGAGCGGATTTCTACCAGATCTGCTCCGATTCGCTCTAAAAATGTCCGGTCGTGCTCCACCAGCAGGATCGTGGGCTCCTCCCGCCGGATCAGTTCCTCCAGCTGCATCCGGGAAAATACGTCGATGTAGTTGAGCGGCTCATCCCACACGTACAAATGGGCCTGGGTGCACAGGCTGCCTGCTAACAGCACCTTCTTTTTCTGTCCCGCGCTGTAATCCTTCATATCCAGTTCAAACTGTTCTCTGGAAAAATCCAGTTTCCGCAGAAGGGCCTTTAAGAGTCTCTCCTCGATCCCCCACTCTGCGGCAAATTCTGTCAGGGAACCGGCGAGAAAATCCGCGCTCTGGGGCACCCAGGAGACGATCAGTCCGCTCCCCGTCTCCAGTTTTCCGAACGTTTCCGGCAGCGGCCCGGGAACTGCCACTCCAGCACTCTCAAGCAGCACTTTCAGCACGCTGCTCTTTCCGCAGCCGTTTCTGCCGCAGAGTGCCGTCCGCCTTCCTCTGAGAATCTGAAAAGAAAGGCCGCTGCAGACGGTCCGTCCGCCGTAGGCCAAAGACAGATCCTTTGCCTCCGCCAGCACTTCCTTCCGGTAAGACAGGGGAAAAAGCCTGATATCCTCCACCGTTTCCACATCTTTTAAAAGGCCCTTCTTTTCCTCCGCCTCTCTCTCCAGGCGGCGCTGCAGATTTTTTCTTCTCATCTGCATCCTTCGGGATTTCTCCCCGATGTAGGCTCTCGTAATGCTCTGGGTGGCGTGAACGGCTGCTCCCCGCCCCAGTTTTGTGGCCTCTGCGCTGTCCGCCCACCGGCCGGCCTGTCTGGACGCCTCCGACAGCCGGCCGATCTCCTTTTTCAGCTTTTCGTTCCGGCTGATCTCGTCCGCGTCCTTCCTCCGCCGGTTCTCCCGCCAGGACGAAAAATTTCCCCGCTGCACTTCCAGGCTGGTCCGGTTGAGCACCAGCACATGGTCCACGCAGGCGTCCATGAACGCCCGGTCATGGGACACCAGGATAAATCCCTTTTTCGTATTCAGGTAGCGGCTCACCGCCTCCCTGGCCTCCAGATCCAGGTGATTGGTGGGCTCATCAATGAGAAGAAACCCGTTTTCCCTGGAAAACAGCAGCGCCAGCAGCACCTTGGTCTGCTCCCCGTTTGACAGGGAGGAAAACGGCCGCTCCAGCACCTCCTCCCCCATTCCCAGGCCGGACAGCTCCTTTTTCACTCTCCACAGCTGGCAGTCCGGCTGAATGGTGTAAAACAGGTCCACTGTGTCCAGGTCTTTCTCCTCCACCGGACAGGGAAAATACTCAAACTCCACAGAAGCAGTTATCCTTCCCCCGTACTCATATTCTCCCATCAGCAGCTTTAACAGCGTGGTCTTCCCTTTTCCGTTCCTGCCGATCAGGCCCAGTTTCCAGTCCGTATCCGCCTGAAAACTTACATGGTCAAACACCAGATCCGGACTCCCCTCGTACCGGAACGTGAGACCGGAAACATCGATCAATGACATTGGTTCATCTCCTCCTTCTCTGCCTGCGGCCGCCGCGCTCTGCAAAAAAGAAAGGACTGTCAGAATTTCTCCGCGGACCGGACAGAGAGGAGGTTTCTCCCAGCTGCGCTGTTTTCACCTTCGCTCCGGCCGATGCCCGCTGCCCGGGGCACGGCCGATGCCCGCCGCTCCCGCTGCACATAGCAGGGGCCGAAGCTCCCTGTCAGACAAAAAAAGACGGCCGGAATGTGCTCATTCCTCCGTCTGTGTAAACCGGAACCTTTTCTCAAAATTCCGGCCGCCGAATGATCCTTTTCCCGCAAAACACGGCCATCTCAGGACATCTGTCCCTCAGCCGCACATTCTGTAATTTATCTGAATGATCTGCGAGAAATAGAAATCATTGCGACACCTCACTTTCCTAAAACTGTGCTTTATTATACCCCCTCTTTCCGCGGAATGCAAGGGGCTGCCCCTGTTTTTCTTGACATTTAACAATTTTGTAATATAATAGAAAAAGGTTCTAAAACTTGTAACAATTTATAAAGAATTCTGCACAGCAGGATTCTCCAGGAAGCATTCTGCAAATTGTAAGGAGTATTCTATGAACGTATTGCACAGGTACCTGCGAATGACAGCCGCAGCTGCGGTCCTTTCCGCCTGCATGGCCTTTCCCGCTTTCGCGGCTGAGGAGACGGCAGAGGCCGCCGGCCCCGGCGTGCTAATTGAGGAAGCCTCCGCCGAGGAAGAGATCCCGGAGGAGCCGGAGAAAGTTTCCGGAGAGCGGGGAGAACTTCTCGGCGTCTTCACCACCAGCGGCTACTGCAACTGCAAAAAATGTTCCGGCGGCCACAGCCTGACCTATTCCGGAACGGTTCCGGCTCCCGGCCACACCGTCTCCGCCGACTTGAGCCGTTTCCCCATCGGAACAAAGCTGTGGATCGACGGAACTGTCTACACGGTGGAGGATATGGGCAGCTCTGTAAAGGGCAACTGGATCGACATTTTTTACGCGTCCCACGAGGAGGCGCTGGCCCACGGCCTTCGCAGCCAGGAAGTGTACGCCGTCATTCCCTGACCTGTTTCTGTTAAAGAATCCTGCTCTGCAGGATTCTCCGCCTGCGGCGGGCCGCGAAAGCGGCATTTTCTTTTTCTGACCTCATCTTCTTTATTCCTAACATTCCTGACCTTTCGCCCCAACCTCTGATTTTCCAGACACTTGACAAATAAAAAAATCGGTGTAAAATATACCATTGCGTGCTATTTATTACAAAATTATTACAAAGTTTAAAAAATAGCGAGGTATATTCTATGAAAATTAAATTTATGTTAATACTTGTTGTCAGCGCTTTTCTGACCGCTTTTTCTAACGGTCTGGTTTCCTTCGCCGCCTGCACCGGCCATATGGACGGGGTGTCCGGGGATACCATCTCCGGCTGGGCATGGAACCCTGACGAACCGGGCGAAGCTCCCCGCGTGACCGTCACGCTCCGGAACGCGGCTGACTTTTCTGTCATCCGCTCCATGGATGTCTCCGCGGATGATTCCTTCCTCCACCTGGCTGAGGCGGGGATCGGCACAGGAAACTACGGCTTTTCCGTGGATGCCTCCTTATCTTCCCTGCCGGACGGCGTGTATCTGGCTGAGGCTTCGGCCGACGGAACCCGGCTTCCCAACTTTCTTCTTCTGGAAAAAAGGGGCGGAGCGCTGACCGTTTCTTCCGCCTCCTCTCTCCGTCCGCTGGGCGCTTTCACCACCACCGCCTACTGCCCCTGCCGCACCTGTTCTGAGGGCTGGGGACGGAACACCTCCACCGGAGCGGTGGCTTCTTCCCGCCACACCATCGCCGTAGACCCCCGGGTCATCCCCTATGGGAGCCGCGTTCTCATCGGAGGCGTGGTCTACACCGCAGAGGACAGAGGCGGCGGCGTCCGCGGCAGCCATGTGGACATTTTCTTTGACACCCATGAGGAGACCAGGCAGTACGGCACCAGGACCATGGATGTCTTTCTCCTTCAGTGATCCCTTCTCCCTTCCTATGTACAACTCCCCTTTTCCGCGTTATAATAATAATTAACTAAACTATATGAAAAGGGGAGATTCAAAAATCATGCAAGACAATGATAAGATCCAACTGTTTGAAGAAGCGCCAATCCCGGCGGCTGTGGCAAAGCTGGCTGTGCCGACCATCTTAAGTTCCCTGGTCATGGTGCTTTACAATCTGGCAGATACCTATTTCGTGGGAATGCTCAACAATCCCATCGAAAACTCAGCCGTCACTCTGGCCGCCCCTGTTCTTCTGGCATTCAATGCGGTCAACAACCTGTTCGGCGTGGGCAGCTCCAGCATGATGAGCCGCGCCCTGGGCCGGAAGGACTATGACACCGTGGCCCGCAGCTCAGCCTTCGGCTTCTACTGTTCCGTGGCTGCCGGCCTTCTTTTTTCCCTGCTGTGCACCGTATTTCTCTCTCCCCTTTTAGCCCTTCTCGGAGCTACTCCGGAGACTGCCGATGCCACCGCAGGCTATCTGGCCTGGACCACCTGCCTGGGCGCCACTCCCTCGATCCTGAACGTGGTGATGGCCTATCTGGTCCGCTCTGAGGGAAACGCTCTCCACGCCAGCATCGGAACCATGAGCGGCTGTATCCTGAATATGATCCTGGATCCTATTTTCATTCTCCCCTGGGGATTTCACATGGGAGCGGCGGGAGCAGGCCTGGCCACCTTTCTTTCCAACTGCGTGGCCTGCCTCTATTTCTTCGTCCTGCTGTTCGTCCGCAGAGGAAAAACTTACGTCTGCATCAATCCCCGCATGTTCTGTCTGAGGAAGAATATTGTGAAGGGAGTGTGCGGCGTGGGAATCCCCGCCTCCATTCAGAACCTGTTAAACGTCACCGGAATGACCATTTTAAACAACTTCACCGCCGGCTACGGCCCCAACGCTGTGGCTGCCATGGGAATCGCCCAGAAGTTAAACACCATTCCCAACTACGTTTCCCAGGGCCTGTCCCAGGGCATTATGCCCCTGGTCAGCTACAACTACGCGTCCGGAAATATCCGCAGAATGAAGCAGACCGTCATATTTGCCGCGAAGGTGATCATCTCCTTCATGCTTGCCATCTGCGTCTTCTATTCCTTTGCCTCTGGCAGCCTGATCCGCCTGTTCATGCAGAATGAGGAGATCATCGCCTACGGCAGCCGTTTCCTGCGCGGCTTCTGTCTGGCGCTTCCCTTCCTCTGCACGGATTTCCTGGCGGTGGCCGTATTCCAGGCAGTGGGACTGGGGCAGTACTCCTTCGTCTTTGCCGTGCTGCGCAAGATCGTGCTGGAGATCCCTGCTCTCTGCATCCTGAACATGATCTTCCCGCTCTACGGCCTGACCTACGCTCAGTTCACCGCAGAAGTAGTTCTTGCCGTCACCGCTGTGATCATCCTGCGCCGCCTGTTCCGGAAGCTGGAACGGCTCCATCCCCAGACACCAGGCGCCGTCTGAAAAGACGGGCGCCAAACTCTGCGGCCGGAAATGCCAGCCACACTCCCGCTACCCCCAAAACCTGGGAAAACAGCAGGGCCGCCGCGGCCGTTCCCAGAATGCCGCGGTACAGGGACAGGCGGAAGGCCGTCCCGGCTCTCTCCACTGCTCCTAAAAATGCCGCTGTCATAAGATTTCCTCCCACAAACAGAAATCCTGTAAAATAAAGCCTCAGTCCGTTCTCCGCCATGGCCTGCAGCGCCGTCTCCTCCGCCCTGCAGAACATGGCCGCCAGCTGGGGCGCAAATATCCACGCCGACACGGCTGCCACCGTTCCGAGAAGCGCCGCCGTCCGGCCGGCTTTCCGGTATATCCCGTCTGCCTCCCTTCCATTTCCCTCTCCGTAAGCCCTGCTGATCAAAGGCTGACATCCCTGAGAAATCCCTGTAAACACCGCCATGGCCACCAGGGCCAGGTTGGCCACGATCCCGTAGGCCGCCACACCCGTATTTCCCCCATGGCGCAGCACAAGAAGGTTGAAGAGCACCATCACCGCGGACGCGGAGCTCTCGTTTACAAAGGCAGCGCCGCCCAGCCGGATCAGATCAAATCCTTCAGAGAACAGAAGGCGCAGGCGGAAACGTCCCGGTCTCCAGCAGCCGGCCAGCCCGAATCTGTGCCTGTTTAATGCCAGACAGGCTGCAGAAAACCCTGCCCCGATAACCGGTGCCAGAGCCGTGGCAAAGGCCGCTCCCCGGATTCCCCACTGAAGGGGATACATAAACAGATAATCCAGAAAAATGTTTGAGAGACTGCCGGCCAGCATTCCTGCCATGGCAAGTCCCGGACGGCCTCCGCTTCTCACAAATGCGGTCAGCACATGATTGCAGATGAACATGGGCGCAAACAGCAGGATGATCTCCAGATAAGAAACGCACACCGGCAGGATCTCTCCCTCCGCTCCCAGAAGGCGGGCCAGCTGCCAGACCCAGCTGCTGCCCGCAGCCGCCAGGATCCCGCCGGCAGCCGCCCCGAGGCACACTGCCGCAGTGAAGGCTTTTCCTGCCTCCTCCTCTTCCTTCCTCCCTCGGCGGACGGCATAGCGGGTGGCCCCTCCGATGCCGAACATCATGCCGATCCCATTGATCAGGCCAAAGATCGATACAGCCAGGTTCAGAGCCGCCAGGCCGTCAGCCCCCAGCCGGTCTGAAACGAAAAATGTATCCGCCAGGATATTTCCTGACAGTCCCAGCATCCCCGCCACATTCCAGAACATATAAGCCCCGGCATCTGTCCTTCTCATCTCTCATTCCCCTCTCCTTGAAAATCCAAAAAACGTCCGAAAAAGCGCAGCTCCCGGATTGAGAAAAAATCCTGCCAAGCGTTCTTTGCAGCAGGGGACGAATTTTCCCGCTGCACAAAAAAATGCCTGCATATATTCCTTCTAAGACCTGCGGAATATATCCAGGCATTTTCCGTATTCACCCGGTGGCAAATACATGCGCTTTCTTTTTTGTTTTCCGGAAGAAAGTCTATCACGGCGCCGCGCGGAAAGCAAGTGCTGCGCCGCAGTTTCCATCCATTCCCTGATCCGGCTTTTTTAGTCCAGCAGAAAATGACTCATCACATAATTACTCAGATCCATGCCCCGCTCTGTGAGAGCGATTCTGGGCGGATTCACTTTCAGCAGCCCTTTCTGCTCCATATCCTCGATCACCGGCCCGTACACGTTCCACATGTTCTGGCCGAACTGTTCGTGAAATTCCGCTCCCGACACCCCTTCCGTCAGGCGCAGTCCCAAAAACATAAATTCTTCCATTCTGTCTTTGGCATCCAGCTTGTGGATCTCCCGGTACAGGCAGGACGGAAAATCCGGGGCCGACGCCTGATCTAAGTAGGCTCTCAGATTCTCCTCTTTCTTGAACCGGAAGCCGCTGATGCAGGAGGAAGCTCCCAGGCCCAGGCCCAGATACTCCACGCCGGTCCAGTATCCCAGATTGTGACGGCACTCAAAGCCGTTCCGGCAGTAATTGGAAATCTCGTAACGGTGATAGCCGTGCTCCTCCATCATGGTCCTGGTCACGTGGTACATCTCCCGCTCCGTGTCCTCGTCCGGAAGAGGCGGAAATGCCTTTCCTCCCTTCCCGTACCTCTCATAAAACGGGGTTCCCTCCTCGATGATCAGACTGTAGGCGGAAATGTGCTCCGGCCGCAGCATGAGCACCTTTTTCAAGGTCTTCTCCCAGGAATCCAGCGTCTGTCCCGGCAGAGCGGACATCAGATCCACATTTACATTGGAAAATCCCGCCATCCGCACCTGCTCGTAGGAGCGCAGAAAATCATCGTAGGTGTGGATCCTCCCCAGGATCTTTAACTCCCAGTCGTCCGACGACTGAAGCCCCAGGCTGATCCGGTTGACGCCTCCCTCCCGGTAGCATTCCAGCTTGTGCTCATCTAAAGTGCCGGGATTGATCTCAATGGTGATCTCCGCGTCCTTTCGCACGTCGAAATAGTCCGCCGTCGCCTGCAGAATGCCAAGAATGTATTCTCCCGGGAGAATGGACGGCGTTCCGCCGCCGATAAACACACTTCTCACCTCATAATCCCGGATCCCGGCGCTCTCCCCGATGATCTCGTCGATCAGCTTTTCCACATACTGCCTCTGTACGCCCAGAGTCGCCGGCATGGAGAGAAAATCGCAGTAGGCGCATTTTCTCTCGCAGAACGGGATGTGGATATAAAGTTCCAGCGGTTTTTTCCCATCATTCATCGTCCAACTTCAGCACACTCATAAACGCCTTCTGCGGAATCTCCACATTTCCGATCTGGCGCATGCGCTTCTTTCCTTCCTTCTGCTTCTCCAACAGTTTCCTCTTTCGTGAAATATCGCCGCCGTAGCACTTGGCCAGCACGTCCTTCCTCATGGCCTTCACCGTCTCTCTGGCGATGATCTTTCCTCCCACAGCCGCCTGGATGGGGATCTCAAACAGATGTCTGGGGATCTCCTCCTTCAGCTTCTCGCACATTTTTCTTCCCCTCTCGTAGGCAGAACCTGCAAACACGATAAAGGACAGAGCGTCCACTTCCTCCTTGTTCACCAGGATGTCCAGCTTCACCAGATCGGAGCGCTCATAGCCCTTCAGCTCATAGTCAAAGGAAGCGTAGCCTCTGGAGCGGGACTTCAGGGCGTCAAAGAAATCGTAGATGATCTCGTTTAAGGGCAGGTCATATTTGAGAAGAGCTCTCGTCCCCTCAATGTACTCCATTCCCAGATAATTGCCGCGTCTCTCCTGGCACAGCTGCATGATGGCGCCCACATATTCGGACGTCACCATGATCTCCGCGCTCACGATCGGCTCCTCCATATACTCGATCTCCGACGGGTCCGGCAGATTGGAGGGGTTGGTCAGCTCGATCATCTCCCCGTTTGTCTTGTGGACGCGGTAGATAACGCCGGGAGCCGTCGTCACCAGATCCAGGTTGTACTCCCGCTCCAGACGCTCCTCAATAATGTCCAGATGGAGCAGCCCCAAAAATCCGCAGCGGAATCCAAATCCCAGAGCCAGGGAAGTCTCCGGCTCAAAAAAGAGAGCCGCGTCATTTAACTGGAGCTTTTCCAGGGCGTCCCGCAGATCCGGATACTTGGCGCTGTCCGCCGGATACAGACCGCAGTACACCATAGGCGTCACCTTCTTGTAGCCGGGAAGCGGCTTGTCACAGGGCTCGTCCCGGTTGGTGATGGTGTCGCCCACGCGGGTATCGCGCACGTTCTTGATGCTGGCGGTAATATAGCCCACCATTCCAGCAGCCAGCTCATCGCAGGGGATAAACTGTCCTGCTCCGAAATATCCCACTTCCACCACCTCGAAAGTGGCTCCGGTGGCCATCATCTTAATGGGCGTTCCTTTCTTCACTGTACCGTTCTTTATGCGGCAGAACACGATAACGCCCCGGTAAGAGTCGTATAAAGAGTCAAAGATCAGGGCCTGAAGGGGAGCCTCCGGATCTCCTTCAGGAGCCGGGATCTTGTGGACGATGGCCTCCAGCACCTCCTCCACATTTTCTCCCGTCTTTGCGGAGATCCTGGGGGCGTCATGGGCCTCCAAACCGATCACATCCTCGATCTCCGCCGCCACCCGGTCCGGGTCGGCGCTGGGCAGGTCGATCTTGTTGATCACGGGAAATACGTCCAGATCGTGGTCCAGGGCCAGGTAGACGTTTGCCAGCGTCTGGGCCTCGATCCCCTGGGCCGCGTCCACCACCAGGATGGCTCCGTCGCAGGCCGCCAGGCTCCTGGACACCTCATAGTTAAAATCCACATGGCCGGGAGTGTCGATCAGGTTGAAGATATACTCCTCCCCGTCTTTGGCCCGGTACACGGTGCGGACCGCCTGGGACTTGATGGTGATTCCTCTCTCCCGCTCCAGCTCCATATTGTCCAGCACCTGAGCCTGCATTTCTCGGCTGGTGAGAAGGCCGGTCATCTCGATGATCCGGTCCGCCAGAGTGGATTTGCCGTGGTCGATGTGGGCGATAATACAAAAGTTTCTGATTTTGCTTTGGTCAATTGCCATAAATGATATTCCTCTTTCATAGGGTGATTTCCTGTCTGCTGCCGCCCTCCCCGGGAATTTTTTCCTTTTTTGTCTCCCGGCGCCGGGCGGCCTGTCTCCCAGACCGCCCGGCCCTGATTTCATCAGGCTTTTCGGCAGTCTGCGCTATACAATAACATACCATTTTTTCATTTTCCTTGCAACACCATATCCAAAAGTTCTGCCAGGGGTTCCATGGCGTTTCTGGCCTCCTCGTAGGTGTTGTTCTGGGCTCCCACCTCGATGAGGGAGGATCTGGGGCGGACGTGGAGATTGTAGCGCAGCCCCTTTAGGTAGATCTTTCGGGTAAATCCCGGGAAATAGGCCGCCGCCTTCACCTGCATCTGCAGGCTGAAAGCCAGATTATCCTCCCGGAAGGGGTTTGGCAGATACTCGATGGGGCCGTCCGGCGTCTGGCTCATCCCGTTGAAAAACATGATCTGCGCCGTAGGCTTTCCGCCGATCTCTTCCACCAGGCGGCAGTTTTCATCCACCCCGTCCCGGTGAATGTCCAGCACCACCTCGATGGACGGGTTCTCCTGCAGGATGGCGGTGATCCCCTCCAGCGCGTATGTATATGCCTGGCTGCGGTCCAGCTTGCCGTCCTTCAGATCATAGACGGACGTATCGTGGATCACATTGTATCCCTTGGCACGCAGAAGCTCTGCCAGGTACTCCCCCACTCCCACCACTGTGGCTTCCGGCTGTTGCGGCCCGTAATCGGCGAACGTTTCCTGGGAGTGGCTGTGGTAGATCAGAATCTGGGGAGAGGTGCTGTCCCCGGTCAGGCGCAGGTCCTTTGAGAGCAGTTCCTCGGCGTTCATCTCATCCCGGCCGGCGGTGGTGGACGGATGGACGCTGTAAAAAGTTTTCATGAGAAAATCGTAGTCAGCCAGCTGGCTCATGGAATACACCTGACCGGAAACGGGGAGAGCTGTTCCGGCTGTCTCCGCTGTTCCGGGCATTCCTGCTGCTCCGGCCGTCCCAGCCGCTCCTGCTGCCCCAGCCGCTCCTGCCGCCCCAGCCGCTCCTGCTGTCCCGGCTGTCCCCGGCGTCTGCTCTCCGTCTCCTTCCCCCGTCAGTTTTTCATATTCCGCAAAAAACTCCTGGTTTTCCAGGTAGAGGCGAAAGGCCGGATCTCTCCCTTCTGACATCTGCTCCGCCTCCAGCCGCGCGCTTCCCAGGCGGTAGACCGGAAGAGTTCCCGCCGCTTTCTCGAGCACAGAGGAAACGTCTCCGCTCTCCGCTGCCGGGTAATGCCCGTTCCAGAGAAAGGAAAAGCAGGCGGAAACTGCCTGCTCCTTTAACTGCTCCGGCTCCGGGATCCCGGCGGCGGCCGCCAGCCCCGGCACCCACTGCCTGTATCCGGCCGCCAGCACTGCCGCCGCAAAGAGCGCCGCCGCTTTCTTCCCCATCTTTTTTCCAGCTCTTTTTCTCCCGCCTCCGCCGGTCTTTCCAGAGAACTTTCCGGCAGATCCCGCTCTGCTTGATCTTTCTCCGGCAGTTCCTTTTCTGCTCCCCCCGGCTCCGGGCACTCCTTCTCCGGCCGCTCCCGCTCCGACCGTTCTCCTTCCGTCCCTTCCCGCTCCGATCGTTCCCTCTCTCACCCGCTCACCTTCTCTCCCTCTCCCCGCTGCCGGGCGGGACATTTCCGGGCACCTGCCCGCTCTATACCATCATATGCCGTAAAATGCCCGGTGGATTCCTTCCGATATGGCAAAACTTAACAGCTTTACCGTCTCATCTATATCCGGCGGGGTCACGTAAAGCTGGGAGAGCTCCGGTCCCAGCACTTCCCGGATCAGGCGGTACTGTTCCTCCTCTCCCATATGTTCCAGCCAGGTTCCTACTCCCTTCGTCCGGCTCCCTTTTTCCAGGACTGCCGACACAGCGGCCACCGTGTCCTGGGCAATGGCGGCCGCTCCCACCACCGTAGGCACGCCGATGGCCAGTACCGGCACTCCCAGGCTCTCTTTTGTCAGGCCGTGGCGGTGGTTTCCCACGCCGGAGCCTGGATGGATGCCTGTATCAGTCAGCTGGATGGTCGTCCCCAGCCTGCGGATGGTTCTGGCCGCCAGGGCGTCCACCGCGATCACCAGATCCGGCTTTGTCTCCCGGATGATCCCCGTTAAAATCTCCGCCGTCTCCATCCCTGTCTGAGCCATCACTCCGGGAACAATTCCGCTGATCACCGGCCAGTCCCCGTCCTCGGCAATCTTCCTTGTGATCCGCAGATTTCCCAGCACCCGCGGTCCCAGAGAGTCCGGCGTCACATAAGGGTTTCCCAGGCCCACCGCCAGCACATGTACTCCCGGAAATCCCCCGGCTTCCTCCCGCCCCAGAGCCTGTCCGGCCAGGCGGCGCAGCCCGGCCGCCACCTCATCCGCCGCGTCTTCTCTCCAGCCGTCGTCCTGATCCTGCACCTGTCCCATCTCCAGGGTGAGATAGGTTCCCACCGGCTTTCCGATGGTCTTCGCTCCGCGGTCATTTTTCACGCGGACCTCCGTCAGGGAGATCGCTCCGTTCTTTTCTCTCCACTCCCGCACGGAGACTCCCTGATCTCCCTTCTCTGCCTGAATCCTCTCCCGGCTCTCCAGCGCCAGATCTGTCCGCACCTCGAATCGTTTTCTTCTTTTCCGTCTGTTTTTGTCCCTCTCCGCCGTCTGTTTTCCGCCTCCGCGCCTCACTGTCTGCCACTCCTTTTCTCCGCCTGATTTTCGTCTCTTCTCTTCATTTCCGCAGGCTGCGGGCCCCTTTTCACTCCCACTTGCCCATCAGATATCTGAACTGCTACTATTCTCCTCAAAAAAAGCAGAAATATGTATGTTTCAGTTCAGACGGCGGGTAAACAGAGGGGAAAACTGACGTCAAGCTTGCTTGTAAGTAAGTTTTCCTCTCTGTTTACACATCGGATGAACTGTTACTTTCTAAAAAATCCATCTCAAAAAAAGCGGAAATATCTATTGACAGAGCCGGAGAGATTGGATAAAATACAATAGTATGTTTACATTGAACTGTCCGTGTCCAGGTTTCGATGCAAACCGAAGATGATAATAGGAATATTGGAGGTGTACGAGATTGGCTAACATCAAATCCGCTAAGAAGAGAATCTTAGTAAACGAGACGAAGGCTGCCAGAAATAAGGCAATCAGATCTAAAGTGAGAACTGCTATCAAGAAAGTAGACGCTGCTGTTGCTGCCGGTGACAAGGCTGCTGCACAGGCATGTTTAGTAGCTGCTACTGCTGAGATTGACAAGGCTCAGACCAAGGGTGTGTACCACAAGAATACGGCTTCCCGTAAGGTATCCCGTCTGGCTAAGGCTGTCAACGGCATGGCTTAATTTATAGACATAAGAAGCGAGTTATAAAAGCTCTTATCCGATGGTGTGACGGATAAGAGCTTTTTTCGTCTGTCCGATTTATTTCTGCGGGGCAGCAGGCTGGGCGGTTATGTCTCGGTTGTGTCTGCTGATCCATCCGATACCTGCGCTGCAGCTCCATCCGGCATCTGCTGATCCATCGGCATCTGTCCCCTAGCGGTATTTTTTCGCGATCAGAAGCTCGACCGCCAAACGGTCCTGCAGTCTTCCCGTCTTCACCGCCTCCTCAGACTCCACGCACAGATCCACATAGGACAGGATCTGCTCTTTGGTAAATGCCCTGGCCTGGGGCATGGTCTTTCCCACCACAAAGGGCTGCATTTTCAGCTTTGAGGCGATGGCCGACCGGTCCATTCCCTTTCCCATCAGCTCCTTCACCTGCAGAATCTGGTTGAACTGCCGGGCAATCAGGTAGAGGATCCGCATGGGCGGCTCCTTCAGCGTGAGGAGATCTTCGTAAAGGTCCATGGCCTTTCTCGTGTTCCCCGCCACGATCGCCCCCACCATGTCAAAAATCCGGCTGGTGACGTGAACAGTGCAGATCGCCTCCACATCCTGGTCTGTCACCACCTCCCGGTCCCCCACATAGCAGATCAGCTTTTCCAGCTCCATGCGGATATTTTCCATATCGTCTCCCGCCGCCGCCAGAAAATGCTCCATGGTCCTTCCCGTGATCTTTTTTCCGTCTTTGGCCAGGATCCCGCCCGCCCAGCGGGCCAGCTGGGAGGCATCCTGTCTGGAAAGCTCCGCCGCGTACCCCAGCTCCTTCACCTTTTTATAGAGGCGGTTCCGCTTGTCCACCTCTGACTCCACAAAGATCATGCAGGTACTCTCCGGCATCTGCGGCAGATAAGCCACCAGCTCTTCCCCGGCCGCGCTCTTAAAAAAGCCGGTGTCCTCCAGGAGAATAAGACGGCGCTCCGCAAAAAACGGCATGGTATCCGCCAGGCTTATGATCTCCGACACGTCCAGCCCTTTTCCCTCAAAATAATTGTAATTCATGCTGTCTTCTCCGGCAATGGCTTCCCGCAGCCGGTTCTTATAGCTTTTTTTTAAAAATTCTTCCTCCCCGAACAGCAGATATACGCTGCGGAAATTTCCTTCCTTTAAGTCCCTGTTTAACGTCTGCATTCTGAGTTTCCTTTCTCATCCTGCCCCGCGCAGGGCAGAGTACTCCTGTGGATCATATAGGCGCCGGCTGTTTGTCCGCCGCCTGAACCGTTATACGATTATACATCAGATCCCGCGCCCGGACAAGCCAGAACCGCAGGGCAGCTCAGTTCACCCCGCAGAACCGCAGCCGGCTCCGTCCTTCCCGCAGAACCGCAGACGGCTAAATTTTCCCGGCGCACCTCATTCCCCCCGCAGAAAAGGCGTGACCGCCGTTTTCTTCCCGTCTGTCCGGGCCGTCACCGCCCCGTTCTCAGCCGTCACAAACAGCCGGACGCCGGCTGTTTTCAGCCGCTCCACTGTCTCCGGCGCCGGATGGCCGTAGGAGTTGTCCTTCCCGCAGGAGATCACTCCCCAGGCAGGCGCGGACGCCTCTAAAAATTCCTGGCAGGAGGAACCGGCAGAACCGTGGTGGGCCACCTTCAGTACTGTCACATCCTCTAAGAGGGGGCGGACCGACGGCCGGGACAGCATTTCCTCTTCACTTGCCTCACCGGCGTCTCCTGTAAACAGAAACCCGGCCTCCCCGTAATCCAGGCGCAGAATCAGAGACTGGTCGTTGCGGTCCGCCGCCGGCTCCTTTCCTTTATAGGGATAGAGGCAGGTCAGCTTCAGTTTTCCCGCCTGAATGCTGTCCCCTTCCCGCATCACCGCCACCCTGGTCCCCCTCTTCTCCGCCAATGCTGCCAGCCCTTCCCGTGCCTCATCCGCCGCCCCGGCAGACTCCGGCAGAATCAGCGTTCTGATCCTTACGGTGCCGCTCTCCAGCAGCTCTTTTAAGCCGCTTATGTGATCGCTGTCACAATGGCTCACCGCGGCGTAATCCAGAGTCCGGATCCCTCTGGAGTGAAGAAAAGGGACAAGCACCTGCTCCCCCAGGTTCTTCTCGTCTGAGCTTCCTCCGTCAAACAGCATGCGGAAGCCTCCCGCCTCCGCCACAATCCCGTCTCCCTGTCCCACATCCAGGTAAGTGACCCGCAGTCCCCTCTCCGGCAGGGGAAACAAAAGGGCAAACAGCACTGCTGTCACCAGGGCCAGCCCCGTCTTTTTTCTCCGCATTTTCTCCGCCGTCCAGGCAAAAGCTGCCAGAACGGCGCCGTAGAGAGCGATCTGCCACAGCTCCGGGCGGCCGATCACCAGGCTGCTGCCGGGAAATCTGCCCCACAGACGGCACAGCGCCTCATAACAATCCAGGATCATGCAGCCGGATCCGGCGCAGAAACGGCCGGCCGCCGGAAACACTCCTCCCACCGCCAGGCAGAGCAGCCCAGATACCATGGCGTAAGTCATCAGGGGAATCACCAGCAGATTTAAAAAAATGCTGTAGGGCGGATATACAAAAAAATGGTAAAGCACCGCCGGATAGGTGGCCAGCTGGACTGCCAGGCCGCTTAAGAGCAGCCGGCCGGCCCTTCCCTCCCACACTTTCGCCTGCTCAAGCCTTCTGCCCAGGACGCCGATCCCGCCCACTGCCAGGAAAGAGAGCTGGACCCCGCCCTGGGAAACCGCCCCCGGCTCCCGCCACAGGATCACAAGAGCCGCCAGGGACAGGGCAGACGGCAGATCATAGACACGCCCCCCGCAGCCGGCTGTCACCGACGCCAGGAACATGATCACCGCCCTCTGAGTGGAGGGTGAAAACCCGGTCATGATTCCGTAGAGGATCATGACGGTCCCGGAAAAAGCAGCGGCCGTCTTCTTTCCCAGCCTCAGTTTTCTCAAAAGTCCGTAAAATCCCATGCCCAGCATGGACACATGCAGGCCGCTGATCGCCAGAAGGTGGGAGATCCCGCTCTCCTGGTACAGGCTGTACACCTCGTCCGGGATGTCTCCCTTCAGCCCCAGGAGCATGGCTTTAAAGATCCCGGAATGGCGGCCGGAGCACTGGTCGAGAACGGCCGCTCCCCGCTCCCGGATCTCCCCCAGAAACCGCCTCACCGGGTCTCCTCCGGAAAGCCGTTCCCAGCTCTCTGCCGTCATACGGAAGAACATCCCCTTTGAGTCATAATAGCCACGGTAGTCAAACTCTCCCGGGTTGGAGGCAGCGTCGTAGACGTTAAGCGGGCCGGACGCCAAGATCCGGTCCCCTGCCTTAAGCTCCGGTTTCTCATCAAAATATACGGTCACTGCTCCCAGACTGGCCTTTTTCCCCTGCCCCGCAGGCTCCTCCAGCACACAGGAGATCAGTTCCCCGCCCCAGCCGTTCGTCTTTTCCTCCAGGCTCTTCACCGTGCCGGCGACAGAGCAGGCTTCTTCCTGATCCAGCCCCATCGCCCTCATCCGCCCGGCCTCCGCTTCCGCCGCCCGGTATCGGAGACATCCCAGGAGAAGAAAAAAGAGCAGCAGGCCGGTCCACAGCCCTCTGCTCTTTCTGCACTCCAGACAGACTGCTCCAAGCAGGCATCCCGCCAGCAAAGCAGCCATCGGCACCGCCTTCAGGGCCAATACCTCTCCAAGTACGAATCCCCCTGTCAAAAATACCAGCGGCCGTCTGATGTTTTTATCCTCCTATATAATCCAGGTTTCTCTCAAACTGAGTGTCCAGCGAGATGGAATCCCTGAATTTTACATTTGCAGACCCATTGATGGAGAACTGCACCCGGCTGATGCCGGCTGCCTCCGCTAAGGAGTTTACGATGGAATAGATGGGAATGTAATCCGCCACCGCCAGACTCCCGCTCCCCGTCAGAAAAGTCTCGTCAAAATTTACATAGCACACGTTGTCGTTGACCGATACGCTGATCAGTCTGGTGTCCGCCGGCACCGTGGGGCACAGGCGGAACGTTTCAGGCCCGTGGATCAGCTCCTCGATCACCAGCTGAGCCATGGACGTGTTCATATTGTGGACCACCTCTCTGGTCTCCGGATACAGCAGCTCTCCCTTCTCATCCGTAAAGTAGAGCGTCAGCATCGTCCTCTCATAGGCGTTCACATCGCTGATGCTGTCCACAAAATCACTGCCGGAGATCATTCCCACCGGCTGCCCTTTCGCATCCAGAATGGGCTGCTCTCCCGCAAAAATACTGATATAGTTAATATCCGGAGCCTGGGTCAGCGTCTTTGCCAGAGCCGCCCGGCACAGGATCTCCTGGTCGTCCCTCATGCTGTTGTAGGCATCCCCGAAGCTTAAATAGACCACCATTTCCTCCCGGTGAAATCCCCGGTAATCCACCCGTTCCGGGATCGCCGACTGGCTGTCCAGATCCTTCGGCACCGTGCGCAGCTGGTCGATCAGCTCCCCGATCAGCTGGTCCGTGTCCGTCGTGTCCGTCTTATATTCATTGGGCGTCAGCACCGTTCCCGACGCGTCCAGATAGTAGATCTGGTAGACTCCGTTCTCCGCCTTCGCCGGCGGCTGTTCTTCCTCATGCCTGCAGCCGGAAAGCAAAAGTGCAGCAGAAACAAAAAGCAGCAGGAGCAGTCTCCATCGTCTTCCCGTCATCCCGCACCTCCTTTACGAAATGTAGGTGAGAGGGATCTGAACCGTAAACACCGTTCCCTCTCCCTCCGCGCTCTGCACCTGGATCGTGCCGTGGTGCATCTGAATCACATTTTTGGTGATGGCCAGTCCCAGCCCGGTTCCTCCCGTCTCGCGGGAGCGGGCTTTGTCCACCCGGTAAAAACGCTCAAAGATCCTGGTCTGGAACTCCTCCGGGATCCCTATGCCGGAATCCGCCACCCGGATGGTGAAAAATTTGTGATCCGCGTCCAGCGTCACCCGCACCCAGCCGTCCTCCCGGTTGTATTTCACCGCGTTCTCCACCAGGTTGTTCATGGCCTGGGACAGCTTCACCTCATCCACCTCAGCCGTCACCTCCCGAATCGTCTCCAGCGTCAGCTCCACATTCCTCTTTTTCGCGATGGGGCGCATCCGCTTCAGTATCAGCTCCAGCAGGCTGCCGATGTTGACCTGGCTGATATTCATGACGTGATTGACAGATTTATCCATTTTCACCAGCGTCAGCAGATCATCGATGATCTTGCTCTCCCGGTCGATCTCATCGGAAATGTCGTTCATAAACTCCCGGTACAGCTCCACCGGCGCGTCCTCCATGGACATGAGAGAGTCCGCCAGCACCCGGATGGACGTAATGGGAGTCTTCAGCTCATGGGACACATTGGAGACAAATTCCTGACGGGAATTGTCCACCTCCCGCAGCTTGGTAAATGCCTGGCTCACGGCGGAGGACATCTCCTTCGTCTCCCGGTAATCGTCCACATGGATCTCCTCCGCGTCGCCGGAAGCGATCTTTTTTAGGCCTTCCCGGAACCGGAAAACCGGCTTTAAGTACAGGCCGGAGAACAGAAGGACAGCCACAACGATCACGATCAGGGCCATCACCTCGTACATCGTGACCTTCTCGCCCACCATATCCGTCAGGTTCAGAATAGCCTCCGTGGACGCCGTCACCACCATGACGCCGTCGATCTCCCCTGTGGAACCCGCCCCGTAGATAGGAAATGTCTCGATCAGATAGTGCCTGTCGCTGTTGTACTTGCTGCTCGTCTCTCCCCGGAAGCAGCGGATCACCTCCTCGGAGACGTGGTATTTCCCCTCTGCCAGGTTAAAGGTATCCCGGATGATCCGGTACGTCTCGTCCACGATCACGATCCGCCCGTTGAGCACGTCCGCCAGCACATCCATCTGGCTGTCCAAGATCGTGTCCGTCACCTCCCCGCCCAGATAGCCGGCCTGGGTCAGCCGGTTGCTGAGGATCAAAGCCTGGTTCTGGATCTCCAGCGTTCTGGCGCTGATCTGTCCCTGCCGCAGGGATGTCAGCAGGATCCTGCCCTGAACCGCCATCGGCAGAAAGCCGATGACAAACAGCATGAAGATCAGGACCGCCCTCATGCTGACCGTTTTCTTCCACCGTTTTTCCATGTTCTATCCTTCCAGCATCTTTGTGCAGGCTACCGCCAGGGAGCCGGGGCCGATGTGACAGGCAATGCTCAGAGAAAGGGGATCCACATGGACCGGCGCCCCCGGATAGAGCCTGTTCAGCTCCTCCTTCAGCTCCTCTGCCGCCTCCCCGTTAGCCGTGTGGGCGATCTGCAGGTAGGTATGGCGGCAGTCCCCGTCCCCAAAACGCTCCTCCAGATCCTTTTTCAGCGCCGTCAGCATGATGCCTCTGGCCTGCTTCATGGTGCGGGCCTTCGCGAACGCGTCCAGCTTCTCCCCCTGGATAGTCAGCACCGGCTTGATCTTTAAGAGCGTTCCCAGAGCGGCTGCGGCGGGGGTGATCCGCCCGCCCTTTTTTAAGTATTTCAGCGTATCCACCGTGATGTAAATGCTGGAATCGTACCGGGTGTCATAGAGAATCTTCTGGATCTCCTCCCCCGACAGGCCCTTCTCTGCCAGCATCTTCGCATCCAGAGCCGACTGCCGCTCCGTCACGGAGATCCGGTGGTTGTTCACCACAAACACCTTTCCCTCATAATCCCCCGCCAGCATCATGGCCGTCTGGCAGGAACCGCTCAGGCCGCTGGACATGGGGATGTGCACCAGCTGATCGTACTCCCCAAGAAGCCTGTCCCACAGCCCGGTCACGGCCTCCGGCGACGGCTGGGAGGTGGAGATATCCGCCCCCGCCCTCAATTTTTCATAAAACTGTTCCTGCGTCAGATCTATATCCTCATAATACGTCTTTCCATCTATCATAAACGGCATGGGAATGACATAGACCCCCAGTTTTTCTGCCTGGTCCTGGGTGATCCCGCTGTTGCTGTCCGTTACGATCCCAATCTTCATAGCCTTCTTCTCCTTTTGCAGTTTCAATGAGTTGAACCACGCCTTTTTAAGACATGCTTAACCATCATTTTAGCTTATTTTAAGGGAAAAGGGAAGTGTAAATTCTGGAGAAAGCCCAGGGAAGAATCACAAGACGGGGATCAAAGATATGGTCCCAGAATAGCATGAGAGGGCGGAAATGTCCAATAAAGTTTTTATAAACTCCATCTCCGCCCTTCTCCTTTATCTTTTCCGGAGAAATGAAGTGTCGGCCTGCGGCAGAATCTCCCGCTCCGCCAGAAGCCGCTCCGTCCACAGCCGGTACTCCGCCACCGTGGACGATTTTCTGATTTTTTTCGCAAAATCCTCCCCGTCCGGAAACAGGCGGATCATGTAAAACCACAGTTCCTTCATTTTAAACAGCACGTTCCGGTCCCCGGACATGATCTGACAGTATCCGTCCAGAATCTCCTGGTGGAACTCCCGGAACGTCTCCTTCGTCACCGTCCGCCCGTCTGCGGCGCCGGCGGCCAGAGCTGGGTCCGCGATCAGGCCGCGCCCGACCATCACCCGGTCCGCCTGGGGAAACTCCCTGGAAAACTCCTCCAGATCCTCCCTGGAGAAAAGATCTCCATTATAGCAGACCGGAAACGGGGCCCTTTCAAAAGCCCGCAAAAACTCCTCTTTGTGGGGAGCGCCGCGGTAGCCTTCCTTCTGGGTCCTGGGATGGACGATGAGCTCACTTAAGGGATAGCGGCAGAAGATCTCTAAGAGAGGCCCGAACTCCTCCGCGCTCTCCACCCCGATCCTGGTCTTTATGGAAATCTTCTGCTTCGTCCCGGAACAAATCCGCTCCAGAAACCGGTCCAGCTCCTCCGGGCAGGCCAGAAAACCGGCCCCCCGCTTCTTCGCCGTCACCGTTCCGGAGGGACAGCCCAGGTTGAGATTGACCTCCTCATAACCGAATTCCCTTAAAATCTCTGCCGTGTGGATAAAATCCTCCCAGTCGTTGGTGAGAATCTGGGGCACCACGGGAATATTTTCATTGTGCTGGGGAAGGATGTCGTTTAACTCTCTCGAGCGCAGGCTCCGCTTCTTTCCGGGAGAGAGAAAGGGCGTGAAGTACTTGTCCGCCCCGCCGAATACGCGGTGATGGGCGTTCCGGTAAATATAGCCTGTGATCCCCTCCATGGGGGCCGCGTACCGCTTCATGGCTTCACCGCCGGCACGATGAGCATCATAGAGATTTTCCTTCACGGTTCCACTCCTCCCTCACAGGCGCCATGGTCTGAAAACGCTCATAAAACTGTCCGTAAAATTCCCGTCCCCCATCGTAGGGCGTGAGGAAGAACAGGTTTAACAGCGTCATATTCACCCGTTTCGCCTCATTTTCATCTCTGCAGCGCCTTACATGGTCCTGGGCGTCCAGCAGAAAGAAATGCCAGTCTGACACGTAGGCTTCATAGGTCCTGATATCCGGCACGTCAATAAAGCGGCTTACCTTCACCTTCGTGCGGTTGGTCTTTTTGCACTCTCCCGTCTGGAGAAAATACTGAAATCCCCCGTTTTCATAAAAACGGCCCAGGGGGAACAGGCGGCACAGACCGGGGCGGACGGCGTGGACGCTGCAGCGGCCGTCCTGATCCAGAAATCCGCACGCCTCCTCCGGCCCCGTCATCTTCAGATTGGGCAGAATGATCCCGTCCTCCACATGGAATTCCAGATACCGGGAAAATAGCTCATTAAGCTCCACTTTCCCCTCTATATTCAGTCTGTAAACGTCCAACGGATCCACTATTATGGAATTGCCCATGTGACGGCAGCAGGCAGAACAGCCTCTGCAGTCCCCGCAGCCCGCTCTCACCATGTCCTCCGACCGGTACAGTCTTCCGTCGGAGATGTCTTCCATCCGGACCTCTCTTCTCATCTGATCAGCTCCTCACTGTCCAGCACCACCGTAAAGGGCCCGTCGTTGACCAGGCTCACCTTCATGTGGGCTCCGAAACGTCCCTGCTCCACTTTTTTCACATATTTCCGGCACCGCTCTGCGGCGTA
The DNA here is from genome assembly GCA_019119775.1 of Candidatus Lachnoclostridium pullistercoris. GTDB lineage: Bacteria > Bacillota > Clostridia > Lachnospirales > Lachnospiraceae > Lachnoclostridium_A > Lachnoclostridium_A pullistercoris. The sequence continues at coordinate 29,029 of DWWL01000057.1, read as the reverse complement.
TTCGTAGAGCTGCTCCGCCATCTGGGGCGGGCCGGCCTTCACAAAACTGGGACGGTTTCCCTTTCTGCAGTCGGCATAGAGGGTAAACTGGCTCACCACCAAAAGTTCCCCGCCCACATCCGCCAAAGACAGATTGGTCTTGCCGTTTTCATCCTCAAAAATCCGCAGCCGGCACATTTTATCCACCATCCGGTCCGCAGTCTCCTCAGTGTCGGATGCCTGGACGCCTAAGAGCACCAGAAATCCCTTTCCGATCTCTCCCACAACTTCTCCGTCCACCGTCACGGACGCTTCCGCCACCCGCTGAAGCACCATTCTCATACGTTCATCCTCCCGTTCTCTTCTTTATTCCTACATCAAATGCACCTTTTCACAGAGGCGCAGAATCCTGGTGCCCATGGGCATTTCCGCCAGTTCTCTCTCCCGCACCGTCCTCGTCTTGATCAGCCCTACGCCGTACACCGCCATAGCCGCCGGCACAGCTACAAGCAGGCTGAGCGCGTTGGAGCTGGCAGCCAGATAGACCAGATGGTACACTCCGAAGGCCACAATCCCCATGACCACAGAGATGCCCAGGGGCATGAGGAAGGTGGTGACCACCTCCTGGCGGTAGTGCATGGCCTTTCCGATGGAGATCCAGTTCAGGATGCACACCACCAGAGCGAAGGTCACATTTCCCACCACCAGGCCATACACTCCCCAGTTGAGCTTGGACAACATCAGGTAAACCAGCACCACATGGATTCCCAGGGAGATGGCAGAATGGGTCACGGACTTGGCCATCAGGTCGATTCCCTGGAGCACAGCGTTTGTGACTGTGGACAGGGAGAAAAATACCACCGCGGACGCCCCCATCATCAGCAGGCGGGCAGACATCTCCCTGCCGTCCCCGAACAGCAGCTTTAAGATCGGCGAGGCCAGCACTCCCATGCCCACAGCGCAGGGAATGGCGATGAGCATGTTGAATTTCACCGTCATGTAGATTTTTCTCCTCACCGCCCCGTTCTTCTTCATGGCTTTGGAGGTGACAATGCTGGGGATCATGGACGCCCCGAGGGAGGTGGCAATGGCCACCGGCACGTTGGTGAGCAGGCGGTATTTGCCGCTGTAGATGCCCAAAAGCTCCATTCTCTCCTGCTCTCCGAACCCTTTTCCACCCATGATGATACCGAACATGGAGTTATCCACCGAGCCGCTCAGCTGATACACCGTCTGGCTCAAGATAATGGGAACGACAGTGAGGAAAAGTCCCACGGCCACCCGCTTATAGGAAGAATGCCTGCCCTCTCCCCAGTGCTTTCCGCCACGGCAGTAGAGGAGCATCACCACGCCCAGGAAGAGGAAAGCCGCCAGAGCGCCGATGAAGGTGCCCAAAGTACCGCCCGCCGCCCCGTAGGAGGCCGGATTGGGCTGACTGGCAAACCGCTTCATAAAATCGTAGGACGCCCAGATGCTGACTCCCGCGTGGACCAGCTGTTCAATGATCTGGGAGATGGACGTGGGGATCATATTCCCGCGGCCCTGGAAAAATCCGCGGAACACTCCCATCACCGCAAACACCAGGATGGTGGGGGCCATCACCTTCAGGGGAAGGGCGCTTCCCGGGCTTCTGAACAGGCTGGAAGCGATCCAGTCCGCTCCGAAGATCAGCGCCACCGTCATCAGGCCGCCGGCAAACGCGCCGAAGGCGATCCCGCAGTTGAAGATCCTCTTTACATCCCCCGGTTTGCGGCTGCCCCGGCTCTTCGCGATCTGCTTGGAAACCGCCAGCGGAAGGCTGTAGGAAGAGAGGATCAGACCGATATTATAGATCTCGTAGGCCGTATTGTAATAGCCGATTCCCTCATCTCCCAGGATCCGGGTCATGGGGACCTTGTAAAACAGGCCGATCAGCCTCACAATGATCCCGGCCGCCGCCAGTATACTTCCCTGCACCAGGTAATTGTCATTTTTCTTGCCCATTGTTCTACCTGCACCTTCCGTTTTTTCTTTTGTATTATAGTCTCAAAAACATTCCCATTTTATCACAGGAAATGAGGGGGTTCAAGAAATTTGAAAAAGAATCTGCCGGGCCTGCCTGCGCAAAAAACAGCAGACGCCCCCGGAATGCCCGAAAGTGTCTGCCGTTTCGCCGTCTTATTTCATCTCATAGCGGATGCCGATCTCATTTCCTTTTACCGTCACCGTTCCCATGGCGCCGCTCACAAGAGGCATCGCCGGGGGCAGGTGGCCGAAATCCGCGTCCATGATCACCGGCACGCCGTACTCTGCCAGAAGGTCCGTCACCGCCCGGTATTGGTCCAGCCCCATGATCTCCTCCCCGAAGTGGAGGGGACGGCCGATGAGAAAGCCCTTTGCGTGTTCAAACCAGCCGGCGTGCTTCATCTCCCAGACTGCCCGGCGCATGGCCATCACCGTCAGGTCGCAGGACTCTAAAAACCAGATGATCCCGTCCTGGCTGTAGCGGTCCGCAAATGCCCTGACGCCGTCGTAGCCCGTTCCCACCAGGTTAGCCAGGCAGTCCAGACATCCTCCCGCCAGCCGTCCTTCAAAGACGATCTCCTCCTGCGGTCCCGCCTGGCGGCTTCCCACCCAGCTTCTGAGCACCTTCGGTTCTGTCAGCCGGTAGGGCGCCCGCGGGTCCTTTTCCCGGACAGCCGCCTCAATGTCCATGCTGCCTTTTTCCCACAGCGGATAGCCATGGACCTCACATTTCTCCCCTCTCAGCAGCTGATAGGCGTCCTCCAGGGACCGGTCCCAGGGATCCATGGCAAACGCCCCGGCGCAGGGCCCGTAGATGGAGGCCGTGTCGCACAGCGTCGTGAGCAGGAAGGTGAAATTGGTGTTGTCGGAAAATCCCATAAACCATTTGGGATCGGCATTCCGGATCTTCTCGAAATCCACATAGTCCAGGATCTCACACATCAGCTCCCCGCCGGCACAGGAAATCAGCACGTCATTTTCCTTCCGGCAGTACCACTCCGTCAGCTCTTCTCCGCAGGCTTTCGGCGTATTGCTGATGCCGATTCCCTTCTCCTCGTAGCAGTTCGGCCCCAGGTCCAGGCCGTGGCCTCTGGCCGCAAACGCCTGTTTCGCATACTCAAACCCTGTCCGGAACGGCTCCTCCCCGCAGCCGAAGGACGGTGCCGCAAAACCGACGGTCCCGCCCGGCCTCAGAGGCTTTGGATATCTCATAATCTATGGCTCCTCCTTTCAGCGGATCCAGTGGATCCTGGACTTTTCGTACCGGTCCTGCTGCGGCCTCTCCTCCGCCGGGTAGCCGCAGGACACCAGGGCAAAGGCTTCCAGGTTTTCCGGATTTCCCAGTACCCGGTTCACCGCATCCATCCTCTCCCGCACGGGAGCGATCCCCATCCAGCAGGTGCCTAACCCCAGCTGTGCTGCCTCCAGAAGGATGTGCTCCGTGGCAATGCTCAGATCAATTTCCGCATACAGAGGGGCAGCAAGCCCTGTCTTCCTGTAGCAGGGAACGATGGCCAGAGGCGCGTCTTTTAAAAAAGAAGCGTACTGGCTGCACTGGGACAGCTCTCTGATCGTCTCCTTCGACGTGACCACAAAAAACTCCCAGGGCTGCTGGTTTCTTGCCGACGGGGCCGCCATGGCCGCCCGAAGGATCTTCTCCACCTTCTCCGGCTCCACCGGCCGGTCCTCATATTTTCTCACGCTGATTCTCTTAAAAATAGCATCCATGGCCTAAAACCTTCCTTTCTCTCCCGCCGGAGCCTCTCAAAGGGGCTTTCCGGCCAGGATCTCCTGATAATCCCTGTAATTTTCCTCCAGCAGTCTGGGCGTATCCAGGCCGTAGGGGCATTTTTTCGCGCAGGCTCCGCAGTGAAGGCAGTTTTCGATCTTCTTCATCATGGCCTGAGCGTCCGGAGTCAGCTGCTTCTCCGACGGCGAGCGGCGGATCAGCAGGCTCATGCGGGCGCAGGTATTGATCTCGATTCCCACCGGGCAGGGCATGCAGTAGCCGCAGCCGCGGCAGAAATTGCCGGAGAGCTCTTTTCTGTCGTGGTCGATCACCGCCTGCAGCTCGTCCGTCATCACCGGCGGCTCATCCATATAGCGGAGGAATTCTTCCAGCTCGCTCTGTCTCTGGACGCCCCAGATGGGCAGAACGCCGTCATACTGGGCCAGATAGGCGTAGGCGGCAGCAGAGTTGGTGATCAGTCCGCCGGACAGAGCCTTCATGGCGATAAATCCCATGTCCGCCTTCCGGCACATCTCCACCACTTCCAGATCTTTCTCCGTGGCCAGATAGCAGAACGGGAACTGGAGCGTCTCATAAAGCCCTGATTCCACAGCCTCCTTCGCCACGCCGATCCGGTGGTTGGTGATGCCGATGTGGCGCACCATTCCCTGCTCCTTCGCCTCCGCCATCGCCTCATAGAGGCCGGTGCCGTCTCCCGGCTTCGGGCAGAACGCCGGATTGTGGAACTGGTAAATGTCCAGATAATCGGTTTTCAGCAGTTTCAGGGACGCCTCCAGATCCCGCTTAAATTCTTCTCCGTCCTTTGCCATGGTCTTTGTAGCCAGATAAATGTCTTTCCTCACGTCCGCCAGCGCTTCTCCCAGCTTTTCCTCGCTGTCCGAATAGGCGCGGGCAGTGTCAAAAAACCGGAAACCGCCCTCGTAAGCGCTGCGGAGGAGCTTCACCGCATCCTCCATGCCGACCCGCTGCACCGGCAGCGCTCCAAAACCGTTTTTCGGCACCGTAATGCCGGTCTTTCCAAGAGTTACCATCTCCATAGTCTGACCCCTCCTTCTTCTGTCCTCATAAATTTCCGGCAGCCGTCATTTTCAGACTGCGGCCGCCGCCCTCATCCGGGCGGGGCACTCTGCCGCTTTTATCCGTTATCATTATACAAAAAAAGCAGGCGGAAATGCAACGATTTCCGCCTGGAAAGTCCTAAACTCACCGTCCGGCCCGGATGATCTCCTCCAGCCGGTCCTCTCCGATCTCCCCCACAGGGATCACCGGCTTCGGCTCTACATCATAGGGCGCAATCTGTTTTTCATACCAGACCACATCCAGCCATTTTCCATTTTTATAGCCTGTATTGTGAAAAGCGCCGATGCGCTCAAATCCCATTCTCTCATGGAGACGCTCGCTCCCCGGATTGGGAATGGTCACGCAGCCGTAGACGGTCCTCACTCCCTGGAGCTTCAGGATCTCCATAAGGATCCCGTACAGCCGGCTCCCCAGCCCTGACGACCTGTGATCTCTGTCCAGATAGATGGACAGCTCCGCGTCCCACTGGTAAGCCGCCCGCTCAAAGGGCTTGTGGGCGTAGGCGTATCCCACCGCCTGGTTTCCCTCCTCGCACACCAGATAAGGGTATTCTCTGCTGATGTCCCGGATCCGTCCGGCAAACTCCTCCGCCGTCGGCAGTTCGTACTCAAATGTCACTGTCGTCTCAATATACTGTCCATAAATGTCTAACAGCTGACTGCTGTCTTCCTCCCGCGCAAACCGAATTTCCATCCTGCCTGACTTCCTTTCCTGCCTTCCGGCGTTTTTCCCATTGTAGCACTCACGGCAGGAAAAGTCATCCCTTTATTTTGGCAGGTTATTTGACCCCCATTCCTTCCGGCACAGCCGTAAACGGAGTCAGCCCCTTCTCCAGAACAGCTTTTAAACCGCCTTTTTCCTCAATCAGACGCTTCTGGTCCTCCATGGACCGGCGGTCCAGCTCCTCCGGGTCGCAGACTGCCTCCAGCTCTCTGTTCAGCTCTGCCCTCACCTCTTCAAACTCCTGCAGGCCGCCCAGATCATGGTCTTCCTGCGGGTCTGTCTCCAGGTCAAACAGCTGGCACTGGTCATAGCCTGTGTAGCGAACCAGTTTCCAGCGCCCTTTCCGCAGCATATATTCGCTCCCGGAAAAGCCGGCGCAGTGGTATTCGCTGAATATGGGCCTCTCTGCCTCCCCATTTCCCGCTATGGTGTCTGAGAGGGAGATGCCGGGCAGCCCCTTCTCCTCCTTCGTCCGCTCAAGTCCTGCGTACTGCAGAAGCGTCGGGTAGACGTCTATCAGGGAAACGCACCGTTTTTCCCGGCGTCCCGCCGGAATGTCAGGCCCGGCGGCGATCATGGGGATTCCCACAGAGCCCTCATTCATGGTGGATTTAAAGAACAGCCCGTGCTCTCCTGCAGAATCTCCGTGATCCGCCAGGTAGAGGACTCTGGTGCTCTCCTCAAGTCCCGCCTCTCTCAGGGCGTCCAGAACTGCTCCGGCCTGGCTGTCCAAAAAGGCAGTCAGCCCGTAATACGCCGCCTCCGCCCGTTTAATTTCTTCCGCGGACAGCCATTCTTTCTCCATCTGGACCTTCCTCTTATAATTTTTCAGGGCCGGATGAAGGCCGGACGGGTCCTCCCACTCCGCCGCTAACGGAAACTGGCTGTACGGCTCATACTGCTTCATAAATTCTTCCGGAACTTTCAGGGGATAGTGGGGGGTGGTAAATCCGGCGTAAAGGCACCACGGCCGTCCCAGGCTGCCCGCCTCTGTCTTTAAAAACCGCACGGCCTCCCGGGCAATCTCCCGGTCATAGTGGATGTAGTCCGAGTCCCCTTCTCCGGCCGCCTGGATCTGTTTCCTCAGCTGGGGCGTCGTCCCGTTTCCCATGCGGCAGGCCGTCATCAGATCGCCCAGACCGCCCTTCACGTTCATGGGGATCCTCTGCCCCGGGAAAGTCCGGCTGCTGTCATCCTTAAAATGGAGCTTTCCCACAGCCGCCACGTAATATCCCGCTTCCTCCAGCCTCCGCCCCCAGGACATCTGATCGCCGCAGAACGGATGGGCGTTGTCCCAGAAGCCGCCGCGGAAGGGATAATCTCCCGTCGCCATGGCCGCCCGGGCCGGAACACAGATGGGCGTGGGCGTGTAAGCGTGCTCAAACACCGTTCCCCTGGCGGCCAGCCGGTCCAGATTCGGCGTGCAGGCCAGGGCATTTCCCATAAAACCGGCAATGTGGGGATTGTGCTGGTCGCTGCAGATCACCAGCAGATTTGTCTGTCTCATATGGTTCACCTCTTCTTTCTGCGTCTATTATACGCCTTGAAAACCCATATGAAAAATATTATAATTCTATAAAGTTATTAGTATTTTATCTATTATCTTCTCAGGCCAAAAGACGGCCGGAAAGGACTTTCCATGACCATTCGCCATTTCCGCATTTTCATCGCCGTGGCGTCCTGCGGCAGCATCACCGCCGCGGCCAGATCTCTCTTCCTCACTCAGCCCACGGTCAGCGTGGCCATCCGCGAGCTGGAAGAGCACTACGGCGTCCGCTTTTTTGAGCGCATCAGCCAGAGGCTGAAGATCACCGAGGAGGGAACGTCCTTTCTCAGCTACGCCTCCCACCTGATCAGCCTCTATGACGAGATGGAAACCGTGTTTCAGAACCCGGATTCCAGGGGAACGCTGCGGGTTGGGGCCAGCATAAGCTGCGGGAGCAGCACTCTCCCTGCCCTCGTCCGCCGCTTCCACGACCTTCACCCCCAAATCCGCGTCCAGGCAAAGATCTGCCCCACGGACCGGCTGGAGGAGCTTCTGTCGGACAACCGGCTGGATCTGGCCGTCGCAGGAGGCGTGATCCGTTCTCCTCTTTTAAAGGCCATCCCCCTGCGGCCGGAGACTTATGTGGCCGTCTGCTCTCCCTCCTGCCCTCTGGCCGGGCGCACTGTGTCCCAGGAAGAGTTTGCCGCCCAGCCGCTCCTGTTCCGGGAAACGGGGAGCGAGCCGCTGAAACTTCTGCGCTCCGCCTTCTCCCAGACAGAAAACCGGCTGGAGCCGTGCTGGGAGAGCGTTTCCCAGGAGGCTCTCACTGAAGCAGCCCGCCAGGGGCTGGGGATCACCATCCTTCCCGAGGCGGCTGCCGGGCGGGAGATCAGCCAGGGCCTTCTGGCCCCCGTTTTCATCTCCGGCCTCTCCCTCACAGTCCCCGCCTTCCTGGTTTTCCACAAAAACAAATTCATCTCCCCAGCCATGGAACAATTTCTGTCCATGACCAGAGAGATGATCCCTTTTTCTGAAGACGGTCCTTCCGCCTCTTTTACACCTTATCCACCGGAGCCATAAGGACTTTTCCCGTGCCCCGGAACACATTGACCAGGCCCTCGCCGGAAACGGCCGATCCCAGCAGAGTTTTTCCGGACCGCTCCACCGTAAATTCCAGGCTGCCGCTCCAGGCCACCGCCATATTTCCGTCTACCTTCAGCACGTCGTTTTCCAGGGTGATCTCAATGAGCTCCTCCTTCGGAGAACTGGATTCCAGGCAGACAACGCCTTTCCCCACTAAGGACAGGTTGAAAAGCCCCTCTCCTCCCGCCACGGCGGAGGATAAATTGGAGCGCATCACCGCCTTGTGCTTTAAGCTGGACTCACAGGCCAGGAAAAATCCGTCCTCCAGCACCACGGAGCCGCCCCATTCCCCCACGTCCAGCAGCAGAAGGTATTTGTAGGTGGGCTCCAGCACCAGAGTTCCGCTGCCGGTGTACTCCGGCTTGATGGCAGACTCCCCGCTGGCCTTGCCCCGCACTGCCTTTCCAAACAGATCTCCCACTCCCTTGATTCCCGTGGTGGCGTTTACGTCTCCCACCATCCACTGCATGGCGCCGGCCTGCACCGTCACCGGAGACCGGGAAAGCTCGCAGATCACCTGGCGCTTGCGCACGTTCATGGCGTCGCAGAAGTAGGCATTCATGGCTGACTGCGGGGACACGCTTAAATCTCTCTGATATTCGATCACGGTAAACGCTCCCGCCGACTCCACGATCCGAATGTCGTCATTATCTGTCAAATTTGAAATCCGATACATGGTTCTCCTCCTTTTCAGTGATACTTCCATCTTATCAGACTTTTCTCCCGCCAACAACTGAAGTTTTTCTTACTGCCGGCTCTTCTTTCTGACGGCTCCGCTGGCAGGCTCTTCTCACTCCGCCGGCTCCGCTGCAGGTTCTTCCTCCTCTGACAGCTTTTCCTGCTGCTGGCTCCACTGGCGGTGGCTGACCTCTGTGTCCAGCATCATCTCTTCCATCTCCCGGACATATCTGCTGTCGGGAGCCGCCCGCATCCACAGTCCGTACCCCCTGGTGGACGTTACCGCCCTGCGGTCGATGGGAAATCCGGCGCAGTAGTCCACGTAAAGGTTGGCATAGAGCGTTTCCATAAGCTCTGCCATCTCCTCAGAAACGGGAAAATGGGCCTGTTCCAGCTTGCGGCGGACGTTGCTGCGCACCAGTTCTGTCCCTTCCCGGCCAAAGCAAAGAAGCGTCTCATCCTGGCTGCCGGCGGCCGCGGCTACGGCCGCCACATCCGCCTCCTCCACCTGAAAGGACAGCCGGTCTTCCTCATCCCAGCTCAAATATCCGTACTCGCACGGGGGAATGGAGTAGGGCCCCAGCACGATCTCCGTGATTCCATACTCTCCATCCTCCATCCCCGGCTCCTCCTTGTGCTTTTTGATCCGCTGAGCGTGGAGATGGCCGCTGACGTAAAGAGGAATACGGTACTGCTCCAGAAGGCTGATCACCTCCTGATTATTTTCCAGAGTGCACTCCGTCTTGTACATCCGGCTCTCGGAGAGCAGGTTGTGATGGGCCACGGGAAGCACGGAGATTCCCTGCTCCGCGGCCAGTTTAAGCTGATCTTCCATCCACGAAAGTGTCTCTTCCCCTATCCTTCCTCCCACATGGTTCCTGTCCTTATACTGGCAGGAATCCAGCATCATCACCCAGTGGTCATCATCCAGGGCGTACACGTAGCTCAAAGACGCCTCATCCCTGGAAACGGCATCGTCGTAACCGAATTCCCGGTAAATTTCATAAAATTCTTCTCCGCTCTTTAAATTGGCCGCGCTCTGCCGCTCCTCCCCGAAATAGGCGGAGGCTATCGGATTCTGGATATCGTGATTGCCGGGTATGACTAACACCGTCACCCCTTCTTCCTGCAGCTTCCTTAGCTTCTCTGCCAGCTCCAGGTGATTCTGCCTCTCCCCGTTGTGGGTCAGATCACCGGAGAGAATCAGGGCGTCCGGCCGTTTCCGGGCCGCCTCCGCCAAAAGAGCGTCCGTCATCTCCTCACTGTACTGGCTGGGCTTTCCGTCGTCCTCCTCCACCATCTTCCAGAAAGCAGGGCCGTCATCGTGCAGGCTGGGGTTCAAATAGTGCAGGTCGGAGGCCAGCATCAGATCAGGAGGGCTCTCCTCCTCCGCCTCCGGCGCGGTTTCCGGTTCTTCTCCTATCTCCCCGCCTTCTGCCGGGCCAGGACAGCTCTCCGTCTCCTCATCCGTCATCCATTCCCCGTCTGTCTCTTCCGGCCCGCCGCTCTCCTCCTGCCTTTCTCCGAATGTTTCTTCCTGCCCTTCTCCTCCAGTCTCCTCCGTTTCTTCCCACGGCCGCAGTTCAAACCCGAACCGCAGAAAACGGACCGCCAGAAAAATTCCTGCGAGCAGCAGGATAATAATCAGTATGTATGTCAGCGCCGGCTTAAGCCGGCTGAAAATGTGTCTCATGTTTTGTCCCTTATCTCTGTGATCGTCCAAAAGGAAGTTCGCTGTCCGCCGCCTGACAAATGGCTGCCCGTGCAGGCACGGCAGCCGCTCCTCGGCTTATCGCTGCCAGCTCACAGCTTCGCTGTTCGCTGTCCGCCGCCTGACAAATGGCTGCCCGTGCAAGCACGGCAGCCGCTTGTCAGGCTTATCGCGCAAAAAACCCATGGGAACTTTTCTCGTCAGTCCCCATGGGATCTCTCGGAGCCGCCGGCTCTGCGGCTGCGCTTGAACTTCTCTTTTACTTATGATACGGCTCGCCGCTCTGGATCCGATAACTCCGGTACACCTGTTCCAGCAGGATCACCCGCATCAGCTGGTGAGGAAAGGTCATCCGGGAAAAGCTCAGTTTCCAGTCTGCCCGGTTCAGCACTTCGTCGGAAAGCCCCAGTGAGCCGCCGATGACAAAGACAATATGGCCGTTCCCGTCCACTGCCAGGCGTTCCAGCCGCTCCGCCAGTCCTTCGCTCGTCACCATCTCTCCCTGGATAGCCAGGGCGATCACATAAGCGCCGTCCTTAATCTGGGAGAGGATCCGCTTCCCCTCTTTTTCCCGGATCTGGCGCTCTGCCGCCTCCGAAGCTCCGTCCGGCGTCTTCTCATCCGCCACCTGAAGGATCTCCAGCCTGCAGTATCGGCTCAGCCGCTTGGCATATTCCTCCACGGCCTGGACGTAAAATTTCTCTTTCAGCTTGCCCACGGCCACCACTGTGATCTTCATGACGCAAACTCCAGGATCATATCATACCAGACGGCTCCGCCGTGAACAGAGGCGGATACCCCCATGTTCCGATAGCCGAACGTTTCATAATAATGGATCAGCCGGTCCTTGCAGGTAAGGATCAGTCCCTTCCTCCCGGCCTCCTCCGCAGCCCGGATCATATGCTTCATCAGATCCGCGGCCACGCCCTGCCTTCTGCAGTCCGGCGCCACATCCAGGCCGAAAATGCTCTGGTAAGCTCCGTCCTTCCTGTGCAGGCCCGCGTCCTCAAACATATCATCGCTGATGGTTCTCTGGTCTGTCACCGCCCCGTTGATCATGCCGATGACGCGGCCGTTTTCATCCTCCGCCACGAAAAAGCTCTCCGGAAAAGCTGCCATCCGGGCTTTTAACGCCGCCTCATCCGCCGCCTCAGCGGCGGGAAAGCACTCTGCCTCCAGGGCCGTCACTTTTTTAAGATCCTCCGGTCTTACCGTTCTGATTGTATAATTCATCTCTCTTTTTGCTCCTTACGCACGAAAATAGTATCCCACGCCCCATTTGGTATGAACGTACTTCGGATCGCTGGGGCTGGGCTCGATCTTCTCCCGCAGCCGCCTTACATGCACATCCACCGTGCGCACATCCCCCGTGTCCATGGCCTTATTTCCCCACACGTAGGTGAGCAGGGCTTCCCGGCTGTAAACCTTGTTGGGATTGCACACCAGCAGTTCCAGCAGATCAAATTCTTTCGCCGTCAGATTGATCTCCTTCTCCCCGATGAACACTCTCCTCGCCTCCAGGTCCATTTTCAGATCCCCGGCCGTCACCACCTTGTTCTCCTGCTTCTGGCGGCCGCGGCTGCCCTTGGCGTTCCTTCTCATGATCGCCTTGATCCTGGCCTTCAGCTCCAGGATGTTAAAGGGCTTTGTCACATAATCGTCCGCCCCGTACTCCAGGCCCAGGATCTTGTCCATATCGCTGCCCTTGGCAGTCAGCATAATGATCGGCATCTCGGAAAACTCCCGGATCGCCTGGCACACCTCATACCCGTCATGCTTGGGCAGCATCACGTCCAGGAGCACGATGTCATACTCCTTTGCCTTCGCCATATTGATGGCCTCTTCTCCGTCATATGCGCAGTCCACTTCCATCCCTTCCTGTTCCAGGCTGAAGCGGATCCCTTTTACAATTAATTTCTCATCATCCACAACTAATGCTCTTGCCATTGCTCTTCCCCTTGATCACACGCTGATGTTGTCTTTTATCTTTTCAAATGCCCCTTCTTTGATTCCGGGCACTTTCATAATATCCTCCACAGTCTGGAACCCGCCGTTCTCCTCCCGGTAGCGGATGATATCCGCCGCTCTCGACTCGCCGATCCCCGTCAGGGTCATCAGCTCTTTTTCGTCCGCTTTGTTGATATTTACCTTTCCTCCGGCAGAGGCGGCATCTTCCGAAACGGGAAAATCTCCGTTCTCCACCTCTTCCACAGAGGGAACGTCGATCTTCATCCCGTCTTCTGTGAGCTCCGCCAGGTTTAAATACTCAGAAGCCGCCTCATCCGTGAATCCTCCTGCCTGTTCCACGGCCTGAAATATGCGGCTTCCCTCTAAAACTTGATACACTCCCGGGTTTTTTACTTCCCCGCAGATATGTACGTAATGATAAACAGGAGCCTGGGTTTCTTCCCCGCTTTCAGACAGGGCAGATGTCCCCAGGCTTTCCGTCTGTTCCTCACCCATATGTTCGGAAATACTGCCGTCCCCGCAGCTGTAGCTAAGTCCCGCCGCAGCCATCACAAGAACGGCCAGAATTGTCTTCCAGTATTGTTTTATCACCGTTTTTCGCGCTCCTTTTTTTCGCGCAAAAACCGTTCTCAGCCTGACAAAGTCTATTTTACATAAAACTTGTCAGGAAATCAACTGCGAAAAATAATAATTCCGGCGATCGCCACTCCGGCTCCCAGGGCCTTTCTCCACTCAAACGCCGCCTTTTCCACGCCGAACAGTCCGAACAGCTCAATGCCGTAGGCCACCAGGATCTGAGCCACCACAATGAGCAGGGCTGACCGGGCCGGACCCAGGCTTTCCATGCTCTTTATCACTGTGTATGTGATAAAAGCCCCGAAAATGCCTCCGGCCAGCATATATTTCGGTTCCACAGAAAACAGGGCGGACACGCTCGGCCGGCCGTTTAACAGCCAGATCACCCCGCAGGTCACAAAAGCGGTCAGCTGCACCCAGCCGGCAGACACCCACTCGCTGGTCTGGCGGGTCACTTCCGTGTTGAATACGCCCTGAAGACTCATAAGCGCTCCTGATAACAGAGCAGTCATAATACCCCACATAATTTTCATCCTCCAATCGGTCATTTCTGCTATTTTCTGCATTGGAAGGACAAATTATGCAGGCCGGGCCTTCTTTCAGCGTCTTTTCCCGGCGGCCGCCCTCACCAGGTGCTCCGCCAGCACCGCTGTGGTCACGGCCCCCACGCCTCCCGGCACGGGAGTTGCCATGGACGCCTTTTCTGAAACCGCCTCAAAATCCATGTCGCCGCACAGTTTTCCGTTTTCGTCCACATTGATTCCCACATCCACGGCCACAGCGCCTTCTCCCACATGGTCCGCGCCGATCATCCTGGCCTTTCCGGCCGCCGCCACCAGAATCTCCGCTTCCCGGCACACCCGCTCAAGATCTCTCGTCCTGGTGTGGCAGACAGTGACGGTGGCGTGCTCTTTTAAAAACAGCATGGCCAGGGGACGGCCCACCACCGCGCTGCGGCCCACGATCACCGCCCGTTTTCCCTCAATGGGAACGCGGTAGCCCTTCAGCATCCTCACCACCGCCTCAGCAGTGCAGGGGGCAAAGCCTCTCTCATCTCCTAAAAAGACCCTGGCTATATTTTCCGGGGAAATGCCGTCCAGATCCTTTGCCGGGTCGATCATCCGCGTAATCTTCTCCTCATCCAGCTGCGGAGGCAGGGGGCGCAGCAGAAGAATGCCGTCCACCGCCTCGTCTCCGTTAATGCGCAGAAATTCTTTCTGGAACTCTTCCATGGAAATGTCCTGGGGATAGGCGTAGCTCACCGCCTGCAGCCCGAATTTTTTCATCCGGGAGAGCGCGCCTCTCTCATAGGAGAGATCATCCGGATTCTCCCCCACGCGCACGATGGCCAGGGTGGGGACATATCCGCCCAGTGCCTCAAGCTGCCGTTCCACTTCTGTCTGTATCTCTGCGGAAATCTCCGCTCCCTTTAAAATGACCATCTTTCTTCCTCCCATTTGTCTTCTCTCCGGCGGCCAGGCTTCCGTCATCTCAGTCTCGCCGTCACCAGCCGGTAGATCTCATCTGCGCTCTCTGTCCCTTCCCGGACCATCTGCTCCGCTTTCCGGTTCAGCTCTTCCGCCCGGCTTCTGTCCTTCATGGATCTGGTGTTGATCAGGAGAGTCATGGCTCCTCCGGCGACGGCGGCCCGTATCAGCTGCGCCGCCGCTCCCACGTCGCTCACAGCCATGACGCTGCCCTTTTTCTCCAGCTCCTTTAAAATCCCCAGCATCTCCACGCCGGTTTCCAGAAGTTTTAAGGGCACCAGGCTGGCGGCCAGAAGCCGCTCCTCCATCACTTTTTCCTTATATGCAGTCTCTTCCTCCGTGCCGGCCGGAAGGCGGTAAGCCTCCGCCAGCGGGGCAAACGCCTTCTCGTCCTCCTCTGCCAGCTCAAGAAAGCGGTCCCGGAGAATCTCCATCCGCGCCAGATATTCTTGAATCTCCGGCTCCCACTGGGCATATTTTTTCTTTCCCGCCGTCAGGTTTGCCACCATCATTCCCAGCCCGGCCCCCAGAGCACCGCCAAGCGCGCAGGCTCCGCCTCCGCCTGGCACGGGAGCCTTTGAGGAAAGCTCCGTCAAATACTGTGTAAAATCCATATTCTGCCTATTTCTCCTTCCTCCGCCTGCGGACCCTTCCGCCGATTCCGACCGCTGCCAGGACCGCCGCGCTGACCGCTGTGATCCCCGCGCCCAGGCGCAGCCCCTCCGGCTCATATTTCATCTCGATCTCATGGTTCCCCTCCGGCACCTCCACCGTGAGGAAGGTATCAAAGAGCTTTTCTGTCGGAACTTCTTTTCCGTCTACAGTGACCGTCCATCCCCGGTCATAGGGAATGCTGGTGTAGAGCAGGCCGTTTTCCTTCATCCCGATCGTTCCTTTTAAAGTGGTATCCGTCCACTCCGTGAGCATCCACTCCTCCTCGCTGAGGATCTGGTAGACCTGCTCCAGAGCACTGTCGGAGAATCGGTAGAGCCGGACCTTCATGTCTGCCCCGGCCTCGTCCTTGGCTGTCAGCACAATCTCCTCACCCGGCTGGCATCTGCCGAGCTCTAAAAGGTAGCCGCGGTTCACATTGTCGTAAGTGGTGATCTCCTCACCCCAGTTCACCTGCACCGAACGGATCTGGCGGTTGGAGATGTAGGCGTAATAATCGCCCTCCTGCTCCACTCCATAGCTGTAAGTGCTGCCTCCGTCCTCGCCGTAGACCTCCTCCAGCACCCAGGAAGTTCCCAGCACCGTGCAGAGATCATTCTGGACGTCCGCCGGATTTCCCAGATCCAGCTGCCAGTTGTCCACCAGATCCGCGGAAATGCCGAACCCCAGAGGCAGGGTGAAATCTTTCCGGTACAGCCAGGTATCCCCTTCCTGTCCCGCCAGGGTCAGCAGAGGATTATTGCCCTGATTCCAGGAGTACAGACCGTAGCGGATGGACAAAAGCGAATCCACCAGAGGGGTGCTCCCCTCAATGCTGTAGGCGTTGGTGGACGCCTCGCAGCCCATTTTCCGGAAAAAGTCCGTCATATCCGCGTTGGCCGTGGAGGAAAACAGCGATACTGACGGAAAATTCATCCAGGCTCCGTCATTTTTCGTCTTTCCGTCCACCTTCTCAATGCGGAAAAATGTGTCCGCCGGCGTCAGGCCGGACACCAGATCGATCACGTCCTGATTATCCGCCACATAAGCCGTGCGGCTGGTGGTGGTCACGCTGGTGGCCGTAGTGTTCACCGCCGCCTCCACCGACACCGCCGCCAGCGCAAGAAGCACCAGCAGGTTTCCGCTAATCCGGCTCTTCTGATACAGCCAAATCAGCCCTGCATAGACGGCCAGAAACAGGATTGCTACGTAAAACACGATAAAATGAAACGCGTCATCCGTCACCGTCTGCTCCGCGATCAGCACAAAGCACACCGATCCCCAGAAGGCGACCGCCACATGTTTCCACGGCGTCTCCTCCAGGTACATATATGCCCGGTAGCAGATAAACAGCATCAGAAAAATGTAGATAAAGGACTGGCGGCAGGGCAGGCTGTTGGGGTAGTGGAAGCCGTGCCAGATAAAATTCAGCACATTGATGGAAAAACTGGCGAAAAACAGCAGCAACAGGGCGCAGTACACTGCCTTCT
The DNA here is from genome assembly GCA_019119775.1 of Candidatus Lachnoclostridium pullistercoris. Taxonomy (GTDB): domain Bacteria; phylum Bacillota; class Clostridia; order Lachnospirales; family Lachnospiraceae; genus Lachnoclostridium_A; species Lachnoclostridium_A pullistercoris. The sequence goes on along the minus strand of DWWL01000057.1, from coordinate 12,303 downwards.
CCCGCAAAGGAATCTTTCTGCATGCCAGATACAGCAGGAAAAACAGGAAAATTCCCACTCCGCAGTAAATATTCGGCCAGTGATCCAGCCCGACCTCCACCTCCACATTGCCGATATGTCTGGCCAGCATATCAATAATGGAAAAATAGCTGTCAAAGGTCTGGGGAAAGTTGAAGTCCCCGGACGCTGTCATCTGCAGGGCGAAGATCTCCGGCAGCAGCACCGCTGCCGCCAGGCCTCCGGCCAGCAGCGAATATCCCGCAAACTGTCCGCAGATCACCCCATAGTCCCTGACCTTCTTCCTCTTTTCCAGGATCAGAAGGCTGACAAAATAGATCACCATAAACAGGCAGATCATAATGGAAATATAATAATTGGAAAGAATGGAAAGTCCCAGGGTCACCCCGTAGAGCAGTCCTTTCTTCTCCTTCACCAGCCGCTCCAGCCCCAGCATGATCAGCGGGAAAAGCCAGATGCAGTCCAGCCACATAATATTCCAGCTGTAGGCGGCCATATACCCGGAAAGGGCATAAAAGATGCCGAAGAAGGCGGCGCCGAAATCTCCGGCCCGCCCATGTTTTCTCAGATACCAGGCAAACGTGAGGCCGGAAAGACCGATCTTAAACACGATCATGTACGTCATGAATTCGATAATGTACGCCTTCGGGCACAGCACCACCAGCCAGTTTACCGGACTGGCCAGATAGTAAGCGTAGAGCGCCGCAAAATTTACGCCGCCGCCCACGTCCCAGCTGTAGAGCAGGCTTCCTCCCGTCCGCAGCTTGTGGTGGAATTCAGAAAAGAATGGGGCATACTGGTGGTACATGTCCGTCCGCAGGAAACTGTTGTCCCCAAACGGAAAGATCCCCCTCTGGATAAAAATGATGATCATAATGACCACCGGGATCCAGAACGCCGCCAAAAGTCCGTCAACAGGCCGGATCAGGGTTGCCCTGCGGGCCGCTTTCCCCGGCTGCTCCGCTTTCTCCGGTTTCTCCGTCCCGGCCGTCTGCCGGGGCGTCTGGTCCTCATCTTTATCTAAGTCTTCCACGATCAGCTCTTCTTCCCCGTCCGCCGTCTCCTCCTGAGTCTCAGGGGGGATTTTCCCGCCCCGGTACAGCTCTCTCTCCATCGCTCTTTTCTCCATAACTCCCAGAATCTCATCCAGCTCACTGGCTGTCCGCCCCGTATCTTCCTGCTTCATCCCGTTTCCTCTCCGTCATCTGTCTGCGAAATATAATCAATTTGCTGAACACATAATTCATTACCAGGGAGATGGCTGACACCGCGATCTTGCAGAGCATATCCTGGGTGATCCCCAGACCGTCCACCATCACGATCATCGCCACATAGGTAAACGCCGCTGTAAACAGCCTGCAGGCAAAAAAGCTGGCGCATTCCTTCAGCAGGTACTTCGGACGGAAATCAAAATTTTCAAACACGAACAGCTTGTTGGTCACATAGGCGAACAGGATCGCGAACAGCTGGCTTAATGCCGTGGCTGTCCGGTATCCCAGCGGAATCCGCATAAACGCGTAAGACACCCAGTCCACCAGAGTGGTCAGCACGCCGAAGATCAGATAGGAAACCGTCTCCCGGTTCACCAGCTTTTCCCTGATCCGGTCCATCATCTGTCCATCCTCTCCTTTCTTTCCGGTTATTGTATTACAGCCGGCTGGAAATGTAAAGCCCGCCGGCCTCTCCCGGCCGCCCCTACTCTTCCTTCAGCCACTGGTCCATTCCCTCTGAACAGTGGAGAACTCCGTCGTCGGTGATAAACACCGCCCACGTGTCTTCCAGAGAGTTCACAAGGTCCATTCCCTTTTCCAGTCCCAGGGAAAAGCAGGTGGTGCTCAGTCCGTCTCCGTCCACAGACTCTCTGGAGAGGATTGTCACCGCCGTCAGCCCGTTCTCATAAGGATAGCCGGTCTTCGGGTCCAGGATGTGGTGGTAGTTTATCCCGTCTTTCTCAAAATGGCGCTCATAAACGCCGGAGGAAACCACCGACATATCTTCCACTTCCACCACGCCCACCGTCTCGCTGTGGCTGGCATATGGGCGCTGGATGCCGATGCGGAACGGTTTGCCCCCGTTTGATCCCACGCAGAGCACATTTCCGCCCAGGTTGATGATGGCGCTCTCTACTCCCTGCTCCAAAAGATATTCCTTCATCCGGTCCGCGATGTAGCCTTTGGCAATTGCCCCCAGGTCAATGGTCGTCTCGTCGTCGGAGAACAGGATTTTATTCCCGTCCACCGAGATTTTTTCATACCCCACCCGGGGAAGATTTTCCGCAATCAGCTCCGGATCCGGGACTTTCGGGTTCTCTGATGTGAAATCCCAGAGAGAACTGATCGGCTCAATGGTGATGTCAAAAGCCCCGTCCGACAGCCGGCTGTAGGAAAGCCCTTTTTTGATTACCTCCGCTGTGTCCTCTGACACCTCCATCTCCCTGGTCCCCGGCTGCCGGTGGTTGATCCGGTAGATCTCGCTGGTCTCTATGGTACGGCTGAGCAGACCTTCATAATCCCGGCAGAGGTCCATGCAGCCGTCCAGCACCGCCTCATCCTCCGAGTCATAGAGAGTTACGGTCACAAACGTGTTCAGCAGGAATCCGGACCGGCTCACCGGCTCCGTCTGCTTCCTGCAGCCCCCCAGTACGGCCGCGGCCGCCAGGATCAGCAGAATTCCCGCCCCTAATTTCTTTTTCTTCAATCTGTGTCTCCTTTTCTATATATATTTTCGCAATAAATACTGGATTTTTAATAGCTGTAATGATATATTATTATCATAATATTTTTGGTATATATACGAGGAACTCATATGAAAATCAAACAGCTTTACACATTCCGCACCGTGTGCGAGGAGGAGAGCATTACAAAGGCCGCTGAACGCCTGTCCACGACCCAGCCTGCCATCTCCCGCACCATCAGCGAACTGGAAGAATCCCTGGGAACCCAGCTTTTCGACCGCACTTCCAGGAAAATTGTCCTCAACGAGGCCGGTCAGCTGTTTCTGTCCAAAGTGATCCCCCTTCTGGAGATCTACGAGGACCTTCAGCGGGGATTTCAGGACAGTGAAATCAATTATGAACTGAAGATCGGAGCCACTCCGTCCGTCGCCGCGTCTCTGCTCTTCCCCATTCTGGAGAAATTCCGCTCCGGCCACGGGGAAGTCACCATCCGCGTCACTGTGGACAGTGAATCCGAGCTGGAGCAGCAGCTGATCCATCGCAAAATTGATATGGCTCTCACAGAAGGCATGACAGATGATGAACACTTTGTGAAGGTTCCCCTGTCATCTGAGCCTCTGTCCGTGCTCTGCTCCCCGTCCTTTCCGGCGGCCGCGGCAGGCACCTTGTCGGTTCCGGAGCTCTCCAGGCAGCCCCTTCTTTTAAAAGAGCCTGGCAGCATGATCCGCAGGATCGTGGACAGTGCATTTCTCTTCTACGATACGGCAGTGACTCCGTCGTGGACCAGCACCAGCTCCGCCGTCCTTCTGCAGGCGGCCAGAGACGGCCTGGGCATCGCCATTCTTCCCCGGTCCCTGGCAGAATCCGATCTGCAGTCCGGCACGCTGACTGAGCTTGACGTCCCGGACTTTCGTCTGGACTGCACCACCCACGTCACCTTTCTCCAGGATAAGTACCAGACGCCCGCCTTCCAGGCTTTCATGAACGTGATCCTGTTTTCCGTCACCTGAGGAAGTACCCCGGCGGACAGAGAATATAAGGAATCCCGACGGCATGCGCCGCCGGGATCTTTTTTATGCTTCCTGAACTTGTGTTTCCTTCTTCGGCGGATTTTTCTTCATCTCCGCCATCAGTTTCTCCGTGCTCACCAGCTTGGTGCACAGGCACAGAAGCTCTGTAGCCAGCTCCAGGTCGTTTAACGGCGGGTAAGAAGGCGCGATCCGGATATTGCTGTCGTGGGGATCCTTTCCATATGGATAGGTCGCTCCCGCGTTGGTCAGCACCACTCCGGCCTTCTTGCATCTGGCCACGATCTCCTTCGCACAGCCGTCCAGGGCCTCAAAGGAGATAAAGTATCCGCCCTTCGGCTTCGTCCACTCCGCGATGCCCAGGCCGCCCAGCTCCTGATCCAGGATCCGCTCAACCGCCTCAAACTTCGGCCGCAGAATGTCCGCGTGCTTTCTCATATGCTCCACCATTCCGTGGATATCCTTAAAGAATCTTACGTTTCTCAGCTGGTTCACCTTGTCGTGTCCGATGGTCTGCACAGACAGCTGTCTGCGGATGTCCTCCAGGTTGTTGGGGGACGCTGCCAGGGCCGCGATGCCGGAACCCGGGAAACAGATCTTGGATGTGGAGGCGAATTTGTAGGCCAGATCCGGATTTCCGGCTCTCTTGCACTCCGCCAGGATCTCGATCAGGTGGTCCTGGTCATTGTCGTAGAGATGGTGAATGGTGTAGGCGTTGTCCCAGTAAATACGGAAATCCTGAGCCGCCGGCTTTAATCTGGCAAACCGTCTCACCGTCTCATCTGAGTAGGAGTAGCCCTGGGGGTTGGAATACTTCGGCACGCACCAGATTCCCTTGATGGAATCGTCAGAGGACACCAGCTCCTCCACCATGTCCATATCCGGTCCCTGGGGAGTCATGGGAACATTGATCATCTCGATCCCGAAATATTCTGTGATGGCAAAATGACGGTCATATCCCGGCACCGGGCACAGGAATTTCACCTTGTCCAGCTTTCCCCAGGGGGTGCTGCCCATAACGCCGTTGGTAATGGAACGGGCCACAGTGTCGTACATGACATTCAGGCTGGAGTTGCCATAGATAATCACATTGGCGGGAGCCACCTCCATCATATCGGCGATCAGCTCCTTCACCTCGTTGATTCCTTCCAGACATCCGTAGTTGCGGCAGTCTGTTCCGTCCTCACAGGTCAGATCATCGTGGCTGCTCAGCACATCCATCATTCCCATGGACAGATCCAGCTGAGCCAGGCTGGGCTTTCCTCTGGACATATCCAGTTTCAGATCCCTCTCCTGCATCTCTCTATACTGAACGGACAGCTCGTCGTGGAGCGCCTTCAGCTCTTCTCTCGTCATTTCAGCATACGGTTTCATTCTTCACTCTCCTCATCCAGTCATTTGCATTCTTTTTTCATTCACAGCAGTAACGCTATCATTATCCAACAAAACCCCCGTTTACGCAAGTACTTTTTCTCCCCTGCTCTCTATACTTCTTCTCTCCCGCCCTCTGCACCTTTTCTCTCCCGCCCTCTGTACTTCTTCTCCCCCGCCCTTTTTCTTGACAGACTGTGTCTCAGACACTAAAATAATTTTGACGGACCGCCGTCCGGCGGCCTAAGAAAGGAACATACCTATGGAAGACTATCTGTTAGTGGACGGATATAACATTATATTTGCCTGGCCGGAGTTAAAAAGCCTGGCGGACACCAATCTGGATGCCGCCCGCCTCCGCCTCCAGGACATTCTCTGCAATTATCAGGGATATAAAAAATGCCGGGTCATCCTGGTGTTCGACGGCTACAAAGTAAAGGGAAACCCGGGCGAAGTGCAGAAATACCATAATATTCACGTTATCTTCACCAAAGAAGCCGAGACTGCGGACCAGTACATTGAAAAGGTGACGCAGGAGATCGGCCGCACCCACCACGTGCGGGTGGCCACCTCCGACCGGCTGGAGCAGGTGATCATCCTGGGAAAGGGAGCCGTCCGCCTGTCCGCCAGGGATCTGCAGAAGGAGATCCGTGAAACCAACGACGAAATCCACAAACAGCACCTGGAGCGGACCCCGTCCAGGAAAAACCGCCTGTTTGACAATGTGGACGCAGATCTGTTCCAATATCTGGAAGATATCCGTCTGAACAGAAAAAAGTAAGAATTCTTTAAGCGTTCTGCTACTGTTTCTCCTCCGTTTTTCTGATATACTGACTCTATCAAACGAAACTTAAGGAGGACGATCTTATGATCCAGAAAAAATCCATTATTGCTGCCGTCTGCGCGGCAGCCCTGATATCTGCAGGAGGTACTTTCTCCTCTATGGCGGAACCGATGTCATCATTGAGAGTGTGGGGGCCGGTGACGGAAAGCTCCGATTCCCGCCTGACTCTGGACAACCAGAGCACCAATTCCTCCATGGGAGACATGATCATCCATATTTCTGAAGACACCAAAGTTTTAAACGCTGTGAGCGGCATGCCGGAGGCAGCAGACCAGATCTCCACCGGAGAGACTGTGTACGCATACATCAGCCAGGCCATGACCATGAGCCTGCCGCCCCAGACTACAGCGGATCTGATCCTGACAGACATTCCGGCCGATTTTAAGGTTCCGGACTACATTGAGGTGGCATCCATGGACGCGGTGGACGGCGGATACCGTCTCACTTCCGCAGACGGCCTCACCTTCCAGGTGGCGTCCGACTGCCCCATCACCCCCTACCTCACCAGAAACATGCTGTATCTGGAGAACCTCTATCCCGGCGCCCGCTGCCTGGTGTGGTCTGACAGCGCAAACAACGCCACCAGCATCATGATGTTCCAGCCCTACGGCCCGGAAGAGCCGGGAAGCGAGAACACCATCTCTTCCTATCCTGAAGTGCAGACCGGCTGGGTACTCACCGGCGGAACGGCCGGCACGGAAGATGCCCAGTGGCTCTACTACAACGGGGACGGTACCCTGGCAAAGGGCTGGATTGAGGACAACGGAAACTGGTACTTCCTCAACCTGGAAACCGGCCTGATGGAGAGAAACTGCTTCATCCAGGTAAATGGAAAGACTTACTACATGCAGGCGGACGGAACCATGCTGACGGAGGCCAGAACCTTCACCCCCGCAGCCGACGGCTCCCTGTCATAACCTCCCCTGAAATCAGCTGCTGATAAATAAATTTATTTAAAAAATGCTCCCTGCCAGACGGTATTGCTAAACTTTTGCCGCCTGCGGGGAGCATCCTTTTTTATATACTCAATATTCCTTCTTCTATCTGGAAATTACCTATATGAAAATTTGAAACATATTTAAATTGCACAGCAATGACGAGATCGTTACAATAACCATAGGAACCGCTGCCACTTTAGCAATATCTTTAATCGTATACCCGCCAGTCCTCATTACCATAGGGATTGAAGAAGCTGCCATAGGAGTTAAAAATGCGGTTGCTCCCGCAACACGCAGGCTGCTTAAAAACGGAATCGGATTTAATCCTGCCTGTTTGCAGGTCATAATTACCAATGGCGAAAAGATATTGTCTACTCCCGTATTGGACATAAACTGTGTCAGGATCAGCGGTACCATGAAGAATATGATTCCCACAATATATTTGTTTCTGGTTCCGCCTAAAAGGGCCATAATCTTATTTCCCACCACTTCTCCGGCGCCTGTCTGCGAAAGCGCAGCCGCTACCGCCAAAGCACCGCCGATCATAAATAATGTTCCCCACGGAATTGCTTTTATCGTTTCCTTCTCATTTAAAATTCCAAACAGCATCAAGCTGGCCGCCCCGGCTGCCGCTATCATATATGATTCCACACCAGTGTATTCGGACGTAATCATTCCAATGCCAACCACAGCAAAAACAATATAAGTCAATTTTTCCTGCCATGGTTTTAATTTAGAATCCAGTGACTGCATTTCCGGAATATCCGGAACTACAGACGGGGTGTGAGGAGCCAGTTTGTATCCCCATATGCACATATAAATCAGCACTAATATCGCTCCCGGCAAACGTCCGATCACTAGGTCCCACACTCCCATTGTATTGCACTCATAAGTTTCCAGAAGCGCCTGGTACCGCGCCCAGGCCGCTCCTCCATTGCTAATAGGAAGCATTCCCACAAAGATCAGGCCAACAATCTGGACTGGAAGCAGTACTCTTGTCGGGCTCACATCGCATTCTTTGCATGTCTGATAAATAATCGGGCAAAGCAGCAAATATACTACTACCGATTGGGTAATCTGGCTCATAATTGCAATAATAATGCAAAAACCTGTCACAAGCGCCCGCTCTGTCACTCCGAACCTCTTTATTCCGTCGGCGAACATCCTCAGCAGCCCGGTCTTTCCAATGCCGGCACTGACTACCATCATACTTCCCATCAAAATCAGGTTTGTATTTGCCAAATAGCCAAATGATTCCGATGGTTTCAAAACACCTGTAAAACCTAATACCAAAATGGCAATAAACGACACCAGCGAATAAGCCATTTTTCCGCTGAGAAAGGCGATAATCATGAATATTAATACTGCTATAGTAATTGCTAACGGTGACATATTAAACCTCCTCTGTATCTTTTATGATTCTATCTCTCAATTCTCTTTCAAAAGAAAGATCTCCCCGCAGTCTTTCCCTGAGATTTAAAAGTTCCTGAATGATTCGGACTCCGTCTTTTGTCAGCTTCACAGGATGATCAGTTGCATACAGTACTCCATCTCTGCTGTCTGTCCAAAACCCTAAAACTTTCTCTGTTAATTCCGCAAATGGTATCATCATTTTTTCCGCCCGCCGCCTGATTAAAGGAATGGAGATCACACGGCCGTCTGCCATAATGCAGCATTCTCCTTCCGCTATTTCCACTTTCATCTGTCTGTAAAAAAGCGTCAGTTCATGCTGTTTTGTCATATCACCTTCTATTTTAAGACCATGAACAAGAACCGGAAGCAGTTCTGCCGGCACATACCATATATGATTTATGTACTCTGGCCGCTGCTCGCAATTTATTCTTCTTACCTTTCCGCCCGCATAGATCCAATCTGTTCCTTCCGCCAGCGCTGATGCGGCCAAATCCTGTTCCGGCGGTTCCTCTGCCCCCATTTGGACAGGAATTCCTCCGATTCGTCTCCATCCACTAAAGCACTGTCTCCAGATAATTTCGTAAAAATCCAGATCCGGTGTATGCTCGCCTTCGACTATAGAATAAAAATAAAGTTCCGCGTATTCTCCTTTGTAGATTTCTAAGTTATAATAATCTGTAAAATATAGCTCCGGCATATCATCTGCCTGGTTGACACGGTTCCATTGATCTTTCTGCATCTGATCCATCACAGCACGCAGTTTCCATTGCTCCTCAATCGTCACATTTTTCTCAAACTTGTATTTGGAAATACCATATGTGGAAGGGAATCCACATTTGCTGTCCCGATCCCCATGCAGCCGTACCACTGGCAATGGATATTTAGGAGTAATTATGAACTCTCCTTTTTCATTGCATTGTACAGAAGGAAGAGTTGGACCTGAAGTAGGCGCAATAGCTGCCAGGCGGTCTCCATGTTCATACGCATAAGTGCTTACCATATTATCTCCCATAGAATTGCCCTGCATATAAATACGGCTTTCATCCACCACATATTTTTCCTGTACCCAGTCTACCAAATAATCCAAAAAAGCCACATCATCAGGAGCTCCATCTTTTGTCTTCACTCCCCAAATATTCCAAAGCCACGGCTCTTTCGCTTCTGGGTAAATCAGGAGTATGTTCTCTCTCTCTGCGATCAGCGGCCATGCGGTTTTAGCTGTACTGAATCCGCCTGCACCATGAACGAAAAAAACTGCCGGAACCTTTTTCTCTCCAGTATACGCTTTGGGTATATAAACCTCCCATGCCCGTTCCCATCCATCGATTGTCTCCGTATATCTTACCGTATCCCGTAAGACAATCCCTCTTGGCTCCGCTGGTTCTCTGCCTTCTCTCCATTTCAAAATGTTCATATTACTGTCTCCTTTCTGCTATATTTAACAGCAATTTTCTTGCCATGTTTAAAAACAAGAAAAAATGTTCCATTTTTCCTGTCTTTCTCCCATATCATGCTTTTTTTCGCGCAAAAAAAATAAGACATAAATCAATCAAATTGACTGATTCATGTCTCATTTAACTGTTATCGTGCACTAATAACAATGCCGTACTTCTTTATCTTCCGATATAATGTAGAAAGGCTTATTCCTAGTTCTTCCGCTGCCATGTCCCGCCTTCCCCCAGTTTCATTCAACACAGCAAGAATCTGTTCTCTTTCCGTTTTCCATCGTTCACTCTTTGCATTTTTCTTCGGTACATCATTGGAAATATTCGGTTCCTCACAGTAACACCCTTCAATCAATTCTTCCCAAACCATATCTGATGTTACCAACCGCTGTTCTGACACAATTACCAGACGTTCACAAAAATTCTTCAGCTGCCTCACATTACCTTTCCAGGGCACCTTTTCCAGAATTTCCCATGCCCCCTCTTCCAATACGATCCTTCTCCGGCATTCTTTTCCATACTTATGGATAAAATGCTGAGCCAATAAACGAATATCTCCTTTACGTTCCCGAAGCGGCGGTACCTTCAGGGCCAGAATGTTCAGGCGATAAAACAGATCTTCCAAGAACTTCCCCTCCTCAATCATTCGAAGGACATTTTTGTTCGTTGCCGTAATGATCCGTACATCAACATGTCTGGATACTTCATCACCAATCCGGCGTACCTTTTTTTCTGAGAGTACCCTCAATAGTTTTTTCTGTCCCTGCAGATCCATTTCCGTAATTTCATCTAAAAACAGCGTTCCCCGGTCCGCAATCTCAAATAACCCTTTCTTTCCATCTTTTAAAGCTCCGGTAAAAGCTCCTTTTGTATAACCAAACAGTTCGCTCTCCAGCAGATTAACTGGAATGGACGCACAATTTATTGCTACAAATCTTTCATGTTTCCTTCTGCTGGCATTATGAATACTCTGAGCAAACAGCTCTTTTCCTGTACCGCTTTCCCCCATAATCATAACTGCCGCATCGTATTCCGCAAACCGTTTTGCCTTAAAAACAGCCTGTTTCAGTTTCTGAGACTGGCCGATAATATCCTCAAAAACGTATTGCGCATCGCTTTCCAGCTTCTCCACATTTTCATATGCCGCATTCTGCAGATGTTCACTATTTTCCAAATCTTTTATATACAGAATATAAAAGCAGTCCTCTGCTCTTTCCGCATCTTTTTCTTCTCCGGAAATACATATGATATTTAAAACATATTCTTTTTCTTCTATCTGTATCTTTTTTCCGAACAGTTCCCCAATCTGTCTGACCTTTTCAAATTGAATATGTGGATAAAACAGAGGAAACACTTCAAAAAAGAAGTGTCCCCTCACATCTGATTCCTGCAACTGAAAAATATCTTCCGCTGTTGAATTCAAAAGCATGATCCTATATGAATGATCCAGAGAAATCACTGCATCAAAAGAATACTGCATCATGCTTTCCAGAATCTGGTTCCTTTTCATCACTAACCTTGCTGACTGCAGCGCATATTTTGCCATTTGAAATCCCAAGGTTACGGATTCATAGGACAGCTCATTTACAACTCCCTGAGAACTTACCGGAACAGACGGATGCAGCGATTGAAGTACCTTTTCAACTGCCGGGCCGCAGATCACTGCATCCGCATGGTTTTCTTCTGCTTGCTGAAGCGCCAAATCTACTGACTGCGGCTGATCCAGGCTGGCTTCTAAACATTTAATGTCTGTCCCTGTAATACGTGAAATCTGTTCACACATCGCAGGATCAATCCGTGTCCCTATTCGATAAATCTTTGGATGCTCTGTTTTCAGACTTTTTTTTGCTGCATCTACAGAAGCAATATATTCCCCAGCTACCACAGGACAATTGATCACCGGTATTCTCAAAGATAATTTTTTTACCTTTTCATACATAAATCCGCGGCACAGCACTGCATCAAAATTCTTTTCAATTGCGGAAACCACCGGCATATCATCGTCACTTTGCCACAGTTTTATCGTAACATCAAAGCCAAAATTATCGGCACATTTTTTTATAGACTCCTGCAGTTCTCTCACTGTGAGGAAAAACAGAACTCTGTCTCTCACTTTACTTCACCACAATCTTCATAAAGTTCTTCTTGCCCCTCTTTACGATGATTCCGTCGCTTCCGATCTGGTCCTTCGTAAATTCTGCCTTGATGTCCTTCACCTGGGTGCCGTCCACGGACACACCGCCCTGCTCCACATTTCTTCTGGCATCGGAACGGGAGGTGGAGAGGCCGGATTTCTGCATGATCGCCAGCAGGCCGATCTTTCCGTCCTCAAAATCCTCGTCTGTCAGCTCATAGCAGGGCATATTGGCGGAATCTCCGGAGCCTCCGAACAGGGCCTTGGAAGCCTCCTCCGCCTTCTTCGCCTCCTCTTCGCCGTGCACCAGGCTGGTGAGCTCGTAAGCCAGGATCTCTTTTGCCTTGTTTAACTGGCTGCCTTCCCACTTGTCCATCTCGTCGATCTGCTCCAGAGGAAGGAAGGTGAGCATCCGCAGGCACTTGAGAACGTCAGCGT
>DWWL01000056.1 GCA_019119775.1 Candidatus Lachnoclostridium pullistercoris | reverse complement strand
GGCGATGCGGGAAATGCGGCCCTTACGCCCCAAAGTAAATTACAGGGTCACAAAGAAAACGGAGCAGACGATTACACGGGGGCCTATGAAGCGACATATTCCGAGTTTACGGGCACAGAGATTTTATTTGGCGGTACTACGCTGGAGCGAGAAGCTGGAAGTACGATCCGCATCACCTGTTCACTTTCTCTCGAAAGCGGCGAAGCAGCAGTTTTTCTTCGCTCAGGGGCAGATGATCCGGTCATTCTTCTCTCGGAGAGCGGTGAGTACGATGGAACGGTAGAAGTAGATGGCACAAGCACTTATATCGGTGTGTGGGGCGACCAGACAGACGGAAGCGTGTTATAGCTGTTCTGGCAGCAGCGTTTATCGCAGTTGCTTTTCTTGCCGCGCAGAAAAGCGCCGGCCTGAAATTCTTTTTCAACGTGGTGCGTAGCGATCTGATCGAACTGGCTCTTATTTTCGCCGCATTTTACGGGCTGCGCCGGCTCAGACTGGAGCAGCTGGTCAATCAGAAGGTGCGTGGAGCAGCCTATTGCCAGAAGTACCTGGATTACAGCAGCAAGGTTTCTTCTGCGAATACGATCCTGGCGCTCTGCCCGGAGAACACTGGAGTACAGACCATTGGGCAATAAAAATGCCCTGAACCGTAAGGTTCAGGGCTGAAAATTATGATGCCGGCTGCGGGACTTGAACCCGCACGGTGTCGCCACCAATGGATTTTGAGTCCACCTCGTCTGCCATTCCGACAAGCCGGCCGCTTGAATCAGCATTAGTATACTATCAGAAATATGGAAAAAAAGCAAGAGGTTTTCAAAAAAATGAGGCAGACATCCGCATATTCCATCTCCTCAGTTACCTGTTGAAAACAAGGATGATCTGTTGTATGATAGGAAAAGATAAAAAGCGGGAGGTGAGCGGACGGATGACGTGCAGGGAAGCACAGCAGATGATCATGCCCTATATTAATCATCAGCTTTCAGACGACGATCTGGAGGCTTTTCTGACCCATGTGAAGGGCTGCCCGGAGTGCAGAGAGGAGCTGGAGATCTATTTTACTGTAGATTACGGGATCCGCCAGCTGGATGACGATATCGGGACTTACGACATTCCCGGGGCCCTGGAGCGGGTGCTGGAGCAGTCCTGGGAACATGTCCGCCGCGTTCATGTGCTGACCGTGCTCCGGTACGTGTTCGGCACCTTAAGCGCCCTCAGCCTGACGGTGACATTCCTCCTTCAGCTGCGCATCTGGTGGCAGGCGGGAATGTTTTAAGCGATAGAATGATGAGGAGAACAGAATGGAAAAATTAGTATTGATAGACGGACACAGCATCCTGAACCGGGCTTTTTACGGGGTGCCGGATCTCACCAACTCAGAAGGAATCCATACCAATGCAGTGTATGGATTTTTGAATATTATGTTCAAAATCCTGGAGGAGGAGCAGTGCGATCATCTGGCGGTGGCCTTTGACCGGAAGGAACCCACCTTCCGCCACAAAATGTATTCCGATTATAAAGGGACCAGGAAACCTATGCCGGAGGAGTTAAGAGAGCAGGTGCCCCTGATGCAGGAAGTGTTAAAGGCCATGGAGATCCCCATTCTGACTCTGGCCGGGTACGAGGCGGACGATATCCTGGGAACGGTGGCCAAGCGGATGGCCGGCCAGGGAGTAGAAGTGTCTGTGGTGTCCGGGGACCGGGACCTGCTGCAGCTGGCGGATGAAAGGATCAAGATCCGGATCCCGAAGACCAGCCGCGGGGTGACAGAGGTCCATGACTACTATCCGGAGGATGTAAAGCGGGAGTACCAGGTGACGCCCCAGGAATTCATCGACGTGAAGGCCCTCATGGGCGACAGTTCCGACAATATCCCCGGCGTTCCCTCCATCGGGGAGAAGACGGCGACGGCCATTATCGCAGCCTATGGGAGCATTGAAAATGCCTACGCCCATCTGGATGAGATCAAGCCGCCCCGGGCGAAAAAGGCATTGGAGGAGCACTATGACATGGCCCAGATGAGCAAGGAGCTGGCGGCCATCTGCATCGAAGTTCCTGTGGAATTTTCCTACGAGGACGCCGAGGTGGGAAATCTTTACACTCCGGAGGCCTATCAGTATATGAAGCGGCTGGAGTTTAAATCCATTCTCACCAGATTTGGAGACGATGCCAGGGGAGAGGTTTCTGTGGAGTCTTATTTCCGGTTAGTGGACACGAAAAAAGAGGCGGAATCTCTTATCCGGGAGGCGAAAAAGGCGGAGCGGAGAGGTCTGCAGCTGCTCTTAAAGGACGCGGAGAGGGAAGAAGAGCAGCAGCTCTCCTTTTTCTCGTCGGCGGACGGCACCCTGGAAGTGGGAAAAAAGGCCGCCGGTCCCGGAAAAGAGGGAGCGGCCCTGGCTCTCTGCTTCGGCCCGGAGCAGATCTACTGCCTGAAGGCCGGCGGGGAGATCTCGTCTCAGTGGCTGGAACAGGCGGCGGAGGAGCTCTGCCGCGCCGGGGAGACATGGGTGATGGATTTAAAGGAGCAGCTGCAGAGGCTGAATCTGGAAGATCAGACTCCGGTTTATGACGCCGGGGTGGCTGCCTATCTGTTAAATCCTCTCAAGGACAGCTACGCCTACGATGATCTGGCCAGGGATTTCCTGCAGATGACGGTGCCGTCCCGGACGGACCTTCTGGGAAAAGAACTTCCGGCGGAGGCAGTCTGGCGAGGAGAAGAAAAGGGAACGGCCTGTGCCTGCTACATGGGCTATACGGCCTGGAAGGCCGGGCCGGTGCTGAGAGAAAAACTGGAAGAGACAGGGATGTACGCCCTGTTTGCAGATATTGAGATGCCCCTGATCTACAGTCTTCACCATATGGAGGCGGAAGGAATCCATGTGGAGCAGAAGGAGCTTAAGGAGTACGGGGACCGGCTGAAAGTAAGGATCCGGAAACTGGAAAAGGAGATCTACGAGCAGGTGGGTGAGGAATTTAACATCAATTCCCCCAAGCAGCTGGGAGAGATCCTGTTTGAGAAGATGAAGCTGAAGGGCGGGAAAAAGACGAAGACCGGCTATTCCACGGCGGCTGACGTGCTGGAGAAGCTGGCGCCGGACTGCCCGGTGGTGCAGATGATTCTGGACTACCGCCAGCTGACCAAGTTAAATTCCACTTACGCGGAGGGACTGGCCGCCTACATCGGGCCGGACGGCAGGATCCACGGAAAGTTCAATCAGACCATCACCGCCACCGGACGGATCAGCAGCACGGAACCCAACCTGCAGAACATTCCCGTGCGCATGGAGCTGGGACGGGAGATCCGGAAAGTATTTGTGGCGAAGGAAGGATTTACCTTTGTGGACGCGGATTACTCCCAGATCGAGCTGAGGATCCTGGCCCATATGTCCGGGGACGAGCGGCTCATAGAGGCATACAGAGAGGCCCAGGACATCCACGCCATCACTGCCTCCCAGGTGTTCCACATTCCGCTTGAAGAGGTGACGCCCCTTCAGAGGAGAAACGCCAAGGCGGTGAACTTCGGCATCGTGTACGGGATCAGCGCCTTCGGACTCAGCGAGGGCTTAAGCATCTCCAGAAAAGAAGCCATGGAGTACATTGAGAAGTATTTTGAGACTTATCCCGGAGTGAAGAAATTCCTGGACGGCCTGGTGGAGCAGGCGAAGGCACAGGGATATGTGACCACCCTGTTTGGAAGGAGAAGGCCCATTCCGGAGCTGAATTCTCCCAGGACCAGGGCCTTCGGCGAGCGTGTGGCCATGAATTCCCCCATCCAGGGAACGGCCGCGGACATTATGAAGATTGCCATGGTGGCGGTGGACCGGGAGTTAAGAAGGAGAAACCTGGAGTCCAGGATCGTGCTTCAGGTCCACGATGAGCTTCTGGTAGAGGCAAAGAAAAGTGAGGCGGACGAGGTGGTGCAGATTCTGGAAGACAAGATGAAGCACGCCGCCGACTTAAAGGTGTCTCTGGAAGTGGAGGCCAAGACCGGCCGCTCCTGGTTTGACGCGAAATAACGGCCTGGCGCACAGAGGAGGAAGAACAGTGGCAGAAAAAAAACGCCCCTTTGTGGTGGGGGTGACGGGAGGCGTGGGCTCAGGAAAGAGCTGCATTCTCCAGATTTTAAAGGACAGCTGGAATGCCAGAATTTTCCTGGCGGACGACATCGCCCACGAGCTCATGGAGCCGGGGCAGGCCGGCTGGCGGCAGGTGAAGGACGCCTTGGGAGAAGAGATCCTGGCGGCGGACGGCACCATAGACCGGAAGGCCATGGCGGCCAGGATTTTTTCCGATCCAGCGGCCAGAGAGACGGTGAATTCCATTATCCATCCCATGGTCTGGGAGGAAGTGAGGCGGCGGCTTTTTGAGGCGGGAGAGGACGGCGTCCGTCTGGCAGTGGTGGAAGCGGCCCTGCCCGGCGAAAAAGTCCATGACATTTACGATGAAATGTGGTATGTTTATACTTCGAGAGAAAACCGGATCCGGCGCCTGATGGAGGGACGGGGCTATACCAGGGAAAAATGCGAGAGCATTATGGACAGCCAGCTCTCCGATGAGGAGTTCCGCAGGCTGTGCACCTTTGAGATCGACAACAACGGCAGCCTGGAGAGCGCGAAGGAGCAGATCCGGAAGAGATTAGAGAACAGAGGTTTTGCGGCATGAGATTTGTGAGCATTGCCAGCGGCAGCAGCGGCAACTGCATTTATGTGGGAACGGAGGAGGCCAATATCCTGGTGGACGCCGGGATCAGCAACAAGCGGATTGAGCAGGGGTTAAATGAGATCGGGGTCAAAGGGAGTGAGCTGACGGGAATCGTGATCACCCACGAGCACTCCGACCATGTGCGGGGTCTTGGCGTTCTGGCCAGAAAGCACGGGGTTCCCATTTACGGGACGAAGGAGACGCTGGAGGAGATCCAGGCCATGAGCACGTTAGGAAAAATGCCGGCGGAGCTGTTTCACCCCATTCTGCCGGAGGTGGAATTTTCCATCGGCGACATGAAGCTGCTGCCTTTTTCCATCGACCACGACGCGGCGAATCCGGTGGCCTACCGGATTTCCCAGGGGAGGAAACAGGTGGCTGTGGCCACGGATATGGGCCACTATGATCAGCATATTATCGACCATCTGCAGGGACTGGACGCCCTGCTTCTGGAGTCCAACCACGATGTCCGTATGCTGGAGACAGGGCCCTATCCCTATTATCTGAAGCGGAGGATCATGGGAGATCACGGCCATCTGTCCAACGAGACGGCCGGGCGGCTGTTGAACTGCATTCTTCATGACCATCTGAAAGCTGTCCTGCTGGGACATCTGAGCAAGGAAAACAATTATCCGGAACTGGCTTTGGAGAGTGTCCGCTGTGAGATCACCCAGGGGGACACCCCTTACAAGGGGACGGATTTCTGCATCGAGGTGGCCGGACGGGACTCCATGTCGGAGATCATCACGCTGTGAGAATGATCTCTGTGCAGAAAGACAAAAAAAGATACCAGGGGCAGAAGACGGAAGATCCGGTATCGCAGAAGACAGAAGATTTTTTAGCCCCAAATCATATAAAAGGAGAAAAAAACTATGAGCAAGGCAATCATCACCGTAGTGGGCAGAGATACTGTGGGAATCATCGCGAAGGTCTGCACCTTCCTGGCGGACAACCATGTGAACATTCTGGACATTTCCCAGACCATCGTGCAGGGATATTTCAACATGATGATGATCGTGGACATCACGGAAGTGGAGGGACGCTTCGGCGCTATGGTAGAGGAGATCGAAAAACTGGGAGATTCCATCGGCGTAAAGATCAAGTGCCAGAAGGAAGAGATCTTTACCAGCATGCACAGAATCTGAGGACAGGGAAAAGGACGGTAAACAGCTATGTTGAATATGTTTGAGGTAATCGAGACAAACAATATGATCGAGCAGGAGAAGCTGGATGTGCGGACCATCACCCTGGGCATCAGCCTCTTGGACTGCTGCAGCAGCGACTTAAATGAAGTCAATGAAAAGATCTATCAGAAGATCACCACCCTGGCGAAGAATCTGGTTTCCACCGGCGAGGAGATCGAGCGGGAGTTCGGCATCCCCATTGTAAACAAGAGGATTTCCGTCACCCCCATCTCTCTGGTGGGCGGAGCGGCCTGCCGGACGCCGGAGGATTTTGTCACCATCGCAGAGACTCTGGACCGGGCTGCCAAAGAAGTGGGCGTCAACTTCTTAGGCGGATATTCGGCTCTGGTGAGCAAGGGAATGACGAAGGCGGATGAAAACCTGATCCGCTCCATCCCTCAGGCTCTGGCCTGCACGGAGCGGGTGTGCAGCTCCGTCAATGTGGGCTCCACAAAGACAGGCATCAACATGGACGCGGTAAATCTTATGGGAGAGATGGTGAAGGCTACGGCTGAGGCCACAAAGGATCAGGATTCCCTGGGCTGTGCCAAGCTGGTGGTGTTCTGCAACGCTCCGGACGACAATCCCTTTATGGCAGGCGCTTTCCACGGCGTGACGGAGGCGGACGCCGTTATCAACGTGGGCGTCAGCGGTCCCGGCGTGGTGAAGGTGGCCCTGGAGAAGGCCAGAGGCCAGAATTTTGAGGTGCTCTGCGAGACGATCAAGAAGACCGCGTTCAAGATCACGAGGGTGGGCCAGCTGGTGGCTCAGGAGGCGTCAAAGCGTCTGGGCGTGCCCTTCGGCATCATTGACCTTTCTCTGGCGCCGACCCCGGCAGTGGGAGACAGCGTGGCGGAGATCCTGGAAGAAATCGGTCTGGAGCGGGTGGGAGCACCCGGCACCACGGCGGCCCTTGCCATGCTGAACGACCAGGTGAAAAAGGGCGGAGTGATGGCCTCCTCTTACGTGGGCGGCTTAAGCGGCGCTTTCATCCCGGTAAGTGAGGACCAGGGCATGATCGACGCGGTGAGCTTAGGAGCGCTCACCATTGAGAAGCTGGAGGCCATGACCTGCGTCTGCTCTGTGGGACTGGACATGATCGCTGTTCCGGGAGATACCCCGGCCACCACTATTGCCGGAGTGATCGCCGATGAGGCGGCCATCGGCATGGTGAACCAGAAGACCACGGCGGTGAGAATCATTCCGGTGATCGGAAAGGGCGTGGGAGATACGGTGGAGTTCGGCGGCCTTTTGGGCTATGCCCCCGTAATGCCGGTGAACACCTACTCCTGCGAGAAATTTGTGACCAGAGGCGGACGGATTCCGGCGCCGATCCACAGTTTTAAGAATTAAATGTCAGCTCCGGACGGCGGCTGATCCCGGCCGGGAATCCGGCCGGGAAAGGCAGGTCCGGCGGAGGCAAAGAATCCTGCTTTGCAGGATTCTTTCTTATATAACAGGAAACTTCGTTCCCTGTTATATAAACACGCTCCGCGAGGATCGCACTGCGGCGGAACGGAAAATGTCGCTTTCGCGGCCCGCCGCAGGCGGAGAATCCTGTGAAACAGGATTCTTTCTTAAATTTTACGGGTGTGCTTTCACGCACGCCTTCGGACATTCAGGAGGAAGAGAATGAAACTGTACCTGATCCGCCATGGGCGGCAAAACAGCAGGCTGTGCAACGTCAACGTGCCTTTGAGCGAGGCGGGAAAACGTCAGGCAGAGCTGGCAGGAGAGAGACTGAGAGGATACGGGGCGGAAGGGATTTACGCCAGCGACCTTCTGCGGGCGGAGGAAACGGCAGAAATCATCCGCAGATTTCTTCCTGTACCGTTAAACATCCGCCCCGGGATCCGGGAGATCTCCTTCGGGGAGCTGGAGGGCCTGACGGACGAGGAGATTGACAGAAGATTCGGAGCATTCAAAAAAGAATTTGAGAAAATGGAGAAAGATCTCCCCTATCCCGGCGGAGAGTGTGCCAAAGATGTGATCCGGCGGGCACTGCCGGTGTTTCAGGAGATTTTTGACAGCGGGCTTTCCCGGGCGGTCATGGTCACCCACGGCGGGGTGATCCGCTGCATGACGGCTTACTATCTGGGGATGGATCCGGCCCGGTGGCGGACCCTGGGGAAGACTCTGGAAAACTGCAGCATCACGGAGCTGGAATACAGAGAGAAGACGGGAACGGTGACGGTGGAGCGGTTCAATGACTACGCCCACCTGGAAGCCTTTCCGGAACTTCTGCGGAAAAACTGGTGAGGAGAAGAGAGATGGAAGAGCGGGACAGACGGGCGCTTAAGGAAGTGCTCGGAGAATTTTTAAATGAGAGGCTGGAGAGGCTGATCTTAAGCAGCCCGGCGGAGAAAAACGGTCTGCAGAAGGTGAAGATCCACCCTCTGCTGCTCCGGGGAGAACTGGCATTCCAAGCAGAGGAGCAGCGGGGAGCCCAGGCGTTTCACCGGAATATGGACAGGGACGGGGCAGCGGCCTACGTGATAGAGATGTTAAACGGGATCATGAGGCAGATGGAGCTCTCCTCCGCCTCCGGAAGCGTCCATGCCCTGGTGAGCAAAAAGGGAAAGGTGACGGTAAAAACGAAGCGGAAGATCGCGGCTGCGGTTCCGGCGGCGCCGGCACTTCGGCCCCACAACCGGAAAAAGCGGTACGTGCTGGAGGAAGGGCGTCCCGTTCCTTTTCTGGTGGATCTGGGCGTGATGACGAAGGAGGGACAGGTAGTCCGCTCCCGGTACGACAAGTTCAGGCAGATTAACCGGTTTCTGGAGTTTATTGAGGACATTCTGCCGAAGCTGGACCGGAGCCGGGAGAACGTGATCATCGACTTTGGCTGCGGGAAATCCTATCTCACCTTTGCCATGTACTACTATCTGAAGGAGCTGAAAGGCTATCCGGTGCGGATCATCGGGCTGGATTTGAAAAAAGATGTGATCGCCCGCTGCAATCTGCTGGCGGAGCGGTACGGATTTGACCATCTCCGGTTTTATCCCGGGGATATTGCCTCCTACGAGGGGGTGGACCAGGTGGATATGGTCGTCACCCTGCACGCCTGCGACACGGCCACGGACTACGCCCTCTACAAGGCGGTAAAATGGGGGGCGAAGGTGATTCTTTCCGTCCCCTGCTGCCAGCATGAGCTGAACGGCCAGATGGAGAATGAGATCCTGGCGCCGCTGTTTTCCTACGGCATTATCAGGGAGCGGACGGCGGCCCTCTTTACGGATGCCATCCGGGCGGAGATTCTGGAAGGCCAGGGCTACCGCACCCAGCTTCTGGAATTTATCGATATGGAGCACACGCCGAAGAATATCCTGATCCGGGCCGTCAGACAGGGAGAGAAGAAGAAAAACGGGGAGGAGTTAAAATCCGTTCTTCAGTTCCTCCACGGAGATCTGACTCTGTACCGGCTTTTTGAGGAGGACGGAAGGGAGAAGGCATAATGGATGAGCGGGACAGATGGGTGATCGAGGAGGTCTCTGAGAACAAAAGACAGTATCTGGACCTGCTTCTGCTGGCAGACGAGCAGGAGGATATGATCGCCCGCTACCTGGAGCGGGGGCGGATGTACGTGATGAGAGACCGCTCTGCGTCAGGAGAAGCGGCCGCCGTCTGTGTGGTGACGGACGAGGGCGGAGGCGTGCTGGAAATCAAAAATCTGGCGGTGCGGCAGGAGTTTCAGAGAAAGGGCCTGGGGCGGAAGATGATACAGTTTGTGGAAGAAAAATTCGGCGGGCGTTTTTCTGTTCTTCAGGCGGGAACCGGGGACAGCCCCCTCACTGTGCCTTTCTATGAAGCCTGCGGCTTTTCCCGCTCCTACGCGGTGAAGGATTTCTTCACAGATCACTATGACCATCCCATATGGGAGGGCGGAGTGCTTCTGCGGGACATGGTGTATCTGCGGAAAGGGCTTTGAGAGAAAGAGGAGAGCAGGATGAAAAAAGTGATCGTGATCGGCTGTCCCGGAGCGGGAAAGAGCACCTTTTCCAGAAAACTGCGGGACATGACGGGACTTCCCCTCTATTATCTGGATATGATCTGGCACAGGCCGGACCGGACCCAGGTGTCCAGGGAAGAATTTGACAAAAGATTAGGGGAGATTTTGAAAGAGGACCGGTGGATCATAGACGGGAATTACCTGCGGACGCTAAAGATGCGCCTGACAGCCTGTGATACGGTGTTTCTTCTGGATTTCCCCCTGGAGGTCTGTCTGGAAGGCGCTGCCTCCCGCATCGGAAGACAGAGAGAGGACCTGCCCTGGGTGGAGACCGAGTTTGATCCGGAATTTTACCAGTGGATCGTGGATTTTCAGAAGGATCAGCTGCCGGAGATCCGCAGGCTGCTGGAGAAGTACGGCGGCGGCAGGGAAGTGAAGGTATTCCGTTCCAGGGAGGAAGGAGAAAGATATCTGAGAGAGCGGAAAAATGAGGAGGACAAGAATATATGAAATTTGCGTTTTTGATCATGGGAGATTTTGATTCTGAGAAAGACCAGGCGTCCATCCACGGCGGAAATGCCCGGATGATCGGTGTATCGAATATTCAGGATGCGTGTGAGAACGCCAGACGGCTGCAGCAGGAGGGATTCGGCTGCATAGAGCTGTGCGGAGCTTTCGGGCCGGAGGGAGCGAGACAGGTGATTGAAGCCACGGGAAACCAGATCCCGGTGGGATACGTGACCCATCTGCCGGAGCAGGACGAGATTTACCGGGCCGCCTTTCCGGCGGACGAAAAGGAAGAGAAGAGATGATCCGGAAAATGGAACCGGCGGACGCGGACCGGGTCGGCGAAATCTGGCTGGAAGCCAACCGGGAGGCCCACAGTTTTATCCCGGCGTCTTACTGGGAGGAAAATTTTCCGGCGGTCAGGGAAATGCTTCCCCTGGCGGAAGTATACATTTGGGAGGACCGGGGTGAGATTCAGGGCTTTGTGGGACTGAACGGAGATTATATCGAGGGAATCTTCGTGAAAGGCTCCTGCCGGTCGGCCGGCGTCGGCCGGAAGCTGATGGATCACTGCAAAGAGACTCGAAGCAGTCTGAGGCTGAACGTATATGAAAAGAACCGTAGAGCATTGGCTTTCTACCTGCGGGAAGGATTTCAGATCACAGCGGAAGGCGTGGATGAGGCCACCGAGGAGAGGGAATACGGGATGGAGTGGAGGAAACGTAACAGTTCCAAAATTTGATTAAGTACTTGACTTTTCCCGGCCGGGTGGCTACAATAGAACACAGATTTCGCGCTTTGTCACAGAAGCGCGCCATATGAAAAGGCAGTGAAGGCACAAACGTAAGGGCTTGCATTCTTTTCAGAGAGAGGAGATCACCGGCTGCGAGTTTCCTCAAGTTCCGCAAGTATCCTGAATTTCCCGCCGGAGCCGCACAGCTGAAAGGATCTTCCCGCTAGGCTGTGACGTATCTATGCGTTAAATAGAAGAGTGCCTGTCCGGAATTCGGGCGGGAATTAGGGTGGTACCGCGATGACCTCGTCCCTTGTGGGGACGGGGTCTTTTTGTATACCAGGAAACTTTGTTTCGCCCGCTTTGCTGCCCGCGGAGCAAGGTTTCCGGCCGGTGAGCCGGACGGTATCTGCCTCAAGTGAGAAAGGAGAATTGGAATGAAGGATAAAATCAACGGAATTTTATCAGAAGTACAGGAAAAAATTTCTGCGGCGGCCAGCGAGAGCGAGCTGCAGAGCGTAAAGAGCGCGTATATCGGAAAGCAGGGCTCTCTGACCCAGCTGATGAAGGAGATGCCGAAGCTGGATCCGGCGCTCCGCCCGGAGATGGGCAAGCTGTTAAACCAGGCAAAGAGCCAGGTGACAGAGCTGATTGATGCCAAGAGAATGGAGTTAAAATTAAAGGCGTCCGAAGTGTCTCCGGATTTTGACTGCACCGTTCCGGGAATTCTGCCCCCGAAGGGCGGCCTTCATCCCATCACTCAGATGTGCTACGATCTGAACGATGCGTTCCGTTCCATGGGATTTGAGATCTTCCAGGAGGACGAGATCACCAGCGAGCTCTACGCTTTCGACAAATTAAATTTCCCGCCCAACCATCCGGCGAGAGAGAGCATGGATACCTACTGGCTGGAGGGACACGACAGCGGCAGCACCAATGAAAAGCTCTGCCTCCGTCCCCATCTGACCGGCGGCAGTGTCCGTTACATGCAGACACACAAACCTCCGTACCGGTTCGTGTATCCGGGCCGCGTTTACCGCAATGAGACGACAGACGCCCACCACGAGAGAGCATTTTTCCAGTATGAGGCCCTGATCGTGGACAAGGACATCACCTTTACGTCCGGCAAAGTGATGATCAAGAGCATCTTAAACAAGGTGTTCGGAACGGATGTACCGGTGAGAATGCGCTCCGGCTTCTTCCCCTTTGTGGAGCCGGGATTTGAGATTGACATGCAGTGCCAGGTGTGCGGCGGAAAAGGCTGCAGCGTCTGCAAGCATGTGGGCTGGATTGAGGTTATGCCCGGCGGTTCTCCCCATCCCAACGTGCTCCGCGCGGCGGGACTGGATCCGGATGAGTACACCGGCTTCTATGTGAACATCGGCCTGGACCGGCTGGTGATGATGCGCTACGGCGTTGACGACGTGAGACTGTTTCACAGTGCGGATTTGCGGTTCCTGAAACAGTTCAGATAAGGAAGAGAAGGGTGCAGAAAGGCGGAATACAGAGATGAAATTATCATTATCTTGGATTAAGGATTTTGTGAGTATCCCCGAGGATGCGGATTTAAAAAAGCTGGCGTATGACCTGACCATGTCCACCGTGGAAGTGGAGGATGTGGAGTATCTGGCGCGCCGCTTTGACAATATGGTGGTGGGCGTGATCGAGGCCATCGAGCCCCATCCCAACGCGGACAAACTGAGAGTGTGCAGAGTGGACATCGGCGGCGATGTGAAGACCATTGTCTGCGGCGGCATCAACTTAAGAGAAGGAATGCGGGTGGCTGTGTCCTGCCCCGGAGCCATCGTGCGCTGGCACGGACAGGGAGAGCCGGTGGAGATCAAAAATTCCAAGCTGCGGGGCGTGGAGTCCTACGGCATGATCTGCGCCTCCGATGAGATCGGTCTGGGAGATCTGTTCCCGGCATCCCAGGAGGGAGAGATCGTGGACCTGTCAGAATTTGACGTTCCCGCCGGCACGCCGTTGGCAAAGGCCCTGGATATGGACGATGTGCTGCTGGAGATCGACAACAAGTCCATGACCAACCGTCCCGACCTCTGGGGCCACTACGGCATCGCCAGAGAGATCGCCGCTCTCTACAACCTGCCCTTAAAGGAAATCAAGCCCTATGAGCCGGAGGAGAGAGGAGATTTCCATGTGGAGATCGCCGACCCGGACCGCTGCTCCCGCTACATCGGCGTGGAGATGTCCGGCGTGATGGTAAAGGAATCCCCTTACCAGATGAGAAACAGGATCTGGAAGGCTGGCATGCGCCCCATCAACGCCCTGGTAGACATTACCAACTACGTGATGCTGGCCACCGGCAACCCCACCCATGCTTTTGACGCAGACAATATCACGGACCACATCGTGGTGAGACATGCGGCGGAGGGAGAGAAGCTGGTTCTCTTAAACGACAAGGAGATCAGTCTCTGCAGCGATGATCTGGTGATCACGGACTCTGAGGGCCCGGTGGCTCTGGCCGGCGTTATGGGCGGAGCGAAGGATTCCATTCTTCCGGATACGAAGCGTGTGATCCTGGAGGTGGCAAACTTTGAGGCCACCGGCATCCGCAGGACTGCGCTGCGCTATGACACCCGCACGGAGGCATCCTCCCGCTATGAGAAGGCAGTGGATCCGGAGAGATGCGATCAGGCGCTGGCACTTTCCATGCAGTATTTCCACGAGCTGTATCCGGAGTTAAAAGTGACCGGATACTGCGACCAGTACGTGAAGAAGCTGGAGCGTGCCCAGATCGACGTGAGCCTGACATGGCTGGCGAAACGCCTTGGAAAGGACCTGACCAACGAGGAAATCCAGAACAAGCTGGAGCTTTTGGGCTTTGACGTGGCCATCGACGGCGATAACATGCACGTGACCGCTCCCACCTGGCGCTCCACCGGCGACATCTCCATCAAGGATGACGTGATGGAAGAGGTGGCCAGAATGTACGGCTACGACAACTTTGAGGCCACTTCCTTTACCACGGCTTTTGAGGGGGCCATCAACCAGAGAGATCAGGATCTGATCCGCAGCATCAAGGAGTACCTGGCCATCCGCTGCGGAATGCAGGAAGTTTACACCTATCCCTGGATGAACGACGTGTTCGTGAACGCTGTTTTACAGGATACCGCAGGCGTGCTGCGTCTCTCCATGCCTCCGGCTCCCGATTTAAGCTATATCCGCTCCTCCCTGCTGCCCAACCTTTGTGAGGCGGTGGTGAAAAATGAGCGTTATTTCAACGATTTCTCCATCTTTGAGGAGGCTCAGGTCTTCTTTGACCGCAACTACACCTCCCCCTACGATGAGACGGAATCCCTGCCGGAGCAGAGAAGGCACATCGGAGCCGCTTTCGCCAGCAGCGTGAAGGATATCACGCAGCTGTTCAGGGAAGCAAAGGGCGTTCTGGAGTATATGCCCCGCTACACCCACATGGAGGCGTTCACCTTCAGGAAAGAGGAGAAGCCGGTGTGGGCTGACAATGTAGTCTGGATGAACATTTTCCTCGGCGAGGAGAAGATCGGCGATATGGGCCTTGTGGCGAAAAAAGTGTCCATGGACTGCGGGATCAAGAATCTTTCCGTCATGCTCTTTGAGATTGACGCCACCAGATTAAAGCCTCTGCGCTCCAGAACCAACAAATTCACCCATCTGGCAGAGTATCCGGAGACGGATTATGATATTTCCATGCTGTTTGACTCAGACGCGGCGTGGGCGGATATTTATGAGGTGATCATGGGCCAGAAGAAGGCCAGCGCCCTGGTGAAAGAGGCGGCCTTCGTGGACGAGTACAGAGGAAAACAGATCCCGGACGGCAAGAAGTCTGTCACCATCCGCCTGACCATCGGATCCGGCGAAAAGACGCTGACCTCCCAGGAGATCGAGAACACCGCAAACCAGGTGATGAAGAAGTTAGGCAAGAAGCTGGGAGCAGAGCTGAGAACCCAGTAGAATCAAACATATACGCAAAATGAAATGAAAAAGGCAGGACTGCCGGCGAAAGAAATGTGCCGGCAGTCCTGCCTTTTATGCCTTTTATAATGCGCCCCGCGGGGGCGTGTTCCGGTCCGGCGGCTCAGAAAGAATCCTGCTCTGCAGGGTTTCTGCCGGCCGTTGAGAGGCAAATGCCGTATGTATGAGGAGAGACCTCACATCCCGCAGGCGTCCATGGCCAGCTTTATGGCACCCATGATGCCCTGGTTGTCGTTTAAGCTGGGCAGGACAATGTAATGTTCCAGGTCGTGGAGTTCTTTGGTATCCAGGTATCCGTTCAGAAGTTTTTCCACCTGACTGCGGATCATGGGCATCAGCTGCTCCTGGTGCATCACGCCGCCGCCCAGGATAATCTTCTGGGGAGAGAGGATGAGGATGTAGCTCACCAGAGCCTGAGCGATGTAATAGCTCTCAAATTCCCACACCTTCGGATTGTCCGCCAGGTCGAAGGCTTTCTTCCCCCAGCGGTCCTCAATGGCGGGGCCGGCAGCCATGCCTTCCAGACAGGTTCCGTGGTAGGGACATTTTCCCTTGTAGGTGTCTTCCGGATGGGGAGTCAGGAGCAGATGGCCGGCTTCCGGGTGGAGCATTCCGTGAAGGAGCTTTCCGTTTGCCAGGACGCCCACGCCTACGCCGGTGCCGATGGTGATGTAGATGGCAGTGTCAAGTCCTCTTGCGCAGCCCCAGGTGGCTTCTCCCAGCATGGAGCCGTTTACGTCCGTGTCAAAGCCGGTGGGAACGTGCAGGCGGTCTTCCAGATAGCCCACGATGTTGCAGTTTCTCCAGGCCAGCTTCGGCGTGGTGGTGATATAGCCGTAGGTGGGAGAGTTTTTGTGAACGTCAATGGGGCCGAAGCAGCCGATGCCCAGGGCCTTTATGTCTTTTCCCTGGAAAAATTCTGCGATGGCCGGCAGAGTGGTTTCAGGAGTTTCTGTGGGGATGGAGATCCGCTCAAGGATCTCGCCGTTTTCATTTCCGATGGCGCACACCATTTTCGTGCCGCCGGCTTCCAGTGCTCCAAATTTCATATGATGAGTCCTCCAAATCTTGATTTTGGCGGGCAGCGGGCCGGACGGGACATGCCTCCGCGTCCATCCGGCCGCTGTTTGCTGCCATGTTCTGATTGTCATGGCCGGTCCGGTGCTTTTGCCGGAAAACGGCCGGTTACACGTGGGAAGTGATCAGGCTGAGACGGCCGGTCAGGGTACAGGACCCGTATCCGCAGGGAAGGATAAAATGATCCCCCTTGCGGATGGGGCGGCCGTCAGCCGTGCCTTCTCCATCCAGCACATCCACGATCAAAAACGGGTGATCCTGGGAGAGGACCGCTTCAGACCGGATCTCCCACTTGTCCACAGTGTAGCAGGGGCAGGAGATGAGGAGCCGGCGGGTAAAGCCGTCGGCAGTTTCTTCCTGGCCGCCTAAGGGGACGTCCTTATGAGGACAGCGGATCACGTCCAGGCTTTCTGCCAGATGGAGCGGACGGGGCTTTCCGTCCTGAAGGCGGTCATAATCGTAGAGCCGGTAGGTGATGTCTGAGCTCTGCTGAGTCTCCAGGATCAGGGTGCCCCGGCGGATGGCGTGGACGGTGCCAGGCTCAATCTGGAAAAAGTCTCCCTTTTTCACAGGCAGAACCCGGATCAGGTCCTTCCAGCGCTTCTGTTCCACCATCTGCCGCAGCTCGTCCTTTGTCCGGGCGTTGTGGCCGATGACGATGGTGGCGTCCGGGTCGCAGTCCAGGATGTACCAGCACTCGGTTTTCCCCAGAGAACCGTTTTCGTGGGCCGCGGCGTAGGCGTCGTCGGGATGGACCTGGATGCTTAAGTCATCTTTAGCGTCGATGATCTTTACCAGGAGAGGAAACTGCCCGCTCCCGTCCGATCCGAAAAGCTGCGGCTGGTTCTTCCAGAGCCAGCTTAAAGACTTTCCGGCCCAGGGGCCCTCCTTCACGGTGCAGTCCCCGTGGCTGTGGGCGCTCACCACCCACGCTTCCCCGGTCCGGTCGCCGGGAATGTCATAGCCGTATTCTGTGCGGAGCCGGGTGCCGCCCCAGAGCATCTGCTTGAATACAGGCTGCAGGAAAATGATGTCTTTCATGAGAAATCTCCTTGTTTTCCGTTGTGGTTTCTTTTTTCATTATAAACGGAAATGGGGAAAAAGCAATCGGTTCCGGAAAAGAAAAACGCCTTGCCGGAGAAAACCGCCGGCCAGGCGTTTGGGTTAATTTTGAGAGGTAGAATCAGACACCGCCGGCGGCTCCGGGTCCGGATACACCGTCATAATGTCCTCCACATTGCACTCCAGCAGAAAGCAGAGCTTTTCGATGGTGTGGGTGGACACGTAGCAGTTTTTCTTCAGCCGGTCGATCTGGCTGGAGCTGACTTTACAGTAATGAATCAGGTAATATTGGGAAATCCCCTTCTTTTTCATCGTTTCCCACAAGCGTTCGTAACTTACCATGGTATCGCCTCCCTGTTATCATTAAACTGTAAATATCCAATTCTGTATATTAGCCATATCAAGATAATTATCTGAATTCAGACAATGAGCCGTCAGCTGAGATAGGCGCGCATGGTTTTTAAAGCATTTTTTTCCAGCCGGCTCACCTGGGCCTGGCTGATGTGGATCTCCTCGGCCACCTCTGTCTGGGTCTTTCCCTCAAAAAAACGCATGTCGATGATGTGGCGCTCCCGCTCGGGAAGGCGCTTCATGGCCTCGCTTAAAGAGATGTTTTCCACCCAGTTGGATTCCAGGTTTTTCTTGTCGCTGATCTGGTCCATGACGCAGAGAGGATCGCCGCCGTCGGTGTAGACCGGCTCGTACAGGCTCACCGGGCTCTGGATGGCGTCCAGGGCGTAGGTGATCTCCTCCTTGCTGATGCCCACCTCGTCGGCGATCTCCATGATCGTGGGCTCCTTCAGATTTTTCTTCATCAGAGTCTCCCTGGCGTAGATGGCTTTGTAGGCAGTGTCCCGCAGGGAGCGGCTGACCCGTATGGAATTGTTGTCCCGCAGATACCGGCGGACTTCCCCCAGGATCATGGGCACTGCGTAGGTGGAAAAACGGACGTTCTGAGAGACGTCAAAATTGTCGATGGCCTTGATCAGTCCGATGCAGCCGATCTGGAACAGGTCGTCCACGTTTTCGCTGCTGCCGGAAAAACGCTGGATGACGCTGAGCACAAGACGGAGATTTCCCTTAATATATTCCTCCCTGGCCTCCTTGTCGCCGGCCAGGATCCGTTCAAACAAAGCCTCCTTTTCTTCATTGGTGAGCAGGGGGAGCCTGGCGGTGTTTACCCCGCAGATTTCTACTTTATATCCGGACATAAATTCCTCGCCTCCGTATCTGCAAATTTTATGCGTCAGCGGCGTCTGCCAGGTCAGGCAGACCGGCTTTCCCAGGGAAAAAGGCTCTCTGAAAAAGATCCCGCCGGCACATTTTCTATAGCAATCTTGGACCTGAGGAAACGGTTTTATACTTCCAGATTCTGTTATTTTCCGCCTCCCTTCTTTTTCCTTTACAAACAGGAAGCGGTGTGATAAAATTGGTTTTCGGAATATAAAAGGGGAGCTTGAGTACAGGCTGAGAGGAAAGAAAGTTTCGACCCGTAACCTGATTTGGGTAATGCCAACGTAGGGAAATCAAGGAAAATGGTGCTGCCCCCGTATGTTCTGCGGGGGCTTTTTTGTTTAACAGAAACTTCGTCCCCTGCAAAAAGAGAGGTGAGACAAATGAAAAAATGGAAGAAACGGACGGCCCCCGTCCTTCTGATCGCGGTTCTGCTCCTGGTGTGGGAGGCTGCGGTCCGCATCCGGCATATCCCCCTTTACGTACTTCCGGCTCCCAGCCAGGTGGTGGAGGCACTGATCGCGGACTGGCCCAACCTGGCATCCCACGCAGGGGTGACGGTGATGGAGGCTTTGGCGGGAATGGCGATCGCCCTGGTGCTTGCCCTGGCGCTGGGAATGGCCATGGACGCCTTTCCGGCGGTGAAAAGCGGGCTGTACCCGGTGCTGGTGGTAACACAGACGGTTCCCATGATCGTGCTGGCCCCCATCCTGATCATCTATCTGGGCTTCGGCCTGACCCCGAAGATCCTGACGGTGGTCCTCATGTGTTTCTTCCCCATTGTGGTCAGCTTTACGGACGCCATGGGGCAGATGGATGAGGAGTATTCCCATCTGGTGCGCTCCTTCGGGGCGGGAAAATGGGAAGTTTACCGACTGGTGAAGATACCGGCGTCTGTGCCGGGACTGATTTCCGGCCTGAAGGTGGCCGCCACCTACAGCATCAGCGGCGCCGTCGTGGGAGAGTGGATCGGGGCCCAGAGCGGTCTGGGATATTATCTGATCCGGGTCAAAAACGGATACATGCTGGATAAAGTGTTTGCCTGCGTGCTGGTGATCGTGGCTCTCAGCCTCTGCATGAACGGAGCGATCCGGATCTGGCAGATGTTTGCCATGCCGTACGGCGAGAAAAGAGAATGAACGACCAAGGAGGAGAACATCAATGAAAAAAAGAGAGAAAATCTGTGCCGCGGCTTTATGCGCGGCGGTGATGATGGCTGCGGCAGGCTGCGGCGCCCAGAGCGGAGAGACTGTGGCCGCCGGGAGCGCGGCAGGAGCGGACAATGCAGTGTCTGAGAAGGAAACAGAAGCCGTGGCGTCAGAGGACGGGACAGCCGAAAAGAAGGAGGATGACGCCTCTCTGGAGGATGTGACCGTGATCCTGGACTACGTGGCCAACACCAACCACACAGGAATGTACGTAGCTCTGGACAAGGGATATTACAAAGATCTGGGACTGAACGTAAACATTGTGGAGCCCACGGAAGGGGCCACTGCCACGCTGGTGGCTGTGGGCAAGGGAGATTTCGGCATCAGCTACCAGGAGGATGTGACCATCGCCCTGGCCTCCGAGGATCCGCTGCCCATCAAGGCTATCGCTGCTCTGATCCAGCACAATACTTCCGGTTTTGTGACCTACGCGGACAAAAACATCACCTCACCGGCAGATTTTGAGGGAAAGACCTACGCCGGCTGGGGCGGACCGGGGGAGAGCGCCGTGTTAAACGCAGTGATGACCCAGGCGGGAGCAGATTTCTCCAAGTTGAACATCATCACCTCCGACGGCGCCGGATTTGCCGCTCTGGAGAACCAGGTGGATATTATGTGGTTTTTTGAGGCCTGGGACAACATCCAGTGCGAGCTGGCAGATTTCCCCATCAACTATATGCCTCTGCGGGATCTGGACGAGCGCCTGGACTACTACACGCCGGTGATCATCGCCAGCGATGAGACTCTGGAGCAGAAGCCGGAGATGGTGCGCCGCTTCCTTGAGGCGACGGAGCAGGGATATGAGTACGCCATCGAGAATCCGGAGGAGAGCGCCGAGATCCTTCACAAGTACGCCCCGGACTACAGCATGGATCTGTTAAGCCGTTCCCAGGAGTACCTGGCAGACAAATATATGGAGGACAGCGACACCTGGGGAACCATGAAGGACAGCGTGTGGGACAACTACACCGATTTCATGGTGGAGTACGGAGTGATCGACAAAGATATTCCGGCGGCAGACTGCTACACCAATGAGTTCCTGCCGTCCGCAGACGCGCAGTGAGGGGGCTTTGCCATATGAAACTGGAGATTTCCGGCCTGTCTTTTTCCTACAGTGACCGGGACGTGCTGGATCAGCTGGATATTCAGGTGGAAGAGGGAGAATTTGTGAGCATTCTGGGGGCCTCCGGATGCGGAAAATCCACGATCTTAAAGCTGCTCACGGGAGTGCTCACCCCGGCGGAGGGAAAGATCCTTGTGGACGGAAAGGAGATCCGGGGGATGACGGAGCATTTTGCCTATATGCCCCAGAACGACCTGCTCTTTCCCTGGAAGACCGTGCTGGACAACGTGTGCCTTTACGGCAGGATCCATGGAAACCTGGAAGGAGCAAGGAGAGAGGCGAGGGAAAATCTGGCGGCGTTCGGCCTGGCCGGGTATGAAAATGCCTACCCATCCTCCCTCTCCGGCGGCATGAGGCAGAGGGCGGCCTTTCTGCGGACCGCTCTCTGCAAGTCGGAGATCCTGCTGTTAGACGAGCCCTTCGGGGCCCTGGATGTGATCACCAGGGGGGAGATGCAGGACTGGCTCCTCTCCATGCGTGAGAAGATGAACCGGACAGTGGTTCTGGTGACCCACGATATGGATGAGGCGATCTACCTCTCCGACCGGATCCTGATCCTGGGAGGCCGGCCTTCCAAAGTGGTCTGCGAGCTTAAGCCGGAAACTCCGGCTAAGGGGCGCAGCCGCGACTGGCTCTACGGCCAGGGAGAGATGCGGAAACGGATCCACAGGGAGATCATGAGAGACGGGGCAGAGCAGAGAAATGTCTGCGGCGCAGAACAGAAAAACAGCTCTCCCGCCGGAAAGGAGCGCCCATGAGGCAGATTTTTGACGCCCACGCCCATCTGGGAACGGAAAAAGAGCGGCAGTACCGGGAGCGGGAGAAGATCGTGACCATGATCTGTGCCGGAGATGCGAAGGAAGCGGAAATCCTGGACGGACTCCAGGGAGACTGGATACGCAGGGCTTACGGCCTCCATCCCTGGAAAGCCAGTGAGGAGGCACTTGAAAAAATGATGCCCTGGCTGGAGCGTGCTCCCATCATCGGGGAGATCGGACTGGACTCAGTGTGGTGCCAGGTGGACATGGATGTGCAGCGGAATGTGTTCCGGAGGCAGCTGGCCCTGGCTTCCCGCCGGAAACGTCCGGCAGTTCTCCACATAAAAGGAATGGAGCAGGAGGCGGCGGAGACGATCCGGGACTATCCCGGCCGCTATCTGGTCCACTGGTATTCTGACATGAACTGGCTGGACGCCTATCTTGACCAGGACTGCTATTTTACTGTGGGGCCTGATGTGGAAAAAGACCCGGCGGTGCAGCAGGTGGCGGAGCGGGCGGACCTTTCCCGGCTGTTGGTGGAGACGGACGGTTTTTCGGCGGTGCAGTGGGCGCTGGGGGAGGAATTTCCCTTAAGCGGCCTGCGGGGAGCTCTGGAAAACAGTATCCGATGGATCGCCCGGGCAAAGGGCGTGACGGAAGAATATGCGGCAGGGCAGATCGAAGAAAATTTTAAAAGATTTGCGGAATAAAGAATTTGCGGAACAGAAAAGCCAGCCATAATTATGGCTGGGAAAACGGCGGGGCCGGCTGAGATTTCCCTGGGAGATCTCAGCCGGCCCCGTTTCTGCGCCTTAAGCTTTTTTGTTTTTCTGGTAGAGGATGAACAGACCCTTGAGCAGAAGAGCGTTGTCGATGATGATCTCGTGATGGCACAGAGGCATGACGAAGCGGGAGAGGCCGCCGGTGGCGATCACAGTGGTCTTCTGGCCCAGCTCTTCCTCCATCCGGTCGATGATTCCGTCGATCATGGAGGCGGTGCCGTACATGATGCCGGATCTCATGCAGTCGATGGTGTTTTTGCCGATGATTTTCCCCGGCGTCTCCAGGCTGATCTGGGGCAGCTGGGCGGTGCGGCTGCTTAAAGTGTCCAGGGAGATTTTAAGGCCCGGCAGGATAACGCCGCCGATATAATTGCCCGCCGGGTCGATGACGGACATGGTGGTGGCGGTGCCCATGTCAATGATGATCAGGGGGGCCGGATATTCTTTGAGGGCGGCTACCGCGTCCACGATCATGTCGCTTCCCGTGGTCTTGGGGTTGTCCATGATGATGTTCAGCCCCGTTTTCATCCCGGAACCCACCAGAAGAGGAGTCTTTCCCGTGATCTTCTTGATGGCGGTGGTCAGGGTGTTGTTTAAAGGCGGGACTACGGAAGAGATGATGGTGCCCTCGATCTCGGAGGGGCTGGCGCCGTGGATCTCCAGAATATTTTTGATGGAAATGGCGTATTCCAGGTTGGTCTTGTTCCGGTCGGTGGTGAGACGTTCTTCAAAGTAAATGTGCTCGCTGTCAACGCCTCCGACGACAATGTTGCTGTTTCCCATATCAATGGCCAGGATCATAAAGGAACTCCTTTCAAATGGCAGAAAACCATGTTATACTTATTCTCATAGTTTTATACCATATTTGAAAAAAAAACTCAATGGGAGGCAGCTATGTTAAAAGGAAAAACCGTGGTACTGGGAGTGACCGGCAGCATTGCCGCTTATAAGATCGCCAGCCTGGCCAGCATGTTAAAAAAGCAGGGGGCGGACGTGGAAGTGATCATGACGAAGAACGCCGTAAATTTCATCAACCCCATTACCTTTGAGAGCCTGACGGGAAACAAATGTCTGGTGGACACATTTGACCGGAATTTTCAGTTCAGCGTGGAGCATGTGGCCCTGGCAAAGCGGGCGGACGTATTTCTCATCGCCCCGGCGTCAGCCAATGTGATCGCCAAGGCGGCCCACGGTCTGGCGGACGACATGCTCACCACCACCTTTCTGGCTTGCCAGTGCCCGAAGATCATCGCTCCGGCCATGAACACCCGGATGTACGAAAACCCCATTCTTCAGGACAATCTGGAGATCTGCAGGAAGTACGGGATGGAGGTTATCGCCCCGGCGGAGGGCTATCTGGCCTGCGGAGATACGGGGGCAGGAAAGATGCCGGAGCCGGAGGAGCTGTTTGACTATATTTTGAAGGCGGCCGCGTTTCCTAAGGATCTGGCGGGGAAAAAGATACTGGTGACGGCGGGAGCCACTATGGAGGCCATTGATCCGGTGCGCTACATCACCAACCACTCCACCGGAAAAATGGGCTATGCGGTGGCAAGGGCAGCCTCCCTGCGGGGGGCAGAGGTCACTCTGGTGTCCGCCCACACGGAGGTGGCGCCTCCCCGGTTTGTGAAGCTCATACAGGTGACCAGCGCCAGGGACATGTTCGAGGCGGTGACGGCTGCGGCGGCGGATCAGGATGTGATTGTGAAGGCAGCTGCGGTGGCGGACTACCGCCCGGCGGAGGTGGCGGACGAGAAAGTGAAGAAAAAGGACGGGGACCTTTCCATCCGCCTGGAGCGGACTGACGACATTTTGGCCTGGCTGGGAGAGCACAAGCGGGACGGTCAGTTTCTCTGCGGCTTTTCCATGGAGACGCAGAATATGCTGGAAAACTCCAGGGCGAAGTTAAAAAAGAAGAATCTGGACATGATCGTGGCCAACAATCTGAAGGTGGAGGGAGCCGGATTTGGGGTGGACACCAATGTGGTGACGCTGATTACGAAAGAGAGGGAGCTGGAGCTTCCCAAGCTGACAAAGGATGAGGTGGCCCACAGGCTTTTAGATGCGGTGCTGGAGGAGATGGAAAAGAGATGAGGCTTAGAGAGATCGCGGTGGGAGACGGAACACTGACCGCCTATCTGCGGGACACCATGGAGTTTGAGCGGGAACGGCTCCGCCCGGCGGTGATCATCTGCCCCGGCGGCTCCTACGCGGAATGCTCCGGCAGAGAGGGGGAGCCCTACGCCCTGCGGTTTCTGACCATGGGGTATCAGGCGTTTGTCCTGGATTACAGCGTGGCCCCAGCCCGTTTTCCCACGGCTCTTCTGGAGCTGGCCCGGGCAGTGGCCCTGGTGCGTGAAAATGCGGACCGGTGGCAGATCGATCCCCGCCGGATCTTTGTGTGCGGGTCCTCCGCCGGCGGTCATCTGGCGGCGTCCCTGGGAGTGCACTGGGATAAGGAATTTGTGCAGAAGGGGAGCGGCAGGCGGGGGGAGGAGATCCGCCCGGACGGGCTCATCCTCTGCTATCCGGTGATCACGGCCGGGGAGTACGCCCACGAGGGATCGGTGAGAAACTTGTTGGGAGATAGAAAAAACGATCCCAGCCTTCGGGAGCTAATCTCCCTGGAAAAACAGGCGGGCAGCCAGGTTCCGCCGGCCTTTCTCTGGCATACGGCCGCCGACCGGACGGTGGCGGCGGAGAACAGCCTGCTGTTTGCCCTGGCCTTAAAGAAAGCAGGGGTCAGCGTGGAGCTCCATCTGTTTTCCGGCGGAAGACATGCCATGGCCCTGGGAGACGAGGATACGGCCCTGGATCCGGCCGGGGAGTACGCGGATCCCGGAGTGGCAGAGTGGACGCATCTGGCGGGGCTGTGGGCCAAAAGGCGTTGACTTTCCGTCATTTTCATACTAGAATGAAACGAGCGTTTTTTAGGACGCCCGTTTATTTCTGCGGGCAGAACGCCGGTCGGACATAGGGGCTGGAAACAGGCTTTTTCCCCAGCTGCCCGGAAATTGATATTTTATTTTTATAACGATACGGAGGAAGAACCTTTGGCAAATATAGCGGAAGAAATCAAGAGAAGAAGGACTTTTGCGATCATCTCCCACCCGGATGCGGGAAAGACGACCCTGACGGAGAAATTCCTGCTCTACGGAGGAGCCATCAACCTGGCGGGAACCGTAAAGGGAAGAAAGGCCACCAAGCACGCGGTTTCCGACTGGATGGAGATCGAGAAGGAGAGAGGAATCTCCGTCACCTCGTCGGTGCTGCAGTTTAACTACGAGGGATACTGCATCAACATTCTGGATACCCCGGGCCATCAGGATTTCTCTGAGGACACTTACCGGACCCTGATGGCAGCGGACTCAGCCGTCATGGTCATCGACGGGTCCAAGGGCGTGGAGGCCCAGACTATCAAGCTGTTTAAGGTCTGCGTCATGAGAGGAATCCCGATCTTTACCTTCATCAACAAGATGGACCGGGAGGCCAGGGATCCCTTTGAGCTGATGAGCGAGATCGAGAGCGTGCTGGGGATCCGCACCTGCCCCATCAACTGGCCCATCGGCTGCGGCAAGAATTTCAAGGGCGTATACGACAGAAGCACCAGAAAAATCACCACTTTCACGGCTGCCATGGGCGGACAGAAGGAGGTGGCTTCCCAGGAGTTTGATCTGGAGGGAACGGATGTGGAGTCGGTGATCGGGCCGATCTACCATGAGCAGCTGATGGAGGACATTGAGCTGCTTGATGGGGCCAGCGACGAGTTTGACCAGGAAAAGGTGAGCGCCGGCAAACTCTCCCCTGTGTTTTTCGGCTCAGCCCTCACCAACTTCGGTGTGGAGACGTTTCTGGAGCATTTCCTGAAAATGACCACCCCGCCCCTGCCGAGGAAGGCCATCACCCGTGTGGTGGATCCCTTTGAGGAGCAGTTTTCCGCCTTTGTGTTTAAGATTCAGGCCAACATGAACAAGGCCCACCGGGACAGAATCGCGTTTATGAGGATTGTGTCCGGCCGTTTTGAGGCGGGCATGGAGGTAAACCACGTCCAGGGCGGCAAAAAGATCCGCCTGTCCCAGCCTCAGCAGATGATGGCCCAGGACCGGAAGATCGTGGAGGAGGCATACGCCGGCGACATCATCGGCGTGTTCGATCCGGGCATTTTCTCCATCGGAGACACTCTGTGCAGCTCCAGTGAAAAGTTTGAGTTTGAGGGAATCCCCACCTTCGCGCCGGAGCATTTCGCCAGGGTGCGCCAGGTGGATACCATGAAGCGGAAGCAGTTTTTAAAGGGCGTCAACCAGATCGCCCAGGAAGGCGCCATCCAGATCTTCCAGGAGTACAACACCGGCATGGAAGAGATCATCGTGGGCGTTGTGGGAGAACTGCAGTTTGAGGTGTTGACTTACCGCCTGCAGAATGAGTACAATGTAGAAGTGAAGTTAGACAAGCTGCCCTATGAATACATCCGCTGGGTGGACAGCTCCAGCCAGGTGGATGTGGCGAAGATCCAGGGAACTTCTGACATGAAG
This sequence comes from Candidatus Lachnoclostridium pullistercoris, assembly GCA_019119775.1. GTDB lineage: Bacteria > Bacillota > Clostridia > Lachnospirales > Lachnospiraceae > Lachnoclostridium_A > Lachnoclostridium_A pullistercoris. The sequence continues at coordinate 11,567 of DWWL01000056.1, read as the reverse complement.
CGGATCATGGATCTGAAGGGCAATCCGCTGCTGCTGTTTGTGAACAGCTGGAGCGTGGGCATGGTGCTGGAGAGAAATCCGGGGCTGGTGCTCAGCGAGTTCGGCAGAAACTGACGGCGCAGAGAAGGACAGAGCAGGGCCCGCTGGCGTTCTGAGGGAGAGAGCGGGCAGAAAGGATGGGAATCATGAGCAAGATCGATGTGGTGAGAGCCGCCATGGTAGCGGCGATGAAGGCGAAGGAGAAGGAGAGAAAGGATGCCCTTTCCATGCTTCTCTCCGCGCTGAAGAACGCAGAGATAGACAAGAGAGAGCCGCTGACGGAGGACGAGGAGAACGCAGTGGTGAAGAAGGAGATCAAGCAGTTAAAGGAGACCTGGGAGTCTGCCCCCGCGGACCGGGAAGACATTAAAAACGAGGCTCAGTTCCGCATGTCTGTCTATCAGGAGTTTGCTCCCGAAGACATGAATGAGGACCAGATCCGGGAGGTGATCAGCCAGGTGCTCGCTGAGCTGGGGATCAGCGCCCCCACGGCGAAGGACAAGGGAAAGATCATGAAGGAGCTCATGCCGCGGGTCAAGGGAAAGGCCGACGGAAAAGAGGTAAACCAGGTTCTGGGTTCCATGTTCCAGTGACAGACAGAGGCTGCGGCCGAAGATTCATCAGACAGAAACGGAGGAAGAGCGATGGAATACCGCGACAAAATTGAACAGTATATCGACAGCCACAGGGAGGAGATGCTGGGCGACATCATCACCCTGTGCCGGATCAACAGCGAAAAAATGCCGTACAAGGAGGGAATGCCCTACGGTGAGGGCGTGTGCACCGCCCTGGGCATGGCCCTGGGAATGGCGGAGAGATACGGATTTTCTGTCCGCAATTACGACAACTATGTGGGAACGGCTGACTTAAATGACGGGGAGGCCGGACTGGACATTCTGGCCCATCTGGACGTGGTCCCGGCAGGCGAGGGCTGGGAGGTCACATCTCCCTTTGAGCCGGTGGAGAAGGACGGAAAGCTCTACGGCAGAGGAACGGCCGACGACAAGGGACCGGCGGTGGCGGCTCTCTACGCCATGCGCGCGGTGAAAGAGCTGGGGATCCCGGTGAAAAAGAACGTCCGTCTGATCCTGGGAACGGACGAGGAGTGCGGCAGCTCCGACATCACTCATTACTATGCGGTGGAGAAAGAGGCGCCCATGACCTTCTCCCCGGATGCGGAGTTCCCTGTGATCAACACGGAGAAGGGAATGTTCCGCGGCCATTTTACGGCTGAGTGGGAGAAGAGCACGGCACTGCCCAGACTCTGCTCCATCCATGCGGGAACGAAGATCAACGTTCTTCCCGGCAAGGCGGAGGCGGTGTTCCAGGGCGTGACAGCCGATATGCTCGAGAAAGCGGCAGCGGAGACGGAGGCCGCCATCGGCGTTCATTTTGAGGTGGAATACAGCGACTACACGCCGGAGAAGGGCGATCAGATGGCGAAGGTGACGGCAGTGGGCGAAGGCGCTCACGCGGCTCATCCTGAGGGCGGAAACAACGCTCTGACGGCCCTGATCTATCTGGCCAACCGCCTTCCCCTGGTTCCCTGCGGACAGACGGAGGCGCTTAAGCAGCTGGAGAGCTGTTTCCCCCACGGAGATTTCCGGGGAGAGGCTCTGGGAATCGCCATGGAGGATGAGATCTCCGGACCGCTGACCCTGACCTTCAGTATGCTGGAGGTGACAGAGACCGGGCTGGAGGGCTGGTTTGACAGCCGCTGCCCCATCTGCTCCAATGAGGAGAACGTGCTGAAGCCGGTGAAGGCCCTGATGGAGAGCCGCGGCTTTGCGTTCCTGACGGATTCCATGACTCCGCCCCACCACGTTCCGGGAGACTCTCATTTTGTCCAGACGCTCTTAAAGGTCTATGAGGAGTACACCGGCCAGAAGGGAGAGTGCCAGTCCACAGGAGGAGGCACCTACGTGCATGATCTGGAGAACGGAGTGGCCTTCGGCGCGGCTATGCCCGGCACGGACAACCGGATGCACGGAGCCGATGAATTTGCAGTGATTGACGAGCTTTTGACCAGCGCGAAGATCTTTGCCCAGGTGATCGCACAGCTGTGCCGCTGACCGGGAAAACGGCCTTTATGAGGGCCGGTCGGGCAAAAATGGAAATTAATGCTTGACAGCCGGAGATTTTTGCAATAAAATACACCATAACAACGGCAGCCGGGAAACCGGAGCCAGTTTCAGGAGGACACAGGATGTTTGCAGCGAAAGCGATGAACAACAGCATGATGATGGCGATGTGCGGCATGATGCAGGTCATGTGCCGCATGTTAGAGTACGCCAAAATTGAATGCAGTTGTGGAAATGGTTTTTGTGAGCAGGCATAAGTGGAATACTGAGAGATTTCAAAAAAGGTAAGAGAAGGCAGGCCCATGGAAGAACCGTGGACCTGCCTTTTTGTGCGCGCCGGTACCTGAATCAGACAGGCGGCCGCCGGCGTTTAAGCCGGACAGCAGACTGTCGGCCGGCACCTCAGCCTGAAAGAGAAGGAGAGTAAAATGGAACAGAAAGAGCCCATCATACGATTAGAGCACCTGGTCAAGGAATTTAAGACCTCTGCGGGGACTGTGAAAGCTCTGGAGGACATCAGTCTGGATATTTATGCAGGGGAGATCTTCGGCATCATCGGACTGTCCGGAGCGGGAAAGAGCACTCTGGTCCGGTGCATCAACTATCTGGAGACGCCCACATCCGGGGATGTGATCTTTGAGGGAGTCCCCATGGGGAGCCTGGACCGGAAGGGAATCAATCAGGCCCGCCGGTCCATGGGAATGATCTTCCAGCAGTTCAACCTGCTGGCCCAGAGAAATATTTTAAAAAATGTCTGCTTCCCCATGGAGCTGCAGAAGACGCCGAAGGATCAGGCGGAAAAGAGAGCCAGAGAGCTTCTGGAGATGGTAGGACTGGCAGACCGGGAGAAAGCCTATCCGGCGCAGCTTTCCGGCGGCCAGAAGCAGAGAGTGGCCATCGCCAGGGCCCTGGCCACCAACCCGAAGGTGCTTTTATGTGATGAGGCCACCAGCGCCCTGGATCCCAACACCACCAAATCCATCCTTCAGCTGTTGAAGGAGATCAACCGGAAACTGGGAGTGACGGTCATTGTGATCACCCACGAGATGGGAGTGATCGAGGCCATCTGCGACCGGGTGGCAATCATCGACAAGAGCCGCATCGCAGAGGAGGGAGCCGTCTCGGAGATCTTCTCCGGACCGAAATCAGCCATCGGGCGTCAGCTGATCATGGGCGATACGGTCCACGCGGATTTCGGAGATTCCAAGCTGGTCCGCATCACCTTTGACGGGCGGGCGTCCAATGAACCGGTGCTGGCCAATTTAATCCTGGCCTGCAAGGTGCCGGTGAACATCATGTATGCGGCCACCAAGGACGTAAACGGCACGGCCCTGGGACAGATGATCATCCAGCTCCCGAAGGACGAGGGAGAGTCCAAGCGGGTGATGAATTATCTGGCCACCGCCGGAATTCCCCACGAGGAGGTAACAAGAGATGATTTTTGATTCAGCGACAGTACAGATGCTGCAGGAAGGCATCTGGGAAACTTTATACATGGTGGTGCTTTCCTCCGCCATCTCCTACCTGATCGGTATCCCCTTAGGGATCATCCTGGTGGTGACGGACAAGGACGGCATCCGGCCGATCCCCCTTCTTCAGAGTATCCTGGGGGTGGCAATCAACCTGCTGCGGGCGGTCCCGTTCATCATTCTTCTGATCATGGTCCTGCCCCTGACGGAAGCGCTGGTGGGAACGGTTGTAGGTTCCAAAGCCATTATCCCGCCGTTAGTGATCGCGGCGGCTCCCTACATCGCCAGAATGGTGGAGTCTTCCTTCAAGGAAGTGGACGCCGGGGTGATTGAGGCGGCAAAATCCATGGGCGCCAGCACCTTTCAGATTGTCTGGAAAGTGCTGCTGCCGGAGGCAAAGCCCTCCCTTTTAGTGGGAGCGGCCATCTCCATCACCACGATCCTGGGCTATTCCGCCATGGCAGGTTTTGTGGGCGGCGGCGGTCTGGGCGCCATCGCCATCAACCACGGCTACTACCGCTATGAGGTAGGGCTCATGCTGGTGACAGCGGCGATCCTGGTGATCATCGTGCAGATCATCCAGGAAGTGATGATGAGGCTCTCCAGGGCCACAGACAGACGGATTCGGTAATTCTGCGAAAGCGATTACAAATAAAATCAGCCGGAAAACGGCAAATAAAAACGAGGAGGCACACAATTATGAGAAAGAATGTTGCAATTTTGGCTGCTGCTCTTTTTGCAGCGTCAGCCCTGACCGCCTGCGGCGGACAGACGAAGGAGACCACCGCGGCGGACACCACTGCGGCAGAGACGGCAGCAGAGAAGACGGAGAGCTCAGCTGCTGAGGAGGAGAGCACAGAGGCTGCTCCCACAGGAGAACTGGAGACAGTGACGGTAGGTGCCAGCCCGGCTCCCCACGCGGAGATTCTGGAGGCGGCAAAGGACGCCATGGCTGCAAAGGGCTATGATCTGGAGATCGTGGAGTACGTGGATTACGTACAGCCCAACCTGGCTCTGGAGAGCGGCGATCTGGATGCCAACTACTTCCAGCACATCACCTATCTGGAGGACTTCAACGCAGAGAGAGGAACCCACCTGGCCAGTGCCGGAAGCATTCACTACGAGCCCTTCGGCATTTATGCCGGAAAGACAGCTTCTCTGGAGGAGCTGGCAGACGGAGCGCAGGTAGCGGTTCCCAACGACGCCACCAATGAGGCGAGAGCGCTTCTGCTTCTGGAGGCTCAGGGCTTAATCAAGCTGAAAGAGGGCGCCGGCCTGGCAGCCACTAAAAATGACATTGTGGAGAACCCCAAGAACCTGGACATCGTGGAGATTGAGGCGGCTCAGATTCCCAGATCTTTAAGCAGCGTGGATGTGGCAGTTATCAATGGAAACTACGCCATTGACGCCGGCTTGAGCGTGGCAGATGCCCTGGCAGTGGAGGCTTCTGACTCTGAGGCGGCTGAGAAGTACGCCAACGTGGTAGCCGTACAGGAAGGCCACGAGAACGATCCGGCCATCAAGGCTCTGGTGGAAGTGTTAAAGAGCGATGAGATCAAAGACTTCATCGAGACAACGTATGCGGGAGCAGTAGTTCCTCTTGACTAAAAATGGCGGACAGCAGAATCTGCGGCGCGGCCTTAAAAGCCGGGCCGCAGATTTTGCTTGGGGGAGACAGATTTTCACCTGGGGAGACAGATTTTCGCCTGGGAAAATAGATTTTTCCTTCCGACATCCGGCCCGGCTGAACGGATGCTGATTTGTGTGAACTTTTTTGACATTTACTTGAATTGGTCGGGAAATCGTGGTATATTGAGGGAAATTTTCCAATTAGAAGGAGTGATACAGATGAGTTTCGATAAAGGATACGAGTGGGAGAAAGATCCGGAACCGGAGAGCGGAACTGCGGAGAGCGCCGTACCGAAGCCAGAAAACGGAACTGCGGAAGATTCCGCACCGAAGCCGGAAAACAGAACTGCGGAAGATTCCGCGCCGAAGCCGGAGAACGGAACCGCGGAAGATTCCGCACCGGAAGCGGAAAACGGAACTGCGGAAAATGCCGCACCGGAACCGGAGATCTCCGGGCAGGAGGATTCAGGCGCCGGGGCGGAGGCAGCTGCGGCGGAAAACACTGAGCCTGAGCCGCCTTCATCCGCGGCCGGCCCATCCCGGGAGGAGGAATCCCAGGCGTCTGGAAATCCGGAGCCGGAGCCTTCTTTATCCGGCGCAGCCGGAGAGGAGAGGACGGAATTTTCCTCATACCCGGTTCCGGCGGCCGGACAGAGAGAGGAACAGGCGGCCGGGCAGAGCGGGGAAAATGGAACCGCGCTCCAGCCTGGCTATCCTGCGGGCCAAAACCACATGGCCATGGCGTCCATGGTCTGCGGCATTGTTTCCTTTCTTGGCATCTGCTGCTGCGGGATCGGCGGGATCGTCCTGGGAAGCCTGGCAGTCATCTTTGGACTTTTGTCCCGGACGGGAGACAGATTTGAGACGAGAGCCGTGGCAGGAATTGCCGCAGGAGCGGCCGCAGCAGTTATTTCTGTAGTCGTGATCGCGATGCTTCTTATAATAAGCGCGAACTAACAGCTGGGAGGATATTGACATGGAAAGAAAATTAAAGGCATCTGAGCTGAAACGGATGGCAAGGCAGGCGCTGGCAGGAAAGTACGGGATTTCCGCGGGGATGCAGATCGTGCTGGCTCTCCTTGCCCTGCTGGCAGGAATTGGACTTTTCATTCCGCTGTTTTTCATTGTGATGGGAGCAGAGATGGGAATAGGCGGAGAGGGGATCATCCTCGGCGGCCTGGCGGCATTTTTCCTCCTGGCCCTGATCGCAGCGGCCCTCGGTTTTATCATAATGGCCGGCATGATCCGGTTTTTCTATCACATCTGCACAGGACAGAAATTCGGAATGGGCGATCTTCTCTACGGCTTTAAAAACAGGTGGTGGAGATTTCTGGGGCTGGGAGCTCTCTATGAACTGATCGGTCTGATCTTTGGAGTTCCGGGAACAATCCTGCAGAGCGTCAGCGCTCTCTACCCGTGGGCGACGTGGCTTTATGGGGCTCAGATCATGTTTCAGGTCCTGAGCGCCGCAGTTTCCCTGGTCATCTCCCTGTTTTTCGGGCAGACCATCTACATTCTGGTGGAAGACCGGGAAAAGAAGGTGTTCTCATCTCTGGCAGAGAGCGTGCGCCTGATGAAAGGAAATAAATGGCGGTATTTTTACCTGTCCCTCTCCTTCATTGGAATTGCTCTTTTAGCTGTCTGCAGCTTTGGAATTGGATTTTTGTGGGTGTACCCCTACATTTACTGCACATATATATTCTTCTATCTGGATATCAAGAGAACCTGTGCCTCAGGAGCGCAGGAAACAGAAAGATAGATGCAGGCCCCGGTCAGGCAAAGGGATTTTCCTCTGCCGCCGGGGCATTTAAGTTCAGCAGATCTGTCTGCAGAAGCCGTTCCCCGGTGGCGCTGTCAAAGACGTCAAAGGCGGCAGAAACACGGCTGCCCTCCTTCAGGAAGAGCTCTGTCAGAAAGAGCTGTTCCACCGCCTTCTTTCCCGGGAGGATCGTGAGATAGAGGGAAGCCGGAGTGCTCGCCCCGTCAGCCATCACATGGACGGCCTGAAAAGTGATGGGGCGGTCAGTGCGGTTTTCCACCAGCATGAGAGGGCCGTCCTCCTGCCAGAGCGGGGAATCCGGCGGGATCGGAAGCAGAAAGGCCCGGATTCCGTTTTCCTCAAAGAGCAGACGGGCGGGGCTTTCCTCAGATTCCGGAAAATCATCGGCTCCCTCCGTACAGATGAGAACGGGATCGGACTGCCAGAGGGGAGCGGCCGAATCCTCTCCCATGAGGGCAAACTGGATCTCGATCTCCCGGAGCACGGAAATGCCGCAGAGGTCCAGACTCCAGCCGTCCAAAGAGAGTGTGGAGGAGACGGAACCGCCGTCCGGGATCTCCTGCTGAAAATAGACAGGGTTCATAAACCCGTTGACGGAGACGGCAGAGACAGAGAGAGCTGCGCTGCGTCCGCTTTCATTGGAGAGGGAAAGGACCAGCTCCGGCCCCCACTGCCCGTCAGGAATCAGTTCCTGGACGGACACGGAAATCCCATCGCGGGAAAATATAGGCCCGGAGGCGACGGTGACGGGCGCAAAGGGGCCGTAGAGAGGTTCTGTGTCAGAATATTCCTGGGACTGCATTTCGTCTGTGTACATGGGAACGAGGATCATGAACCAGGCAAAAATGCAGACGCTGACGGCAGTGACTGCGGCCAGGACCGCCCCTCCCAGTCCCAGGATGAGGAAAATGGGAGAGCTTTTTTGGGAGTTTTTGCCGCCTTCTCCCGGCGCCGGCGTTTCCGGCCCCGGCTGACAGAAAGGACAGCGGCCGTTTTCTCCGTCTATGTGCAGTCCGCATTTTGGACATTTCATACCCATTCCTCCTTCTGAATCCACTGGCTGAGACCGGTTTTTCCGGACGCCGGTGTTTTTTATTTTATTTTATCATTTTTTCCGGGGAAGGCGCAAGAAAAAGGGCGGCTCCGGCAGAAAAAAGGGCAGAAATCTGCACGAAAGCGCGTCCCGGCGCATAACCTGACTGCAGGAGAGCGGGGAGGGAAGGAAAATGAGGATCTGCGAGCTGAAGCGCAAGGAGGTCATCAATGTGAATGACTGCAGGCGGATGGGCTATGTGGGGGACGTGGATTTTGACATCCACACCGGCTGCGTCCTGGCCATCATCGTTCCCGGCCCCGGCTGCATCTGCGGCTTTTTGGGACATGAGAAGGAGTATGTGATCCCCTTCGACCGCATCTGCCAGATCGGGGAAGACATCATCCTGGTGGACGTGAAGGGCCGGGAAGTGGAGAGCTCCTGCCGGGACTGAATGGGACGGGGCGGCAATCGCCTGCTGTGCCTGACAAGGTAAAGCCGGGAGCCGGAAAGAGCCCCCACTTGCATCCAAAGGGACGGAAAAGCGGGAAATATCCGGCCGAATCCGGCTGAAGGCCGGCGGAAAGGGCTTGCGGATTTTTGGCGGCTAGGGTAAAATAAATGAAAATGCGGGACGGGGAAACGTCCCGAGCTCAGGAGGAAAAATACGTGAAATGCCCATTTTGCAACGCTGCCGATACAAAGGTGATTGATTCCAGACCGGCAGACGACAACAGTTCTATCCGCCGCCGCAGACAGTGCGAGAGCTGCGGAAAGCGGTTTACTACTTATGAAAAGCTGGAAACCATGCCCCTGATGGTGATCAAGAAGGACAATTCCAGGGAAGCCTATGACCGGGCCAAGATCGAGGCCGGAGTCATCCACTCCTGCCACAAGCGCCCCGTTTCCACCCAGCAGATCAACTCCATGATCGACGAGATCGAGACGGAGATCTTTAACCGGGAGGAGAAGGAGATCGAGACGTCAGCCATCGGAGAGCTGGTGATGAAGAAGCTCCAGCTCTTAGACGAGGTGGCCTACGTCCGCTTTGCCTCCGTTTACCGGGAGTTCAAGGACGTGAACACATTTATGGAGGAGATCAGCAAGCTGCTGAAAAAATAAGAATGTTCCAGAGTTTTTATCCGAGACAGAGGGCGGCTTCCGCCCGGGAGATCCCCTATAAGGCCCTTCACAGACAGGGATTCCGGGGAGTGATCTTTGACATTGACAATACGCTGGTGCCCCACGACGCCCCGGCTGATCAGGAGACAGAGGAGTTCTTCTGCCGCCTCAGGGAGCTGGGATATGCCACCTGCCTGCTGTCGAACAATAAGGAAAGACGGGTGGCCGCTTTCGCCGGGCAGGTTTCCTCCCCCTATATTTTCAAGGCGGGCAAGCCGTCGGTGAAAGGCTACGAGAAGGCGATGGAGCTGATGGGGACGGACAGGGAGACGACGCTGTTTGTGGGAGATCAGCTGTTCACGGACGTCTGGGGGGCCAACCGGGCCGGAATTTACAGCATTCTGGTAAATCCCATCAATCCGAAAGAGGAGATTCAGATTGTGCTGAAGCGTTATCCGGAGCGGCTGGTGCTCTGGTTTTATGAGAGAGACAGGAGGAAGAGACAGTGACAGACGGGAAGACGAAAGTGTGCGGTATCATGGCAAATCCGGTGGAACACTCCTACTCTCCCATGATGCAGAATTTCTTCGGGGAGAGGACGGGAGTGAATTTTGCCTATGTGCCCCTGAAGGTGGAGCCGGATCTGGTGGAGGAAGCCGTAAAGGGGGCCTACGCCCTCAACCTGGCCGGCCTGAACGTGACGGTGCCCTACAAGCAGCAGGTGATGCCCTATTTAAAGGAGATCGACAAGGGGGCGGCGGCCATCGGCGCCGTCAACACCCTGGTGCGCATTGAGGGAGGATACCGGGGGTATAATACGGATGCCGCCGGCCTTCTGCGGGCCATGGAGGAGGAAGGCATCTCCATTGAGGGAGAGAGCTGCATCCTTCTGGGAGCTGGCGGAGGAGCAAAGGCGGCCGCCTGGACCCTGGGCGCCCACGGGGCGAAGGAGGTCTATCTGCTGAACCGCAGCGCCGGCCGGGCAGAGGCGCTGGCGGAGGAGATGAACAGGCTGTTCGGGAGAAACCTGTTTCATCCCATGGCCCTTGACGCCTGGAGAGAGATCCCGGACGGATCCTATCTCTGCATTCAGACCACCAGCGTGGGCATGGCTCCCCGCTCGGAGGAGATCCTGATCGGGGATGAGGCGTTCTATCAGAAGATTCATACGGGATTTGACATTATCTACACGCCCTTTGAGACTTCTTTTATGAAGGCAGTGAGAAAAGCCGGCGGGAGAGCCTTTAACGGCCTTTCCATGCTGATCTACCAGGGAGTGGCTGCCTATGAGCTGTGGAACCCGGGCGTGCGGGTGGACAAGGAGACGGTGGCTGAGATCCGGCGGCAGATGAAGGCAAGGCTGACGGGAAGAGGGAGCAACGTGATCTTTATTGGCTTTATGGGAGCGGGGAAGACCACGGTGGGACAGGCTTACGCCAGGCGCTTTTCTATGCCGTTTATGGACACAGACGAGATCATTGAGAGGGAGGCAGGCAGATCCATCTCCGATATTTTCGCTGAAGAAGGGGAAGAAGCCTTCCGCAGGATGGAGACGGAGACGGTGAGAAGGCTCAGAGAGCACACGGAAAATACGGTGATCTCCGTGGGAGGCGGCCTTCCTCTGAGGGAGGAGAACCGCAGGCTCCTGCGTGAGGCCGGGACGGTGGTCTACTTAAAACTGAGGCCGGAGACAGTGTGCAGCCGTTTAAAAGGAGATGACACCCGTCCCATGATGCGGGGAGATGACCCGGAAAAGCGGGCCAGAGAGCTTCTGGCGGCCAGGGAAGCCTATTATGTGGACGCCGCCCACATTTTGGTGGACACAGATGAAAAGACGGTGGACGAGCTGGTGGAGGAGATCCGCAGAATGGAGGAAGAGCAATGAATATACTGGTGATCAACGGGCCGAACATCAATTTCCTGGGGATCCGGGAGAAAGGGATCTACGGCACGGAAAGCTATGAGACTCTGGTGAAGAGCCTTGAGGAGAAAGGAAAGGCGGAGGGACACCGGGTGGAAGTGTTCCAGAGCAATTACGAGGGCGGGATCATCGACCGGATCCAGGCGGCCTACAGCGATGGGACAGAGGCCATCATTATCAATCCGGGAGCCTTTACCCACTACAGCTACGCGGTCAGGGATGCCCTGGCGTCCATCGAGCTGCCGAAGATCGAGGTGCATATTTCCAATGTGCACAAAAGGGAAGAGTTCCGCCATGTGTCCGTGACGGCGCCGGTGTGCACCGGGCAGGTGGTAGGGCTGGGACTGGCAGGATATGCCCTCGCCATGGACTACCTGACGGGAAATTTGTAAAAAGGTGTTGAAAATACCTGTGTTTTAGTATAGAATAGAACCGATTGATTTTAGCAAGTATGAGAGAAAAGTAGTTAAGGAGGAATATCATTTATGATATC
>DWWL01000055.1 GCA_019119775.1 Candidatus Lachnoclostridium pullistercoris | reverse complement strand
CATCTTCTTGCCCGGCCAATAAGCCGGACAAGAAGCATCGGATGTCCATCCGATGTGTAAACAGAGGGGAAAACTTACTTACAAGCGAGCTTGACGTCAGTTTTCCCCTCTGTTTACCCGCCGTCTGAACTGTTACATTTCAATTCTTCTGTTGCAATGGCCATTCTACGATGATAGAATGTTTCTTGCAAAAAAATCAGGAGGAAACCCATATGAGATTACGCCACATCAAGGGCGCGGAACAGCAGATCGAAGAGAGCCCGTTCGTCATCCATTCTCCGGAAGAGAACCGGGGACGGTGGCGGGATGTATTCGGCAACGGCAATCCCATTGAGATCGAGGTGGGAATGGGCAAGGGAAAATTTATTATGGATCTGGCCTGCGCCCATCCGGACGTCAACTATCTCGGCATAGAGCGGTATTCCAGCGTGCTCCTGCGTGCCCTGCAGAAACGCTCTCAGCTGGAGCTGTCCAATATCTTCTTTCTCTGCATCGACGCAAAGGAAATGGCAGATTATTTTGCTCCCGGCGAGATCAGCCGCATTTATCTGAATTTTTCTGATCCATGGCCCAAGGACCGTCACGCCAAGCGCCGCCTGACTTCCCCGGTCTTTATGGAGGTCTACGACAGGATCCTGAAACCGGACGGAGTCCTGGAATTTAAAACGGACAACCGGGGGCTTTTTGAATACTCCCTGGAATCCATACCGGCCGCCGGCTGGGATATCCTGGCCTCCACCTTCGACCTTCACCACAGCGAAATGGCCGAGGGCAACGTTATGACCGAATATGAGACAAAATTTGCCTCTGAGGGCAAACCTATCTGCAAATTGATTGCATCCCGGAACAAAACGGTTTAGAATAGAAGCAGTCCGGCTGCATACACTAATAAAAAGCAGTTTGGTGATTGCCATGGCACTGCGGGATCGCGTGGTCCGGAAACTGTCCTGCTCTTTCTGCGACAAGCCGGATATCAACCGCCGGGCACTGCAGATCAGAAAGTGTTTTGCAGAGGTGGACCGCATTTTAAACAGCGGACGGCGCGGAAAATGCGGAAAAAAAGAACGATAAGGAGGCATTTTTATGGAATGCGTATTTACAACTCAGAATTTTGATACAGATGTGCTCCGGTCTGACAAGCCGGTGCTGGTAGACTTCTACGCGGACTGGTGCGGCCCCTGCAAAATGATGGCCCCCACCGTTGAGGAGCTGGCTGCTGATTTTGCCGGAAAGGCGAAAGTCGGCAAGCTGAACGTGGACTTAAGCCCGGAGATCGCTGAGCGGTACGGCATCATGTCCATCCCCACCCTTTTGATCATCCGCGACGGAGAGGTCTTTTACAAGGCTATCGGCGTTCAGAACAAACAGGTGATCGCCGACGCTTTAAATAAAGCTCTCATGTAATCCAAAGGCCGGACAGTCCGAGCGGCAGGCAGCAGAAAACGGCGCTGTCTGCCGCATTTTGGGGAATTATAAAACGGCCAAAAAATTTTTTTAAATTTTTTCTAAAAAAGTGTTGACTTTTGGAAAACCTTGATATATACTTATGGACGTGTCACGGATGAGACACAAAAACAAAACCAAATAAGGTTCGCGCCTTTAGCTCAGTTGGTAGAGCAGTAGACTCTTAATCTATTTGTCCAGGGTTCGAGTCCCTGAAGGCGCACTGAAAGCACTGTTTTTGGCGCCGGCGAGCGTTGGGGACGGTGTTTTTGTTTTGCAAAGCCGCATAAATGCTGCGTTTTCGCCGTTTTTCGATTCTGATAGTTCTGCCGGCAGAAAAAACATTGCCGCCGCCTGGCAATTTCTTCCGCTCTGTTGCTCTGACTTTCCCCTTGTGATATAATAATGTCCATACTTGGTGTTGTTCTTTCCAGGGAAAATACTGCAAAGGAGAAAGACGGATATGGACAATATGAATTATGGAAACGGCTATGATCAGTACAGCCAGATGAACCAGAACGGCGAAGTTATGGTTCCGGAACCGAAAGTGAAGGATTTCCTGCTCTGGCTGCTGCTCCCTTCTGTTCTGGGGTTCTTTACCTGCGGCATCGGTTCTCTGATCCTGCTGATCGTATGGGCATTCAGCGGCAAAAACCATGTGAGAGGCAATTTTGCCAAGGCCCAGCTCATCGTGCTGGCCATCACCATTGTGCTGGCAGTACTCTTCTATCTGCTGTTCGGCGCCGCTGTCCTGCTTGGCATGAACTCCTATTATTAAATGAAAGGAGATGCCGCGCACGGCAGCTGCCCGCCGGATCGGCCGCATAAATGGGGGAAATTCCCCCATTTTTTATTTAACAGGAAACTTCTTCCCGGTTAAATCAAAAACCTTCGGCGGATAGGTGCTCCGCTTGCACTTTTTTATGAATTTCCGTGCAAAAACCGTTTCCGTCTAGTATAATACCCATAGATACATGAATTTTGACTGCAAAGGAGGACAAGTATGGGAAACACCGACAACCTGGACAGCTGGGAACAGATCCGCCGCGGTGTGGTGAAAGTAGAAGCTCTCATCAGCCAGAAGCAGTTCAACGCTTCTATGATAGAAGCACTCCAGGTTCTGAACCTCATGCTCCGGGGGCTGGCCGAAAAAGCCTGCATCATTGACACCGATCCCATGATGATCATTGATGAGCTCTACAAGGACCGCTGGATTTCCAAATCCACCTGTGAGCATTACCATAAAATCCGCATCATCGGCACAAAAGCCTTGAACGAGGGCAGCAGCAACGCCTATGACGCCAGCCAGGCCCATCAGCTTCTGAGCCAGGAAGTATACACATTTGCCAACGAATTTTACAAAGTCAAAAAAAGACGGCCTTTCCTCCGCGCCGGTTCCCGGACTGCTGCCAGAAATACGCCGGCAGCCAGGAATGCCATCGCAGCGCGGGCTTCCGCCGCTCAGCAGGCGGCTGCGGCCCAGCAGGCGGCAGAGCGGGAAAAGAATGCGGCCCAGCGGCAGAATGCAGGCGGGCAGAACGGCTCAGCAGATCCGGCCCGGACATCAGGCTGCGGCTGGACTCAGACTGATGAGAACAGAACTGCAGGAAACGGCTGGAGTCAGGCTGAGCAGAACGGAACCACCGGCAGCAGCTGGGCTCAATCCAGCCAGAACAGAACTTCAGGCGGCAGCTGGACTCAATCCAGCCGAAGCAGAGCGGCCGGCAGCGGCTGGCCCCAGATCCATCTGCCGGAAACCGACGGCAGCCCAGACCGGCCGACCGGCTCCGGCTGGCAGTCCGGCAGCGGGCGGCCACGCACAGACAGCTGGCAGCCGTCAGCACCACGGGTTTACCGGACAGCCGATTTAAACCAGGGAATTTCCCAGGCCGCGCCATCCGCTCCGGAACAGCCGTCCTCTCAGAAAATAGAGGACAGGACGCCATCTGCTTTTGCTCCTCAGCAGAATCCGGAACCGGACAGACAGCCGGCGCCGGAAACACCGGCGGCGGAAAAGACAGAGGCGCCGGAGCTCTCCAGCGTATCTGACGCTTCCCGTCCCGCAGAAAAAAAGAAGCCTTTTGCCATCAAGGGACTGTTTCGCGGACGCGTCTCCCGTCCTGCTCCCCAGGAGGAGAAACCAGCCTCCGAGCCGGAAGAAGTCCCGCTGGAAAACCAGGACTTTTTCCCGGATGAAGAGGAAGAGCTGTTCCCGGACGAGCCCAATGAGGCAGACTTTCTTCCTGATGAAGCGGACGAGGATGACAATGATTTCTTTTCCGATGAGGAAGACTTTTTCTCTGATGAACCTGATAGCGGGGATGAATTTTTCCATGAAGACGCCGCAGAAGCTCCCGACTTTCTTCCGGACGAGGAGGATGATTTCTTCTCTGACGAGAGCGATGAGGATTTCTTTGGCGGCGCAAAAGAAAATGAAACTGATTCTCAGTTCAGTGAAGAGGAACATTACGGCGAAGATTTCCAGCCGGACGGCGGAGATAAATATGACGAAGGTCTTCAGCCCGGCAGCGGAAATGACTCTGCTGAATCCTTCCCTGACGGCGCGGAAAATGGTTTCGCGCCCGACACGGAGGACGCGTCAGAGGCCGCTCTCTCCGATGATGAGAAGGCAGTTTCTCTCTCCGACGGCATGGATGAGGACGTTTACAGCGAGGTGGCAGGATCTTTCCTCTCTGACCATGAGAGCGAGGACATTTCTCCCATCTCCGATGGCGAAGATGAAGGCTCTTCCCTCCTCTCCGGCAGCGGAAACGAAGATTCTCTCTCTTCCGGCAGTGAAAACGAGGATTCTCCCCTCTCCGGCGGCATGAATG
This sequence comes from Candidatus Lachnoclostridium pullistercoris, assembly GCA_019119775.1. Lineage (GTDB taxonomy): Bacteria > Bacillota > Clostridia > Lachnospirales > Lachnospiraceae > Lachnoclostridium_A > Lachnoclostridium_A pullistercoris. The sequence goes on along the minus strand of DWWL01000055.1, from coordinate 9,262 downwards.
AGAATGTTCACAGCAAGGAGACAGATCCTTCCTTCTCCGGCAGTGCCGGTCAGAGCGCCGGATCCAGAAATATCCGCCCGGCGCAGCCGGCCGGAACCTATTCTGCCCCCGTGCAGAAATCTGCGCCTGCGCAGCGCAGAAAGGCCCCCCAGGCTGAGGACCTGTTAAAGATTCTCGTCCCCGTGGCGGTCATTATCCTGCTGCTGATCATCATCAGCCGGCTCCGCCCCGACCGGAACGATCCCGGCGCGCAGACAGCTCCGGCACAGACAGAAGAGAGCATTTCCGGCGAGTACATTCCGGAAGAAGAAAGCTCTGAGAGCGATGCCGGATCCGAGACGGATGAGACTGACGGGGAAACAGAGGAAAGCTCCTCTCCGGAAGAAACTTCTGAGGCAGAGACTTCTGCTCCGGAAACCGGAGAGACACCGGAAACCTCTGCTCCGGAGACTACAGCCCCGCCGGAAACCTCTGCTCCGGAGACCACGGCTCCGCCGGAAACCTCCGCTCCGGAGACCACGGCCCCGCCGGAGACTTCCGCTCCGGAGACCACAGCTCCGCCGGAGACTTCCGCTCCAGAGACCACGGCTCCGCCGGAGACTTCCGCCCCCGCCGTTACCTATATCACCACCACGGAGCTTTACGTGCGGTCAGAGCCGTCCGGCAGCAGCCGGTCCCTGGGCGTTCTGGGCTCACATGTTCCTGTGGAATTTGTGCGGGCCTACGACGATACCTGGGCGGTGATCATGTTTGAGGGCCAGGAAGCCTATGTTTCCTTCCGCTACCTGACTCCTCAGTAAAATCATTTCCATAAAAGCATTTCAAAGGCGCCTGGCCCATCTGCGGTCCGGCGCCTTTTTTCTCAGCATTTTTCACATAAAATCAGACATGTCCCATTTTCTCTTTTGCCTCCGATCCCCCATTTCTGTCCGTCAGACGCCCTCTCCGCCGGCAATCTGTCTAAATTTTTGGTATTTTTCAAAATATTTTGTGAATGATTTACCATAGCAATTTTACAATAAAGGGAGTATGATGAGGGCGTAATTGATTGTATTGATATTTGTACAAACATAAGTAAGCGGCAGGAGGACTATATGAACAATATTATCAGCAAAATCTCTGAGATAGAGGCTTCTGCCGCGTCGATCATGGACGCGGCGGCGGAGCGAAAGAAAGAGTATGCCAAGGAGATGGAGGAAAAAACCGCTGCCTTTGACAGGGAAATAGAGGCCGAAACTGCCAGACAGTTAGAAAAACTGCGGGAGTCTATGGAGGCCGATGCGAAAAAGCTGCTGGATGCCCAGCGCCGGGATGCCGAGGAGGCGATCCGGCAGATGGAAGAAACCTACCGCAGCCGCCACACAAAATACGTGGAAGAGCTGTTCAAGTCCATGACAAAGGAGTGATAACATGGGAAATCTCCTGACCTACAGCGGTCTTACCACAAAGGTCCGGGCCATGGAAAGCCGTTTTCTTTCTGATCAGCAGCTGGAAGAGCTGGCTTCCCTGTCTTCCGTGGGAGAGGCGCTGGATTTTCTCCGTTCCCAGCCGGCCTACGGGGAGGTTCTCTCCGGGGCGGACAGCACCATCCACCGCTCCGATCTGGAAAAGCTGCTCCTTCTCTCCCGCTACCGGGATTTTGAGAAGCTGTATCGTTTTTCCGGTCCGGAACCGCGGAAATTTCTGAACCTTTATTTTTCCAATTTTGAAATATCTCTGCTGAAACGCTGCCTGCGCGGCATCGCCCAGCCGGAAAACGGCTTCGTGGGCCTCTCCGCCTTCCAGGAATTTTTCTCCAGGCATTCCCGCCTGAACGTGGAGCAGCTGGCTGCTGCCTCCTCCGTGCCGGAGCTGACCGCGGCGTTAAAAGGCACCTCCTACTACGCCCTGTTTTCCCGGCTGGAGGAAGGGGAAAACGTATCGCTGTTTGACTATGAAATGCAGCTGGACCTTCTCCATTTTAAGAGGGAATGGAAGATCAAGGATAAATTTACCAGCAAGGACGAGCAGAAGACTCTGACCCAGTGTTTCGGCTCCCAGCTGGATATGCTGAATATCCAGTGGATCTACCGCTCCAAAAAGTACTATCATCTGGAGCCGGCAGACATTTACACCCTGCTCATCCCGGTCAGCTACCGGCTGAAGCAGGGCGAGATCACCAGACTGGCGGAGACCGGCAGCCTGGATGAATTTTTCTCTGTCCTGGCGGGCACCTACTACGGCTCCCAGGCGCGGGCGGACCTGCGCACCTCCCCGGATCTGGAAGCTCTCTATGAGCAGGTGATGAACCGGGTCTACTCCATGACTGCCCGGAAACATCCCTACTCCGCGGCAATCCTGAATTCCTATTTTTATTTTAAGAATCTGGAGATTCACCGGCTGATCACCGCCATCGAGTGTATCCGCTACGGCATTGAGCCCGGTGAGATCCTTTCTTATATTATCAAAGACAACAAAGGGGGTAACGGAAAGTGATTGAAAAGATGAAATTCTTGAGCATCACCGGACCGAAAGCCGACATTGACCGGGTGGTGGACAAATATCTGTCCAAATATGAGATCCAGCTGGAAAATGCCCTGGCGGAGCTGCGGTCCGTGAAGGACTTAAGACCGTTTACAGAGACAAATCCCTATAAGGACATGTGCAGCCGGGCTGAAGAGCTGGCCCGTCCGCTGAAGGAGGACGGCGGGGAGACCGGAGAGCTCCCGGATGTTTCCCTGGACGAGGCTCTGGACACTGTTTCCCGGATCTCCTCCGATCTGGAGGCATGTGACAAAGAGCGGGATACGCTTGTGCAGCGGGTGGCCGCTCTGGAGGAATCCCGGGCGCGGATCTCCCCGTTTACTGATCTGAACTACAACTTAAGCGCCATTCTCCATTTTAAATACATCCGTTTCCGGTTTGGGCGGATTCCGAAGGATTATTTCCGCAAATTTACGGATTATGTGTATGACACCATCGACACAGTCTATTACAAGTGCAGCGAGGATGAAAATTACGTCTGGATCGTCTATTTCGTCCCGGAGTCCATCTCCAAAAAGATCGACGCCATCTACACGTCCATGCACTTTGAGCGCTACCTCATCCCTGATGAATATGAGGGCACGCCCATGGAGGCGGGCGAGGCGCTGGAGCAGCAGATCGAGGGGATGAAAAAGCAGATCGAGGCGCTGGAACTGAAGCAGAAAAGCTGTCTGGAGCGCAACCGGACCGCTATTCTGGCCGCTGAGGCCCGCCTTTCCCGCTACGCGAAGAATTTTGACGTGAGGAAAATGGCCGCCTGCACCAGAAACAAGCACTCCACATTCTACATCCTGTGCGGCTGGATGACCAAGGACCAGGCGGAGGCTTTCCGGGAAGAAATCAAAAACGATGATGACGTCTTCCTGATCGTGGAGGAGGATCACAGCAACATCCTCAGCAAGCCGCCGACAAAACTGAAAAATCCAAAGCTGTTCAAGCCTTTTGAGATGTTTATCCAGATGTACGGCCTGCCCGCCTACGAGGAGCTGGATCCCACCATCCTGATCGGTCTGACCTACTCCTTCCTCTTCGGATTCATGTTCGGAGACGCGGGACAGGGTCTGTGCCTTCTGATCGGCGGTTTCCTGCTGTACCGGGCCAAAAAGCTGAACCTGGCAGCCATCATCTCCTGCTGCGGCTTCTTCTCCACCATATTCGGGTTCCTGTTCGGCAGCATCTTCGGATTTGAGGACATCATCGAACCGCTCTGGCTCCGCCCGGCGGACGCCATGATGGAGCTGCCCTTCATCGGAAGGCTGAACACTGTATTCGTGGTGGCCATCGCCATCGGCATGGGGATCATCCTGCTGACCATGGTGCTCAACATCATCAACAGTGTGCGGGAAAAAGATACGGAAAAGATCTGGTTTGACACCAACGGCGCCGCCGGACTGGTCTTTTACGGCAGCATGGTGCTGACCATCGTGCTGTTCATGACCGGCCGCCCCGTTCCTGCCGCCGCCGTGCTGGCAGTGATGTTCGGCCTGCCGCTCATTCTCATGTTCTTCAAGGAACCGCTGACCGCTTTTCTGGAGAAGAAGGCAAAGACGGCGGCTCCCGGCGGAAAGGCCATGTTTTTCATCCAGGGCTTCTTTGAGCTGTTTGAAGTGCTGCTCAGCTATTTTTCCAACACCCTGTCCTTTGTCCGTGTGGGCGCGTTCGCCGTCAGCCACGCAGCCATGATGGAAGTGGTGCTCATGCTGGCGGACGCTGAGGCCGGAGATCCCAACTGGATCGTGGTGGTCTTAGGCAACCTGTTCGTCTGCGGCATGGAAGGTCTGATCGTGGGCATCCAGGTGCTCCGTCTGGAATATTACGAGCTGTTCAGCCGTTTCTACAGAGGAAGCGGAAGAGCATTCAAGCCTTACGGCAACGCCAGGGCTTAACATAAAATCGGAAAATCTCAAAAACGGATAGAGAGGAGAATTCATATTATGTCTTTATTAGTAAAAATCACACTGGCAGCTGCACTGATCCTTAGCATCGCGGTTCCCTTCGGAGCCTTCGCCCTGGGCGAAAAGTCAAAGGGACGCTATAAGAAAGCCCTGGCCTGCAACATCGTCCTGTTCTTCGGCGTCATGGCCGTGTCCGCCGTGCTCATGTTCTCCGGAAACGCTTACGCCGCAGAGGAGGCTGCTTCTGCCGCCTCTTCCTCCGCCACCGGCTTCGGCTACCTGGCAGCGGCCCTTTCCACCGGCCTCTCCTGCGTGGGCGGCGGCATCGCCGTGTCCGCGGCCGCGTCCGCAGCCTTAGGCGCCATCAGCGAGGATTCCTCTATTCTTGGTAAATCCCTCATCTTCGTAGGACTTGCCGAAGGTGTGTGTCTTTACGGTCTGATCATCTCCTTCATGATCTTAGGTCAGCTGTAATATGAAAATGTATCTGATCAGCGACAATATCGACACCTACACCGGTATGAGGCTGGTGGGGGTGGACGGTGTGGTCGTCCACAAAAAAGAAGAGCTGCAGGCAGCTCTCAGCCAAGTTCTGGCCGATAAGGAAATCGGGATCGTCCTGCTCACAGAAAAATTCGGGAGAGATTTTCCCGAGGTGGTCAACCAGCTCAAGCTGGAGTACAAAAAACCTCTGTTTGTGGAGATCCCGGACCGCCACGGAACCGGCCGCAAGCCCAATTTTATCACCGATTACGTGAACGAGGCCATCGGCCTGAAATTATAGGAAGGCAGGTGAACGGATATGACAACTGACGAAAAATTACAGCATTTCCTGGAATTCTGCATGGAAGACTCCAGAGCGAGGAGCGCAAAGATCCTGGATGACTATTCTTCCGGCCTGGAGAAAACCTTTGAGGAACATAAAGAGGCCGCCAGACACCAGGCAGATATGCGGATCCAGATAGAAAAAGACAAGATCAAGCGGGAAATCAACAAAAAAATCGCCATCGACCAGCTGGAGATCCGCCGGAAGCTGAGCAGAAAGCAGGAAGAACTGAGGGATATGCTCTTTGTGGAGCTGCGCAACCGCCTGGCTTCTTTTATGGAGACGGCGGAGTACCAGCGTCTATTGGAGAAGCAGATCGAGGCGGCCAAAAAGGTGGCCGGAGGCGAGCATCTGATCGTCTACCTGGACCCCACAGACGAGGATAAACTGCGGCGGATCTCCCTCCACCAAGGAGCCGGCGTGGAGATCCATCTGAACCAGAATTCCTTCGGCGGCGGCACCTGCGCGGTGATCCCGTCCTTAAATATTCTGATCGACAACTCCTTTGCCTCCCGTATCGAGGAGGCAAAGCGCCATGTTTCATTCCATCTGAGAGAAAAAGGAGGTCAGGGCCATGACTAGAACAGGAACGATCTACGGCGTCAACGGCCCCATCGTACACGTAAAGGGGGATGTGGGCTTTGAGATGCACGAGATGGTGACGGTCGGACCGGACCATCTGGTAGGCGAGGTCATCGGCCTCTCTTCTGACTCCACCACCATCCAGGTGTACGAGGAGACTACCGGCATCCGGCCGGGAGAAACGGTGGAAGGCACGGGAGCTCCCGTCTCCGCCACTCTCGCCCCCGGCATCTTAAACAACATTTTTGACGGCATCGAACGCCCCCTCTCCGAGATCGCAAAGACGGGAGGCGCCTACATTCCCAGAGGCGTGAACGTGAGCTCTCTGGACACGGAAAAGCTGTGGGACACCCACATGACCGTAAAAGCCGGCGACCATCTCTACCCTGGCTCCATCATCGCCGAGGTGCCTGAGACTCCGGCCATTGTCCACAAGGTGATGATTCCTCCCGACATGGAAGGCTTCGTCATAGACGTGGTGCCCGACGGCAGATACACCATAAACGACAGGCTTCTCACTCTGCAGCTTTCCGACGGCACGGAAAAGCCTGTCACCATGACCCAGAAGTGGCCCATCCGCGTGCCCCGGCCGACGGCGAAGCGCTTTCCGCCCACCGTGCCCCTGATCACCGGCCAGAGGATCCTGGACACCATGTTCCCCCTGGCAAAGGGCGGCACGGCGGCCATCCCCGGCGGTTTCGGAACGGGCAAGACCATGACCCAGCATCAGATCGCCAAATGGTCGGACGCAGACATTATCATCTACATCGGCTGCGGCGAGCGCGGAAACGAGATGACCCAGGTTCTGGAAGAATTTTCCCAACTGATCGACCCCAAATCCGGCAATCCTCTGATGGACCGGACCACCCTGATCGCCAACACTTCCAACATGCCTGTGGCCGCCCGTGAGGCCAGCCTTTACTCCGGCCTGACTCTGGCGGAGTACTACCGGGATATGGGCTATCATGTGGCCATCATGGCCGACTCCACCTCCCGCTGGGCTGAGGCTCTGCGTGAGCTGTCCGGCCGTCTGGAGGAGATGCCCGCGGAGGAAGGCTTCCCCGCCTACCTGGCATCCCGCCTCTCCGCTTTCTACGAGCGGGCCGGCATGATGCAGAACTTAAACGGCACGGAAGGCTCTGTCTCCATCATCGGAGCCGTCTCTCCCCAGGGAGGCGATTTCTCCGAGCCTGTTACCATGAACACCAAGAGGTTTGTCCGCTGTTTCTGGGGACTGGACAAAAATCTGTCCTACGCCAGACATTTCCCGGCCATCCAGTGGCTGACCAGCTACTCCGAATACCTGACGGACCTGGCGCCCTGGTACACGGAGCATGTGGACAAACGGTTCGTGGACTACCGCAACCGGCTGATGTTTATCCTGACTCAGGAGAGCAGCCTTTTGGAGATCGTCAAGCTGATCGGCAGCGACGTTCTGCCGGATGACCAGAAGCTGATCCTGGAGATCGCCAGAGTGATCCGGGTGGGCTTTCTCCAGCAGAATGCCTTCCACGCCGACGACACCTGCGTTCCCATGTCCAAGCAGTTTAAGATGATGGAGATCATCCTCTACCTCTACCAGAAGTCCAGAGCCCTGATCTCCATGGGAATGCCCATGTCCGTGCTCAAGGAAGACAGCATTTTTGACAAGGTGATCGCCATCAAATACGACATCCCCAACGACAAGCCGGAGATGTTTGACGACTATAAGAAAATGATCGACAAGTTCTACGATGACGTCGTAGAGCGCAACGCGTAAAGGAGGTGCCTGTGATGGCAGTGGAATATTTAGGCTTGAGCAAGATCAACGGTCCTCTTGCCGTGCTGGAAGGCGTCCGCGGAGCGGCGTATGACGAGATCGTGGAGATGACGGTGGCCGGATCTGAGCCCCGTCTCGGCCGCATCATAGAGATCTACGACGACCGTGCCGTGATCCAGGTGTACGAGGGCACCGACGGCATGGCCCTGCGCAACACCCACACCAGGCTGACGGGACATCCCATGGAAATCGGCGTGTCCGAGGACATGCTGGGCCGCACGTTCAACGGCATCGGCGTCCCCATCGACGGCCTGGGAGACATTGAGGCCGACATGACCCTGGACGTAAACGGAAAACCGTTAAACCCCGTCCGCAGGGAGTACCCCAGAAACTATATCCGCACCGGAATCTCCGCCATTGACGGACTGACCACCTTAATCCGCGGCCAGAAGCTGCCGATCTTCTCCGGAAACGGCCTTCCCCACGACCAGCTGGCTGCCCAGATCGTCCAGCAGGCGTCCCTGGGAGACGATTCCAGCGAAAAATTCGCCATCGTATTTGCCGCCATGGGCGTAAAATACGACGTGGCCGACTTCTTCCGCCGCACGTTCGAGGAGAGCGGCGTGTCCGACCACGTGGCCATGTTCATCAACCTGGCAAACGACCCGGTGGTAGAGCGTCTGATCACCCCGAAAGTGGCTCTGACCCTGGCGGAATACCTGGCTTTTGAGAAGGAAATGCACATTCTGGTCATTCTGACGGACATGACCTCCTTTGCAGAGGCCATGCGTGAGGTCTCCTCATCCAAGGGCGAGATCCCGTCCAGAAAAGGCTATCCCGGCTACCTTTACAGCGAGCTGGCAGCCATCTATGAACGGGCCGGCATCGTGGCCGGCAAGAATGGTTCTGTGACCCAGATCCCCATTCTCACCATGCCCAACGACGACATCACCCACCCCATTCCGGACCTGACCGGCTACATCACCGAGGGGCAGATCGTGCTGGACCGCACCCTTCAGGGGCAGTCCGTGTACCCGCCCATCAACGTCCTTCCCAGCCTGTCCCGTCTGATGAAGGACGGCATCGGCGAAGGCTTTACCAGAAAAGACCATCAGGACGTGGCCAATCAGCTTTTCTCCTGCTACGCCAAAGTAGGAGACGCCAGAGCTCTGGCCTCCGTCATCGGCGAGGATGAGCTGTCGCCCATCGACAAAAAATATCTGGAATTCGGAAAAGCCTTTGAGGAGCGCTTTATCGGCCAGGATCCCCACGAGAACCGGACGATCATCGACACGTTAAACATCGGCTGGGAGCTTCTCAGAATGCTGCCCAGGGAGGAACTGGACCGGATCGACACGAAGATCCTGGACGAATTCTACGCTCCCGCAGGGCAGGCGCCGGAGGCCCAGGAACGCTGACATCCCTTTCCGGCGGGCGAAAAACCTGCCGGAATTGTTTGAACAGGAGGAATTTTCATGAATCCAAATACATTTCCCACAAAAGGAAATTTGATCCTGGCAAAAAACTCTCTGGCTCTGGCCACCCAGGGCTACGGCCTGATGGACAAAAAGCGCAGCATCCTTTTAAGGGAGCTGATGGAGCTCATCGACCAGGCCAAAGATATCCAGTCTGAGATCGACGTCACCTTCACCGAAGCCTATAAGGCCCTGCAGAAGG
>DWWL01000054.1 GCA_019119775.1 Candidatus Lachnoclostridium pullistercoris | reverse complement strand
CGCTACTCCACCGCCGGATCCACCACCGTGGAAAACGCCCAGCCCCTGGTTCTCAATTACGTCAAGGGAACTCTCTCCCTGGCCCACAACGGCAATCTGATCAACGCCGCCGAACTTCGCCGGGAGCAGGAATACACCGGTGCCCTCTTTCACACCACCATCGATTCGGAGGTGATCGCCTACGGCATCGCCAGAGAGCGCGTCCGCTGCGCATCTGTGGAGGAGGCAGTCAAGCAGACTGCCCTCCGCCTGGAAGGGGGATATGCCCTTGTAATCACCAGCCCTCGGAAACTGATCGGAGTCCGGGATCCCTACGGATTAAAGCCTCTCTGTCTGGGAAAAAAGGACTCTGCCTGGATCCTCGCCTCGGAAAGCTGCGCCCTCTCTTCCATCGGGGCAGAATTTGTCCGGGACATCCGCCCGGGAGAGATCGTCACCGTCACTGCGGACGGCATTTTCTCCGACTATGTGGAACTTCCCCAGGCCCGGACGTCCCACTGCGTATTTGAATACATTTACTTTGCCCGCTTGGACAGCGTCATCGACGGCGTCTCCGTCTACAGCGCCCGCTTTAAAAGCGGAGCCGCCCTGGCCCGTTCCTGTCCCGTACAGGCAGATCTGGTGGCCGGCGTCCCCGACTCCGGCCTGACGGCCGCCGCCGGCTTCTCCAAAGCCTCCGGCATCCCCTTTGCCCTGGCTTTTCACAAAAACAGCTATGTGGGCCGCACGTTTATCAAACCTACCCCGGAAGAGCGCCAGAGCGCCGTACAGATGAAATTAAGCGTGCTGGAGCCGGTGGTCCGCGGCAGGCGGATCGTGCTGGTGGATGACTCCATTGTCCGCGGCACCACCATGTCTGCCCTGATAAAAATGCTCCGGAAGGCCGGAGCGAAGGAAGTCCATGTGCGGATCTCCTCTCCGCCCTTCCTCCACCCCTGCTACTTCGGAACCGACGTTCCCTCCAATCGGCAGCTCATCGCCTCCGACCATTCGGTGGAGGCAGTCCGCAGCCTGATCGGAGCCGACTCCCTGGCCTACCTTTCCATGGAAGATCTGTCTGACATGACAGAGGGACTTCCCCTCTGCCGTGCCTGCTTTGACGGACATTATCCCATGAAAGTGCCGGACGGCGACATCCGCAACGCCCTGGAGGAACTGTGACGGGATAACAAAATACGGCCCCGGTTCTTACTGCCGGTCATTCTTTTTCTCTGTCTCTGCCGATCTTAACTCCCTGTTAAGACGGGAAATTTCGTCTTTATACATCTGCAGACGGTCCCGGTTCTTCTCATAGTGCCCGCTCAGCTCCCGGATCTCCCGCCACCGGGGCTTCTTTTCCAGGAAAGTTTCCAGGCGGACCCAGCCGTCTGCCATGCCCTGATTGATCTCTCCCAGCGGCTTTGCCAGATGTTTTTTCACGCTTCTGCGAAAAGCCAGAAATCCCAGGAGCACGAACGCTCCGGTAAACCCATAGATATCCCGAAGGAATGCCATGGCTATGCGGATTGGGCTCGCTTGGACGGCTGTCACCACCGTAACATCAGCTTCCGGGAACGGTTCTCCCAAACTTCCGTCATAGTCCGCGGCATCCTGATACCGGACCTGAGAAAATACGATCATATTCCAGAGGTCAAACTGGGACGCCTCCTCCAGGGAGCCGGACTGATCACTGTCAAAGCGGCTTTTCACACTCTCTAAAAGCGCGGACAGATTCTCGTACTCTTTCCCCTGATAACGAACCGTACCGCCCTTTTCGTAAATACTCATTCTGGGGTAGAGTGCATAGATCGTGGTCAGCTCCTGCCCCGGTTCTGCCTGAAAGGTGTGATCATATGGAATCTTCCATTCGAGAAGTCCTGCCCGGTCAAGGGCGCTGAGACTGTTTTCTGATTTTGACAGACCACTGAGGGCCGGCCCTGCAGTCCGGTCTTCGGCGGCTGCCAGAGCCTCCGCATACGTATCCCGGTCAGCGAAGGCAAATGCCAGCGGCTCAAACCTGGAACCGTCAAAATATCCGGTCAGACGATAGGCCATGTGATCATACAGCACGGCATTGCCCTGGTATCCGGCCCGCAGGAAATCAAACCGTTCATCTGCCCCGTCGCTGAGGTCGATCCAGCCATACCCGTCTCCCCCGCCGTTCTCCCTGCCGGCTTCCCAGGTTTCTTCGGTGACATAGGGAAAATATACGTAATCGCCGCTCTGGCAGATCACATTTCCTTCCCGGTCAAGAAACATCACTGCTGTCTGGCAGGCCTGAAAAGTATCCCTGTACAGACCAGACAGAATATTTTCGCCGGACCGGTCCGCAGAATAGGGAGCTCTCACCCCCACTCCGGAGAGAGCCATGGCATCCCGCATGGCATATTCCATGATGCCGGGCTCTCTCCTTTTCTCTGACAGAACTTCCTGACCGGAATAATAATCCAGCTTTCTCCCCGCATACTCCGAAAACCCAAGTCCCTTATCCCTCAGCTCCAGAAATACATACTGCGCCGTGCCATAAGTAAAACATCCCATGCACAGCAGCCACAGCGCAGACACCCATACACCGGCGCGAATGCTGACTGCCCTCAATACCCCCGGCTTTTTTCTCTCCTTCATATTCTCATCCTCTTCTCTTCCATCGAAAACCATCGGACTGCCTTTCTTCCATCGGACTGCCCTTCTTCCATTATATCATACCGGACCGCCATGGGGAACCCGCCCTTGCCGCAGCAGGATCCCCGCGGAGATACAAAAAAGCAATACCCGGCCTCAAAACCAGATATCGCTTTTTAGATCGCTTTTATCATCTCTCATTAAACTGTCAGTACGTCTCCAGCGGGGGCTGCACCGAATCCGGAAGGGGACATTCGTACCGCCCGCCGTTTCTCTTCGCCACCTCTGCCTTCGCCTTCTCGATCACATCCGGCCGATCCATGGTCCGGATGCAGGACAGAGCCATCACCTTCGCCGCGGTGAGAAGCCCTTTATGTGCCAGAGGACTGCAGGACTGAGCCGTCATCTGCCAGGTGTGGCCCACATTTCCCACACAGGCTGTAGCCACATGGATATTTAAGGTGGGAACGGCATATCCCACATCTCCCACATCTGTTGAGCCTGCCTGAAGGACAATCTTTTTCGGGTCATATGGATGGACCTCGCTGTCCAGAGGACGGTTCCAGATCTCCTCCGCCCGGTCTTCCCCGTAAAGCTCCTCAATCATATTTCGGATCCTGGCCTTCGTCTCATCGTTATAGGTATCCAGAAAGCTCTTTGCCAGCCGGTAATCCTCCTCGCTCCACTTCGGCGCGCCGATCTCCGCCAGACACTCGTCCGCCACAGATGCCAGGGCATTGTTGGGGATATACTCCGTAAACGCCATGGCCAGCTCACATTCCATGGAGGTGCCTGTCATGATGGCCGCTCCTCTGGCCACCTCCTTCACCCGGGCGAACAGCTCCTTCACCTGGCTCACATAGGGAGCCCGCACCTCATAACGGACGCAGGCGTGATCCTGCACCACGTTGGGGGCCGTCCCGCCGGTGTCAATGTAGGCGTAGTGGATCCGCGCCTCCGGAATTACGTGCTCTCTCAAGTAATTGCAGCCCACTCCCATAAGCTCGCAGGCGTCCAGGGCGCTCCGGCCCAGGTACGGCGTAGAGCCGGCGTGGGAGGAAATCCCCTTAAACCGGAAATTGGCTCCCATGATGGCGTTAGAATGAACTGCTTCCACCTCATTTACTGTGGCCGGATGCCAGGTGTATACAAAATCTACGCCGTCGAACACGCCCGCCCTGGCCATGAACTGCTTGGAGCCGGCTCCCTCTTCCGCGGGACATCCGAAATAAATGATGGTGCCGTCCTTTCCCGTCTCTCTCAGATATTCCTTCACCGCGACGGCGGCCGCTAAAGCTCCCGTTCCCAGGGCGCAGTGACCGCAGCCATGGCCGCTTCCTCCCGGGGTGCGCTCCTTCTTTTCAGCCACTCCCGGTTCCTGGCTCAGGCCCGCCAGGGCGTCATATTCTCCCAGGATTCCCATCACCGGCTTTCCGCTGCCCTGGCTCCAGGTTCCTGTAAAACAGGTGGGGATTCCGGCCACTCCCGTCTCCACCTGAAAACCTTCCTCCGAAAGCATCTTTTCCAGCATTGCGGCCGATCTGTCCTCGTGGAAGGCCAGCTCCGCAAAGCCCCAGATCTCATCGTTGGCCCGGATATATTTATCCTGATTTCCGTCAATAAACTGCTCCACCCATTCTCTGTCGTTCATGGATAATCTCCTTTCATCCGCCTTCCGCCCGGACCCGTTTCCTCTGTCCCGGGCAAGGCGCGTTTCATCAGCCCTCTGCCAGGCGCATTCTCCACTCCATCATGTTCACTGCCTGGGACAGAACTGTGGTTACCAGAAGGTAGATCAGCCCGGCGATGATGATGGACTCAATGGGGATATAGGTAGCTGCCAGAACCGTCTTGTAGGAAGTGGTCAGCTCATTGATAAAGAACACGGAAGCTAAAGACACCTGCTTGATCATGTTCACAAACTCATTTCCCAGGGCGGGAAGAATGTTCCGCACCGCCTGGGGAAGAACTACCTTAAACATGGCCTGGCTGCCGGTAAGCCCCAAGCTTCTGGCCGCCTCCATCTGCCCGGAATCCACCGCCTGAACGCCGGCGCGGATGATCTCCGCCACGTAGGCGCCGGAATTGACGATGAGGGCGATGATGATGCAGGCCACATCCGGAATCTCAAAGGGAAGGACTCTGGGCAGCAGAATCCAGAAGAAATACAGCTGCAGCAGAATGGGCGTGCCCCGCAGCACCCACACATACCCTTTTACAAACCACTCAAACGGCCCTACTTTCGACATCCGCATAAGGGCCAGCGCCGTTCCCACTGCTGTTCCCGCCACAATGGTGATTCCAGCCAGGCAGAGGGTGCCTGCTAATCCCTGCGCGTACACATATCCATATTTTTCCAGAATTTTTATAATCGTCTCAATCATTGCCGTGCCTCCCTTAATTGATTCCCAGGCTTGCCGCATAATCGGAATATTCCTGATACCACTGTTTGTAAAGTCCTTCTTCTGTCATCTCATCTATGATCTCATTGACTGCGTCGCGAAGCTCCGTCTCTCCCTTTTTCATGCCGATCCTGGTTCCCTGGGTGGATTCATCCAACGTAAAGCGGAAATCCGGCACCATGCTCATGCCGCAGCTGGGGTTCGCCTCCAGATACAGCTCTGCGGTGGCCGCCGCCGTCACACAGGCATCCGCTTTATTCTCCTGAACCATGAGAAAACCGTCGCTGGTGGAGGATACGAGCTTTAGCTCTCCGTAAGCCGGGATCTGTTCCTGAGCAAATACCTCCTGAAGGGATCCGCTCTGAACTACAACGGTCTTATCGCCCAGATCGTCGGCGCTCTGAATGTCCTCCAGATCCTCATCTCTCACCAGAAGTCCGTACCAGACCGTCTCCTCATCGTAGTAATATCCGTTGGAGAGCTCCATGGCCTGCGCCCTTGCCGGCGTGTAGGCCAGGGCTGAGATCGCCATATCGTACTTTCCCTCTGAGACGCTGCTCAAGACGGCGGTGAAGTCCAGGGGGATGATCCGGCATTCCACGCCCAGATGATCCGCGATATAATGGGCCAGTTCAATGTCCGCTCCCACATACCGTTCGTCCCCCGATTTGGAAGGATCAATAAATTCGTTGGGAGCAAAATACGGCTCCGTGGCCACCGTCAGGTACCCTCTCTCTTTGATCTCCTCCAGCCGGCTGGTCCCGTCATCCTTCGATTCCTCTTCCGTCTCTCCGGACGCAAGCGCCAGGATGTCCGCCTCTCCGCCCACGGGAGCTTCCACCGTTCCCAGCACAGAACAGCCGGTCAGGGCAGCCCCGGCAAGAAATGCCGCTGCCATCAAAGATAATCCAACGCCTGTTCTCCTCATCTTCCAACCTCCGTCTCACTCATCTTGCCATTCACTTTAGTCTGCTAATATGGTAGCATTATAAAATATTCAGAAGAGACTGTCAACTCCTTTCCCCCGATTCTTTGTATTTTTTTCCATACATGGAAATATATCCGGGCCTGGGCCCGTACCCGTGCCGGAGCGCGGCCGCGTCAGTATTGGTCTTTCCTTCCAAAAATCAGCCGAAAAAAGCCTGCGGAAAACGCAATAGACACGCGTTTTCCGCAGGCTCTTCCAGGCTGATTTCCAGCCGCTGTTCCGTTTTCAGATTTCAGGCTGCCAGGCACTTCCGGGACCATCAGGCACTCCGGTCCTCCAGGCATTCCGGCCCGTCAGGCACTCCGAACCATCAGGCATTCCGGCCCGTCAGGCACTTCTGTCCCCCATCAGTGATGGAACAGGCGGATCCCCGTAAAGGCCATGGCCATGCCGTACTGGTCGCAGGCGGCGATCACATTGTCATCCCGCACGGAACCGCCCGGCTCCGCCACATATTTTACGCCGCTCTTGTAGGCACGGTCAATGTTGTCGCCGAAGGGGAAGAAGGCGTCAGAGCCCAGGGCCACATCCTGCATCTGATCCAGCCAGGCCCTCTTTTCTTCCTTTGTGAACACCGGCGGCTTCACCTTAAAGACGCTCTCCCAGCGTCCGTCCGCCAGCACGTCCATGTAGTCCTCGCCGATGTACACGTCGATGGCGTTGTCCCTGTCCGCCCGCTTGATGCCGTCCACAAACGGAAGGCTCAGCACCTGGGGAGCCTGGCGCAGGAACCAGTTGTCCGCCTTCTGCCCGGCCAGTCTGGTGCAGTGGACTCTGGACTGCTGTCCTGCTCCGATGCCGATGGCCTGTCCGCCCTTTACGTAGCAGACAGAGTTGGACTGGGTGTATTTCAGAGTGATGAGGGCGATCATCAGGTCGATCTTTGCAGAGTCCGGAATCTCTTTGTTCTTCGTCACCACATTGGAGAGCAGCTCCCGGTCGATCTTCAGGTTGTTTCTGCCCTGCTCAAAAGTGATGCCGAACACCTGCTTTCTCTCCACCGGATCTGGAACGTACTCCGGATCCATCTGGATCACGTTGTAGTTTCCTTTTTTCTTGGATTTTAAGATCTCCAGGGCCTCCGGCTCGTATCCCGGAGCGATCACGCCGTCAGAAACCTCTCTCTTGATGATCTTTGCCGTGTCCACATCGCACACGTCAGAGAGAGCGATGAAATCGCCGAAGGAAGACATCCGGTCGGCGCCTCTTGCTCTGGCGTAGGCGCAGGCTAAGGGAGACAGCTCTCCCATGTCATCCACCCAGTAGATCTTCCTCAAGGTATCATCCAGAGGCAGTCCCACGGCAGCTCCCGCCGGAGACACATGCTTAAAAGAAGCGGCGGCAGGAAGTCCGGTGGCCTCTTTCAATTCCCTTACCAGCTGCCAGCCGTTGAAGGCATCCAGGAAATTGATGTATCCCGGCTTTCCGCAGAGCACCTGGATGGGAAGCCCTCTGTCCCCTTCCATATAGATTCTGGAAGGTTTCTGATTGGGGTTGCAGCCATACTTCAGTTCTAATTCTTTCATCGCACTCTCTCCTTACTGATTTTTATTTACAATTCTTGTTTCCCAGGTTCCTGTGGCAATGTCGATATAGCGCACAAACAGAGATACCTTGTTGTCCTCATTCAGGCTGTTCCACAAAAGCTCCGTGAAGGCGTCAATGCTGCCCGGGATCTCCACCCGCTTCGGCTCTCCTTCAAAGCTGGGAAGGGGATCCCCGTCGTGCATGTAGGTGTGGATGAACCGGCCTTCCCCGCAAAGGGGTTTCTCATAGGCGTAGGTAAAACGGCAGCAGCTGTCCGGATTTCCGTTATTGCTCTTTAAGATGGACATGGCGAAGTTGTAATTTCCATTTTCAATGTGCAGGATCCCGGAAATCCTGGGGGTGTAGTTGGGGCCGTCCGGCTCGAATTCCCGGCTTCTCAAAGACTGCTCAAAGGTGAGCTGCCGGTCCATTCCCTGGTAGATGGTGTCCGTCTGATCTCCGTTGGTGACAATGGTCTTGTTTCCCAGCACCCGCACCGGGGCATAGATGATCAGGCTGGGATCCGTCAGCTTCGCCGGGTCAAATGCCTGGGTGCGGATCCCGTCCCCATCCTCCACAAATACCCGGTTGCGGCTGTTTTCACTTCTTCCCATGATGAAATAGGCGGCTGCCGCCTTCGTCCCGTCGGGAGTTTTTCCTATTACAATGCCTCTCCCGGGATAGGCGTTGGATTTAAGCTCCTGTTCCATTGATACGATCTTCATATTCTTCCTCCTTGTCTCTTTCCTCGCCGGCAGTTTTCGGGTTTCTCAGTCCAGCTCCGATGCCGGGCCTTTTCTTTCCTCGCCGGCTCCGATGCCAGATCTTTCTTCCCTGCCTGGCGCCCTGCCGGCGCCTTCCGGCTGACTGCCGGATTTTCTCCCAACAGAAAAACCGCCTGAACAGCCTGCGGTTTTCCCGTAAGCTGCCCAGACGGTCGACATATCTGCTTCCCCGTGCTCCCTGTGGTTCACCCACTGTCCGTCAGTTGCACGTCCTGATTTCATATTAGCCTATGAATTTAAAAATTGCAAGTATTTTTGCAAAAACAACAAATTTCGCCGCTGCTCTGCCCGGATAATTCTACTCATTCCGAATAGCCGCCAGGGGCGAGAGCTTCATGGCCCGCACCGCCGGGAAAAATCCGGCCGCCATGCCCACCACCACGGCAAACACCAGGGCGGAGCCGGCCAGCCACAGCGGGATCCTGGAAATATCGCCTTCCATCCCGCCCATGACCATCTGGTTCACCGCAGGCAGATGATTCATCAGATAGGACAGCCCGTAGCTTAAAGCCAGGCCGGCCACACCTCCCATCAGCCCGATAAATCCAGACTCCATGAGGAACATGTTGCGGATGTCGCCCATGTCGCAGCCCAGCACCTTCATCACGCCGATCTCCTTCGTCCGCTCATAGATGGACATCATCATGGTGTTGGCAATGCCGATGGCCGCCACAAACAGGGAGACGGCTCCGATGCCGCCCAGCACCATCTGGGTCATCTGAGACTGCTTCTGGTTCTGTTCCAACCAGTCAGAATTGCTGCTGGCCTGGAATCCCATATCGCTGATGGCTGTCTGGACCTCCTTTACGTGGTCCATGTCATCCACGTACACTTCCGCGTTGCTGTAAATAAAATAATTGTAGGGCTTGCCCTTTTTATTGACCGGCTGCCCGGGAATGGGATTTTTCTTAAACACCTGCTTCAGCTGAGTCTTTAACGCCTCCAGGTCGGTGTACACTCCCCAGGAATACTGGTTGTAGTCGTCCGTGCCGCCGGCCACAATGCCGGAGACCGGAACCAGGTACTTCTTCGGCGGCTTCACCGGTGTGGTCCCGTCCCCGCCGCTCCCGGAAGAACCGCTGTTCATGGACTGATAGTAAGCGTCCACATCATAGATCACAAACATGGGCTGGCCCAGCAGATCCACATCCGGCAGTTCTCCCGTCTCGTAGTAGCTGCTGCCCTGGCGCCCGGTAGAAAAATCCTGGATCACCATGTTGCCGAACAAAAGCTCCACCTGGCTGCCGTCCATCTTCGGGTAATCCCCTTCTCCCACGGTGATCTGCTTCATGTAATCCTCCGTCACTCCCATGAGATTCACATAGGTGGCCGTGTACTGCCCCTGGCGCATAACCACGCTCACGTTTAGAATGGGGGAAACGCCCTCCACGTGGTCCATGCGGCGGATCTGCTCGATTGTCTCGTCTGTCATGTAAACGGGCTCCGCCCCGCCTTCCGGCTGGGAGTAGGTGTCACAGTACACATTGATGGCCGTCATGCTGCCGTAGGACTCCATAAGTTCCATCTGCATCTCGCTCATGCCGATTCCTAAGGACACCATCACCACAATGGAAGCCGTTCCCACGATCACTCCCAGCACAGTCAGGGCCGTCCGCAGTTTTCTCCGCCTTAAATTATTGACGCTCATGGCCAGAAGGTCAGGAAATCTCATCGTCTACCGCCTCTTCCTCTGCCTGCTGCTGTTTCTTCTTTTTGTGTTTCCGGAACAGGACGATTCCCGCGCCGCCGCCGGCAATCACCGCTGCCGCCAGGAAAATCCCTGTCTTATGGCTGGCAAAAAAGCCCTGGTCTGTCTCCACATCCGTCGTGTTTCCCACGTCCATATCTCCGTAGTCCATAGGGACATCTTCCGTGACAAACAGGCTCATCTCCTTGTCCACCGTGGAAACTTCCCCGTTTTCATCTTCATAGGAAATGGTGATCTGGATCTTTCCGTCGTCCATGGTGGGAGCTGCTCCCTTCACCATGGCGTCCACGTTTCCCGTCTGCCCCGGCTCAATATTTCCCACATAGGAATCCGAGGGCACAATGGAATCTCCCGCAAAGCTGGCTGTCACATTGTAGAGAGTCACTTTTCCCGTGTTGTTCACCGGAAACATCACGTTCGTCTCCCCGCCCACCGTAATGCTCTCCGGCATCACGTCGATGGTTCCCACGCTGAGCCTGGGAATCTGTCTGACCGGAATGTCGATCACCACCTTGTTGGCGGCATTTTTATACTCCGGGCTGTCGTACGTCTCGTTGATGGTCAGAGAATAGGATCTCTGGTCCACCCCTGCCCTGGACTTCATCTTCACCCGCAGCTCCGTCACCTCACCTGCTCCCAGGGAATTGACTGTGTAGGAGGAGGCGCCTGTCTCCGTGGTAAACACGGCGCTGTCGTCCGCCTTTTCCGACTCCAGGGAGAAGAGAATGTTGCTGGCAGGAATGCCGGAGGAAGCATTTTTCATCCGCAGCACCAGCTCAAACTCATCCCCGGCAATGATCTCAGCCGGTATCGTCTCAAAGCTGTCCACAATAATCCTGGCCTGGGTCCGGTCATTTTCGTTGAACTCTCCCAGATCATCCTCCTCTTCCTTGTTGTG
The DNA here is from genome assembly GCA_019119775.1 of Candidatus Lachnoclostridium pullistercoris. Lineage (GTDB taxonomy): Bacteria > Bacillota > Clostridia > Lachnospirales > Lachnospiraceae > Lachnoclostridium_A > Lachnoclostridium_A pullistercoris. The sequence continues at coordinate 34,692 of DWWL01000054.1, read as the reverse complement.
GATGCGCACGTAGAACGTCCGCTCGATCTGCAGGTATTCCCCGGTGTGGGTGGAATTGTCTCGGTATTTGATGATGGCCTTGATGGGATAATAGCCGCTGTAGGTGTCTTCCCGGATGGCCATGCTGTAGTTTAAAGCCACTGTCTCGCCTGAATCCACCTTCTCAAACCGCCGGTCATAGTTGGCGTCATTGATCTCAAAGGGATATTTGGTGTCATCCTCGCTCATCTCCAGGCTGACCACCACGTCGTAAGCCGTGAACGTGCTGGCATTGCGCATGTTCACATCAAAATTCATCACATTGGGGTAAGTGCCGTCCGGGGTGTTCTGCCCTTCGCCCAGCACCATGTCCAGATCTCCCGTCTCCTCGTCGTCATCATCGTCTTCGCTGGTGGCAACGCTGACCCAGATATTCACATACTCGTCCGCCATGTCAAAATTGTCGCCGAAGGCTCTCACAGGAAAGCAGTAATATCCTTCCTTGATATCCCGGCGCACACGGGCGGACAGGGTGACGTTTTTAGACTTGCCGGCCTTGACCGTGCCCAGCTCTTTCATGTTTTCCTCGTCAAACATTCCCATGGTGATCTCAAAGGGAAACTGGAAATTGGACTCCAGCGTCTCATCATCGTCCAGGAAATCCACGTCGTAGCTGGAAAATCCCACCTTCACGTTCTCCAGGTCGTAGTCGCTGGTATTGGTAAATTTGAAGGTGATATTGGCCACCTTTCCCGTCTTCGCGGCAGTGATCTTCTCCACGGAGATAAACTCGTTGTCATTCATATTTTTATAAGCCGCCCAGGCCGTATTTTCCCCCGCCGCAGGCACGGCTGCCGCCGCAGTCACCGCCGCCAGGAGCCCGAACAGCAGACGTTTCCACTTTTTCAATTCTGCTCCTCCTCATCCTCATGCTGTTTCTCTTCTATCTTCAGGATCTTTCCGTCCACAATGTGGATCTGCTTGTCCGCAAAGCCGGCCAGATAGTTGTCGTGGGTTACCATGATCAGAGTCTGCTTTCTCTCCCTCACGATCCTTCTCATCAGCTGCAGCACATCCATTGTGGTCTTGGAATCCAGGTTTCCCGTGGGCTCATCGGCGAAAATGATCCTGGGATCCATCACCAGGGCCCTGGCGATGCCCACTCTCTGCTGCTGTCCGCCGGACATCTCGTTGGCCATATGGTCCATCTGCTTTTCCAGCCCCACCAGCTTCAGATATTTCTTTGCCTTCTCCACCCGGATCTTTTTGGGCACGCCCCGGAAACTCAGGGGCATGGCCACATTCTCCACCGCGTTCATGGTCTTGATCAGATTGTAAGACTGAAAAATAAAGCCCACGTTCTGCCTCCGGAACGTGACCAGCTCCTTTTCCGTCATCTTCTCTATATGGGTTCCGGCTATGATGATCTCGCCCTTGGACGGCTTCTCCAGACCTGCCATCATGTTGAGCAGAGTAGATTTTCCAGAGCCGGACGGCCCTACAACGGCACAGAACTCTCCTTTGTTCAGGGAAAAGCTGACGCCGTTCAGCGCAAATACTTTTGTCTCTCCCACCCGGTAAACCTTGTAGAGATTTTTTACCTGAATGATGGGAGATTCTTTTTTTTCTGTCGTTTCCGTCACGTTTCCTACCTCCCGCTGTATCCTTATCATACTATGAAACGGTGGAAATGTCTTTAATAATTTCACTGAAAAATGTTTACTATTTCCTTACGGGCGGGTTTCGGCTTTTACGGACGGCGCATCTTCTTCCCGCCGTCCTGAACTTTTTGAAAAAAACACTGGAAATCTGGGGCGGGGTGAGTTATAATGGAAAAAATTTCAGGAGGTTTTTAAGGTGCTGAGAGCTGTTTACCGTTTTCTGATTACATCGGCCGCATATAGAGAGCCATCACAATCCACCGATTGATTCATTTTCCCTGAGTCACCGGTGGCTGTGGTGGTTTTTTTTTGCAGCCGGCGCCTGAGATCTTCTGAACACACAAAAAAGGAGGAACTTATGAGACATCTACTGAATCCGCTGGACTTCTCCGTGGAAGAGACAGAAAAACTTCTGGACCTGGCCGGCGACATTGAACACAATCTTCCAAAATACGCTCACGTCTGCGACGGCAAGAAGCTTGCGACCCTGTTTTACGAGCCCAGCACCAGGACCCGCCTGAGCTTTGAAGCCGCCATGTTAAACCTGGGAGGCAGCGTGCTGGGCTTTGCCTCTGCCGACTCCAGTTCCGCCGCCAAAGGAGAGAGCGTGGCCGACACCATCCGCATCATCTCCTGCTACGCCGATATCTGCGCCATGCGCCATCCGAAGGAGGGCGCTCCCCTGGTGGCTTCCCAGTTTTCTTCCATCCCGGTGATCAACGCCGGCGACGGCGGACACCAGCATCCCACCCAGACTCTGACGGATCTGCTCACCATCCGCTCCCTCACCGGACGGCTGGACCATCTGACCGTGGGACTCTGCGGAGATCTGAAATTCGGCCGCACCGTCCACTCCCTCATTGAGGCCCTTGTGCGCTACGCCGGCATCCGCTTTGTGCTCATCTCCCCCCAGGAGCTGCGCATCCCCGACTACATCCGCGCGGACGTTCTGGACAGACACGGAGTAGAATACCGGGAGGTGGACAGCCTGGACGAGGCCATGCCGGAGCTGGATATCCTCTACATGACCAGGGTGCAGAAGGAGAGATTCTTCAACGAGGAGGATTACATCCGTCTGAAAGACTCCTACATCCTGGACAACAAAAAAATGCAGCTGGCCAAAAAGGACATGTACGTGCTCCATCCCCTTCCCCGGGTAAATGAGATCTCCGTGGAAGTGGATAAAGACCCGCGGGCAGCTTACTTCAGACAGGCTCAGTACGGCGTATACGTGCGCATGGCCCTGATCATGACTTTACTGGAGGTGGAAAAACCATGTTAAACATCAGCGGAATCACGGACGGCATCGTGCTGGACCACATCAAGGCCGGCAGAAGCCTGGACATCTACTATCACCTGGGTCTGGACAAGCTGGACTGCGAGGTGGCCATCATCAAGAACGCAAAGAGCAATAAAATGGGCCGCAAGGACATCATCAAGATCGCCGGCGACCTGGAAAACCTGGACCTGGACGTGCTGGGCTACATCGACCACAACATTACCGTAAACATCATCAAAAACGGTTCCATCGCGGAGAAGAAGACCCTGAAGCTGCCCAAGACCATCACCAACGTGATCCACTGCAAAAACCCGCGGTGCATCACCTCCATTGAGCAGGAGCTGCCCCACATCTTCAAGCTGGCGGACGAGAAGACAAAGACCTACCGCTGCCTTTACTGTGAGGAAAAATACGGAAAATAAACGGCAGCCAGCCGTCTCAGAACATGGGACGAGGGCGGAAGTTCCTTTTTTTCGGATCTTCCGCCCTCTTTTTTGCCCGCATTTTCCTGCCGCTCACACTATTTTCCCAGATATTCTTCCAGACGCTTCATCTCCCTGCGGCAGTCCTCTTCCCCTAAGTGGTACATTTCCAGAAGTTTTTCCTTTCTCTTCTCCACCCGGCTTAAATGAATGGTCTCCGACGGGCGCAGCACAAAGATCCGCCCTTCTCTCTCCAGCTCCGCCGTGCGCTCTGCCTGCCGGTTGTAATTCTCATACCGGTTTAAAATCTGCTCCGTGAGCTTTTCAAAGTTTTTATACTTTCTGCGGATGGCCTTCTCTGCCGGCATGGAAAACGGTTTTTTTCTGTATTCCAGGGGTCTTGTGAGCACCGCCACCACCCGGTCATAGCCCATCTCCAGGCACTTCTCCACTGGTATGCTGTCGGCGATGCCGCCGTCCAGGTAATACTGCCCCTGGTACGGGATCATTTTTGACACAAGAGGCATGGCGGACGTGGCCCGCAGAGCCTCCATCTGCTCAAACACACTGTCAATCTTTAAATATTCTGCCTCCCCGGTGCGCACATTGGTCGCCACGGCATAGAAATCCCCGCCCCGGCGCTTATACGCCTCATCGTCAAACACATCCAGCTTCATGGGGACCTCGTAAAAAGCAAACTCCCGCCCCACAATGTTGCCGGTCTTCATCAGGGCGGAAAGCCCCATATAGCGGCGGTCCCCCGCGTATTTTAAATTGTAGCGGAGCGCCCGGCCCTGCTGTCCGGAAAAATAATTCACTCCAAAGAGAGCGCCGGCCGACACTCCGATAATGCCGTCCGCCTGGATCTCTCTGTCCATCATCACATCCAGCACTCCGGCGGTGTACATGCCTCTCATGCCTCCGCCTTCCAACACCAGACCTGTTCTCATATCCTATCACCTCTGCCAGTCAAATCAAACGAATGATCCATGTCAAAACGCCGCCTAAAGCAGAAGCTCTAAGCGGCGCAGTTATGAGCAAAACGATAAGCCGGGTTATGTCGTTGGATGGTCATCTATCTAGACCTGGCGTCACCGCCAAGTTCCAGCGGCCTACCCGGAAGCGGACGGGCCGCCCATGCTCCCTGTTCGGCCTTGCTTCGGATGGGGTTTACATGTGCCCTCCCTGTTACCAGGAAGGCGGTAGTCTCTTACACTGCCTTTCCACCCTTACAGGAAATGGTTCCTGCGGTTTATTTCTGTTGCACTGTCCTTGGAGTCGCCTCCACCAGACGTTATCTGGCATCCTGCCCTGTGAAGCCCGGACTTTCCTCCCCTGCAGCCTTTCGTTTCTGCAGCAGCGACCATCTGTCTTACTCAAAACTTCATAAGTTTACCATATTTTTCCCCGTCTGTCTACACATTAAAGCAGCTGCCGCCGATAAATTCCCGGATCAGGGAGTTCACCGGCACTCCGCTGCTGTCCACCCCCAGGAAATAATCCAGGAATTTTAACAGCCTTCTGGCCTCCAGATACTCCTCGCTGTCTCTGGGGACGGAAAACAGAAGGGGTTCCGCGTATTGCTTGAGCACCGACAGCTCGTACACCAGGGAAGAATTGAACATCACGTCCGCGTCCTCCTGGTAGGGGAAAATATTCTCCTCCTCCCCGCGGCGCACCGACGGCCACATGCGGATCGTCTCCTGGGCACTGTTGCCCCTGGTCCTGGCGTCCCGCACGATCCGCCGCAGCAGGCGGCCGTCTGTGGTGGGGATCCGGTTGTGCTCATCCACATTTAACTGGGTCAGGGCGCTGATGTAGATCTTGAATTTATTTTCCGACGGCAGTTTCTCCGACATCCGGTCATTCAGGCAGTGGATTCCCTCAATCACCAGAATGTCCCGCGGGCCCACAGTGACAAAGTCTCCCTTGTACTCCCGCTTTCCCGTCTTAAAGTTGAACCGGGGCAGCTCCACCGTCTCACCCGACAAAAGCCTTGTCATGTCCTCGTTGAATTTCTCCAGATCGATGCACTCCAGCGCCTCAAAATTGTAATTTCCGTTCTCGTCCCTCGGGGTGTGCTCCCGGTCCACAAAATAGTCGTCCACGCTCACCGGATGGGGCGTCAGGCCCTGGGCCATAAGCTGGATGGACAGCCGTCTGGCAAAGGTGGTCTTCCCCGACGATGAGGGGCCGGCGATCATGATGAATTTCCGGTCCGGCATCCCGGCGATGGCAGCCGCGATCTCACCGATCTTTTTCTCCTGCAGGGCCTCCTGGATCAGCACCAGGTCCCTGCAGTTTCCCCGGGTGATCTGCTCGTTCAGCTCTCCCACACAGCCGACCCGGAGCATTTTCCCCCACTCGTCCGACTCTTTCATCAGCTGAAACAGCTTCTTTCTGTCCTCTTTAAACTCTGGCACCAGCCTGGGCGACTCCTCGTCCGGCAGCATGAGCACAAATCCGTTCTCATAGGCGATCAGGCCGAAATAAGGAAGATAACTCGTATCCGGGACCATGTAGCCGTAGTAATAATCTTCGTAACCGCCCAGCCGGTACACGTTTACCCTGGACACTCTGCGATAACAGAACAGCTTTTCCTTGTCCCTCATCCCGTTTTTCCGGAACAGCTCCACCGCCTCGTCCGTGTGGATACTGCGTTTTTCAATGGGAAGAGCCTCCCTCACCAGCTCTCCCATCCGCGCCTCAACCTGGGCCGCCAGCTCATCTGTAGCCTTCTGCCCGTCCCGCAGGCGGATAAAAAGCCCGTTCCCCAGGGAAAATTCCACCGAAGCCCTGCAGGGCGCCTCAGCCCCCGCCACATCCTGAAATGCCTTCATAAACAGCAGGGTGACGCTTCTCTGATAGGTCTGGATCCCCGGCCGCGAGCGCCCGGTGAGAAAGACCACCGTTCCCCCGTCCGGGGCGCATTTTGACAGCTCTCTCAGCTTTCCGTTTACCATGGCTAACAGGATCCGGTCCTCATACCGGTCCTGATACGCCTCCGCCACCTCTTTTAACAGGACGCCGTCAGGCCAGGTCCTCGTCTCTTTGTCCACAGTGATCTGGATCATGCCGGACACCTCCCATCCCTAAAAGACCATCTCCGGGAAATCCAGGGGAGCCGCCACTGCAGTTGCCTGCCCTTCCAGCCGCCCGTTCAGATATCCGGCGATAAACTCTGTGAAAATATGTTCCAGCCCGTAGTGGCCGGCGTCGATCACCGCAAGCCCCTGGGCCGCCGCGTCGATTCCCTCGTGATGGCCGATGTCCCCGGTGATCAGCACCGGCGCCACCGACTTAAGGGCCGGGGCGATCATGCTGCCGCCGGAGCCGGGAGAGACGGCGGCGTACTCCACCGGTTCCTCTCTTCCCTCCAGGCCGTAGGCCGTCACAAACGGCAGACCGAATTTTTCCTTCACCAGCCGGGCGATCTGCGCCGGCGTCATGGGCTCTGAAAGCCTTCCCACTTTGCCGATGCCCACCAGCTCCGTCCCGTTCTTTAAGTCCGTCCCCGTCACCTCCAGGGGAGCCGTGTCCTTAAGTCCCAGCCGGGCGGCGGCCAGATCGGCCATGCAGCCGGGGGCAATGTCAAAATTGGTGTGCATGGCGTAGCAGGAAATATCCTTTCCGATCAGGGTCAGCAGACGGCGGCCGATAAAATTTCCGTCGTTGATCTGCTTCACCGGCTTAAAGATCAGGGGATGGTGGGTGACGATCAGATCTGCCCCTATCTCCTCCGCCAGGCGGATCACCTCATCCGTGGCGTCCACCGCCGTCAGGATCGTCTCCACCTCCTTGTCCCCGCGCCCCGCGAGCAGACCGGGATTGTCCCAGTCGCAGGCGTAGGCTCTGGGCGCCAGCTCCTCAAGAATCCGTATAATGTCTCTGCACTTCATGGTATGCCTCCTCTGCCGTTTTCTGCTCTTCTTTAAGCTCCGCGAGCCTGCGCTTTGCCTTATCTGTCCCCGAGTTCCGCAGCCGCTCTCCTATGGCCTCAAGCTGCCCGATCTCTTTTTCCAGATAAGCCTTCAGCACCGGATCTCCCTTCTCCAGCAGGATCCGGCCGTATTTTAACTGAGCCGGCGTGGGGGCGGCAGCTGGAGAGCCGTCCGCGGCCGCCCGCCGGCACTTCATCACCGTATAGTACTTTCCGTCCTCCTCCACCATGGCCTCCTTAAACGTCTCAAAGCCGTTCTCCCAGAGAAAGAGCCTCACCTTTTCCAGCTCTGACTGGGGGGACAGAATCCAGCTCTCAACGCTGTCCCACAGTCTTTTTCCCCCTTCCAGAATGCGGATGATCAGCTCTCCTCCCATTCCGGCGATCACCACCGTGTCCGCCTCTCCTGGCTCCAGCCGGGCGAGGCCGTCTCCCAGCCGCGTCTGTATCACAGACTCCAGCCCGTGTTCTCTGATATGCTCTCTGGCCCGCAGAAGGGGCCCCTCTCTCACGTCCATTCCGATGGCCGCGGGGCAGATCCCCCGCTCCACCAGACAGATCGGTATGTATCCGTGATCCGTTCCTACGTCGGCAGCAATGCTTCCTTTGTCCACAAAGGAAGCAACTGTCTCCAACCGGTATGATAATCTCATTGTCTGCTCCAACCTTAATCCAGATAATCTTTCAGTTTTTTGCTCCGGCTCGGGTGGCGCAGCTTGCGCAGAGCCTTCGCCTCGATCTGGCGGATCCGCTCCCTGGTGACGTTAAATTCCTTCCCCACCTCTTCCAGAGTCCTGGGCCGGCCGTCCACCAGGCCGAATCTCAGCTTCAGCACCTTCTGCTCCCGCTCCGTCAGCGTATCCAGCACCTCCATCAGCTGCTCATGAAGCAGAGTGAAGGCGGCTGCGTCCGCCGGCACCGCCACATGGTCGTCCTGGATAAAGTCTCCCAGATGGCTGTCTTCCTCCTCGCCGATGGGCGTCTCCAGGGAAACCGGCTCCTGGGAAATCTTCATGATCTCCCGCACACGGTCAACCGGCATGTCCATCTTCGCGGCGATCTCCTCCGCCGTGGGCTCTCTCCCCAGATCCTGGAGAAGCTGCCTGGACACGCGGATCAGGCGGTTGATCGTCTCCACCATGTGAACGGGGATGCGGATGGTCCTGGCCTGGTCCGCAATGGCCCGGGTGATAGCCTGGCGGATCCACCAGGTAGCGTAAGTGCTGAATTTATAGCCTTTTTTGTAGTCGAACTTTTCCACCGCCTTGATCAGGCCCAGATTTCCCTCCTGGATCAGATCCAGAAACTGCATTCCCCGGCCCACATATCTCTTGGCGATGCTGACCACCAGACGCAGATTGGCCTCCGCCAGCTTCTGCTTCGCCTCCTCATCTCCCAGCTCGATCCGCTTTGCCAGCTCGATCTCCTCGTCAGAAGACAGAAGAGGAACTTTTCCGATCTCTTTTAAGTACATGCGCACCGGATCATCCGTGCCCACGCCTTCCGGGACAGAGAGGTCGATATTTTCCATATCAATGTCCTCGTCCTCCATCCCGTCTTCCAGGAACAGGTCCGGTTCATCCTCCTCATTTAAGTTCAGCACGTCCACCTTGTTGGCTTCCAGAAAATCGCAGATCCGGTCCATCTTCTCGGCATCCAGCTGCTCGCCCTTAAAAAAGTCCAGAATCTCCCGGTCTTCCAGGACGTTTTTCTTTTTTCTGGCCTCCTCCAGGAGCTTCTGCAGCTTCGCCTCAAATGCCTGTTCTTCCTCTGTCTTCTTCTTCTCCAGCTCCGTATTTTTCTCTACCATGTCTTCCACCCTCCGCAGCATGCCTTTAGTGTGTCCTCTAGTCAAGGGAAATATGCAGGTTCTGAACTGCCGCCTGCTCTTTGATGAGCCTCTGCAGCCCGGCCGCGTCTGTCACATTGCGGCTGGCATAATCCAGACTGTTTTTCTTCACCCTGACCACTGTCTCTGAAAAAGCCTTCTTTTGTTCCTCATTGCTGAGCGATTCTCCCAGGGCGGCGTTAAAAAGGGCCGCCGCCTCCCGGTACTGGTCGCCGTCGTCAATAAAACGGTTCAGAATCGCCGCCGGATTTAAGTTTCCCTGACGGTGTCCCTCAAATACCAGCTCTGCCACCTGATGATACAGCGGCTCCACAAAATCGTCCGCCGTGATGATCCCCTCGATCTTGTCAAACAGCCCCTCGTCCTCGATGAGCCAGGTGAGCAGAAGCCGCTGGGATCTGCGCATTCCGTCCTCTCTGTCCTTCTTCTGTTTCTGTCTCTCCTCTCTGAGCTCTTCCCTGTCCTTCGCCGCCCCGGCAGCCGCTCCCAGGCGGCTCCCCAGACTGTTCACCAGGCGCCTTAAGTCCTCGTAATTGATAAAATACTCGGCCGCCACCGCCTGCATATAGTTGTCCCGCTCCAGCGCCTCCGGAAACTCCAGCAGTTTTCTCGCCACCTGGTTCTGAAACTCCGTCTTCTGCTCCGGATCCTGCATGCTGTAGTTTTCCTTCAGCACGTCGATCTCAAACAGGAAACTGTTTCTTGCCTGGGCGATCCGCTCCCGGAACTGGTCGGCTCCCAGATTTTTAATAAATTCATCCGGGTCCTTGTAGGGCTTCATGTTCAGCACTTTCGTGGAAATCCCCGCCTCCTTTAATAAGGGGATAGCCCGCAGCGCCGCCCGGATGCCGGCCCCGTCGCTGTCGTAGGTTAAAACCACACGGTTTGTATACCTTTTTAGCAGGTTGGCGTGCTGGCTGGTGAGAGCCGTGCCGAGGGAGGCCACCGAATTGGTAAAGCCGGCCTGGTGGAGAGCGATCACATCCATATAGCCCTCGCAGACCAGAAGATAATCCTCCCTGGAGGTCCTGGCGTAATTTAACCCGTACAGGTTCCGGCTCTTGTCAAAGATCTTCGTCTCCGGGGAATTCAGATACTTGGGAGTCCCGTCCCCCATCACCCGGCCGCCGAAGCCGATGACCCGATTGTTCACATCCATGATGGGAAACATCACCCGGTTCCAGAACTTGTCCCTGGCTCCCCGCTCCTCGATGGCAAACAGCCCTGTCTCCTTCAAAACGGCGTCGTCGTAGTCCTTTCCCTTCAGATACTGATAAAGGCCGCCGCTCTTTCCCGCAAATCCCAGACCGAAGCGGCGGATCGTCTCATCCGTCAGCTCCCGCTTTTTAAAATACTGGTAGCCGATCTCCCCCTGGGGCTGGTGCAGCTGCCAGTAAAAGAAATTGGCCGCCAGCTTGTTGATTTTAAGCAAAGTCGTCCGCAGCTCCTCCCTGGCCTTCGCCTCCCTGGAGGTGTCCTCCTGGGGCAGAGTCACGCCCGCCCGGTCCGCCAGCACCTTTAAAGCCTCTGCAAACGTATAATTTTCATATTCCATGAGAAAGGTGATCACATTTCCGCCTGCTCCGCAGCCGAAGCAGTAGTACATCTGCTTTCCCGGCGAAACAGAAAAGGAGGGAGATTTTTCATTGTGGAACGGACACAGCCCGAAATAATTGCTCCCCCTCTTCTGAAGCCTCACATAGCCGGAAATGACGTCCACAATGTCGTTTCTGGAACGCACCTCTTCTACAATTTCATCTGGATAGTACATCTCAACCTCCTATACCTTCCAGGCTTTCGGCACGAACAGCTCCTCAAATCTGTCAATGGCGTAGATATCGCTCATGCCGGCGATATAATCGCAGACCACCCGCTCCCTTTTCTCCCCGTTCTCCATGAGACGGCGGTACTCCGCGGGCAGTTCCTTCAAATGTATGTAGTAATAGTCATAGAGCTCTGTGATCAGCTTTGCCACCCGGCCGTCCTCCGCCTTCGCCACAGGGTTGGTGTAGACGTGGGCAAACATCCAGGCCCGCAGGCCCTGCATGGCCTCCTCCATCCCCGGGGACATGGCGATCTTAGGCTGTCCCATGCTGGTCTTTATAATATCGTGGATCAGCGTATTTAACCGCTCCCGCACGCTGCAGCCCAGCGCATCCGTGTACTCCCCCGGAAGCTCTTCTTCCTTTAAAATCCTGGCGCGGATGGCGTCATCAATGTCGTGGTTGATGTAGGCGATCTTGTCGGAAAAACGGACTACCGCTCCCTCCAGGGTGGAGGGATGGCCGCTGGTGCGGTGGTTCAAGATCCCGTCTCTCACCTCCCAGGTCAGATTCAGTCCCATGCCGTCCTTCTCCAGCACTTCCACTACCCGCACACTCTGCCGGTAGTGGGCAAATCCGTCCTGGCAGATCTCATTTAACACCCGCTCCCCCGAGTGGCCGAAAGGCGTATGGCCCAGGTCATGGCCCAGAGCGATGGCCTCCGTCAGATCCTCGTTCAGCCGCAGGGCCCTGGAAATGGTCCTGGCGATCTGCGCCACCTCCAGCGTGTGGGTCAGCCTGGTCCGGTAATGGTCCCCCTCAGGCGCCAGAAACACCTGGGTCTTGTGCTTCAGCCTGCGGAAGGATTTGCTGTGGAGAATCCGGTCCCTGTCTCTCTGGTAGGCCGGCCGGATGTCGCAGGGTTCCTCCTCCCTGTCCCTTCCCCTGGTGTTTCTGCTCAGGGAGGCATAAGGGCTCAAATACTGTTCTTCCCAAAGTTCCGCGGTTTCCCTGATGTTCAATCCCATCCTCCTTTGTATTTTCAAAAATCCTCTTCCTATTATATGACCATTAAAACACAGATATGACTATTGTATCACATTTTTGTGATTTTCACAGCTTTTTTTCAAAACTTTACCTGCTTAACTTCCCCGGTTTCGGGGCTGATCCGGCAGACTGTCCCCCACACAAAGCATCCCGTATCCCAGCTCTCTGTTCGGCCAGACCGTCTCCGCCCCGGACCTTACCGCTCCCCTGCGCAGATAGGCCTTCAGCTTCTCCCCGTAGAGATAGGGATCATTTCCCCGCACGATTCCCCACTCCATCAGCAGGGCCACTGCCCCGGTGACAAAGGGCGCCGCAAAGGAAGTTCCCGTGAACGTGCCGTAGCCGCCTCCTGCCCGCGGAGCTGTGATTCCCACTCCGGGCGCCGCCAGGTCCGGCTTGACCTGCTCCGTCAGCCTGGTGTATCCGCGGCCGGAAAAATCGGCGTAGGAGCGGTAGGAACTGTCGTAAGCTCCCACGGAGACGGCCATAGAAGCGGTGGATGGCAGAGTCAGGGTGATCTCCGGGTCAGGCCGCAGAAAACGGGTGGAGGTGTTTACCGCCAAAGAAGGTGGCAGCCACAGATCATAGCGCCCCGTCACCACCCGTTCTCCCCGGATCAGCACCTGCCACACTCCGCTGTCCACATAGTCCCGCCTGGGGATCAGCTCAAAATAAATCTCTTGGGCTTGGCTGTAAGGGCTGGGAAATCCGTGGTAGAGCAGGATCTCCGTGTTCTGGTCTGCCAGCCTCTGGGTTCCCGGATCCGGCTTTACCGGGCCGATGATCCGGCCGGAGGGAGCCATCAGGCTCACGGAAAATTCGTCGGTGTAGGACTTCCAGAGCTGGATGCCGAATCCGGTCTCAAAGCTCCCCACCGCCAGTTCCACCCGGCTCTCCTCCCCGGCGGACACGCGGCCGGACGCATGACCGTTTCCCGCGCCCTCATTTCCCGTCCCCACGATCACCGACGTCCTCCCGTAGCCGGAAACCGTGTTTAAGTACGTCTCCAGCAGGCTGGTGCCGTCGTGGGAACCATATGTATTTCCAAAGCTCAGGTTGACGGCTAACGGCATGCCAAAATTCTCTGCCCGCCGCACGGAGTAATCCAGCGCCCGCATCAGCTCTGTAGTCCAGGGAAAGGCACCCTCACCCCGGCTTCCCAGTTTTACCGCCAGAATCCCGCTCTCATAGGCCAGCCCCCGGTACCTTCCCCCGGAGGCCCGGCCGTTTCCCGCCGCGATCCCGGCCACTGCCGTCCCGTGTCCGCTCACATCCACCGACGGCACCGGAGAACTTCTCTCCTGCCTGAGAGACGTCTGCCCGGGCGCTGACGGGGAGCGTTCCCTCTCTTTCTCCTCCAGAGCCTGGTCAATCTCCTCTCTGGTAAAGACCCGTCCCAGGCTCTGATCCCACAGCTCCAGGATCCTGGTGGTCCCGTCCTCATTCCGGAAATCCGGATGAGAATAGTCAATGCCGGAATCGATCACTCCCACCAGAACCCCCTTTCCCGTCAGGCCGTCCGGGCCAGTCTGAACCGAAGCCGTGCAGGAGGCCGCCCTTCCCCGATCCGCCGCAAAAAACAGGCGGTTGGGTTTCTCCACGTACTCGATCTCCGGCATGGCCGCCACCAGCGGAATGAGGGTCTCCGGCACTGTGATGATCCCGTAGCCGCCCAGAAGTCTCTCCACACGGATCCCCTCTCTCTCCAGCCGGCCCAGGTCCCCGAAGCAGCGCACGATCAGCTCCCACTTCTTTTCCGACTCCAGATACCCCGTCCGAAGCGACGGGGATTTCTCCCTCTCTCTGCTGTCAGCGTCCAGAGAAAGGTTCAGCAGATTCTCCAGTTTCTGGCTGTTGAACGTCTTCTCCTCCTTCTGTCGGGGAAGAGCCCCTGCCCCGGCCGCGCATTTCTTCTCTCACAGCATATGAAAAGGACGGAGGTGTTCATACCTCCGCCCTTTGGAGAAATTCTCTGTTATTTCTGCGGTCATCCGCCTTTATTTTAAGAAGCCGTTTACGATCTGGGCTTCCGCCTCTTCCTCCGTCAGACCCAGAGTCATCAGCTTGATGATCTGATCTCCGGCAATCTTTCCGATCGCCGCCTCGTGAATCAGGGCCGCGTCGGTGCACTCCGCGTCGATCTCCGGCACTGCCTGAATCTTCGCATTTCCCATGATGATGGAATCACACTCGGAATGGCCGCTGCAGGCCGCATTTCCAAACAGGCGGGACACAAACTTCTGATAGGAATTGTCCTTCGCCACAGAACGGGAAATGATGTTGGCGCTGGAGCCCTCGCCGTTTAAATGGGCGCTGATCTCGCTGACAGCTGTCTGGCTGCCGTGGGTGAGCAGGCGCTCCTTGATCACAACCTTGGCTCCCGCCGCTAAGTCCATCTCCGTCTTGCGGATGGTGGAGTCCACGCCCTTGATCTGGACCATCTCCATCTCCATGTAGCTGCCCTCATCCATGTGGACTTCCGTCACTGGATTCAGGATTCTCTTTCCGTTGCCGTCTCCCTCGCCGTAATGTTTCTCCACATATTTGACCTTGGCATTCTTTCCCACAAAGAACCGGTGGATGCCGTCGTGCTCCGAATCCTGCTGTCCGCAGTTGCTGATGCCGCAGCCGGCCACGATCACCACGTCGGAATCCTCTCCAATATAAAAATCGTTGTAGACCACCTCTGACAGTCCGCTCTCGCTGATGATCACCGGAATATGCACGCTCTCGTGAACCGTGCCCGGCTTGATGCGGATATCAATTCCGCTGCCGTCAGCCTTCGATACGATGTCAATGTTGGCGGTGGTATTTCTCCCCGCCAGCTGTCCGTCGGAGCGGATATTGTAGGCTCCCTCCGGCACTCCGTGAAGATCGGCAACTTCTCTCAGCAGGTTTAGTTTGATCTGGTCCATGTTCAGTTACCTCCTTCATAATTTCTGCACACATCCACAGCGGAGGACGTTCCCAGAAGCTCCGGAAGAATCTCCTCCTTCGGCCCCTGCCTGCGGATCTCGCCGTCAGCGATCACCACGATCTCATCCGCAATGTCCAGAATCCTCTCCTGATGGGAAATGATCAGGATGGAGCTGTCATGGATGGCGTTTCTCATCTTCTCAAACACCTGAATCAGGTTCTGGAAGCTCCAGAGGTCGATTCCCGCCTCGGGCTCGTCAAAGATGGAGAGCTTCGTCCCTCTGGCCAGCACTGTGGCGATCTCGATCCGCTTTAACTCGCCGCCGGACAGGCTGGCGTTCACCTCGCGGTTGATATAATCCTTCGCGCACAGCCCTACCTCAGAGAGGTATTTGCAGGCGTCAGCCACGGAAAGGTTCATCTTTCCCGCTGCCAGGCGCAGCAGATCCAGAACCTGAACGCCTTTAAAGCGCACCGGCTGCTGAAACGCGAAGCTGATTCCCATGTTGGCCCGCTCTGTGATGCTGGCATCGGTAATATCCGTTCCGTCAAAATAGATCTTTCCGGACGTGGGCTTTGCCACCCCGGCGATCAGTCTGGCTAACGTAGACTTTCCGCCTCCGTTGGGCCCCGTTATCACGATAAACTTGTTGTCTTCCAGAGTAAGGCTCAGATCCTTGATGATCCCCTTCTCTCCGTCCTCGTCCTGGACGTCAAAGGAGATGTGTTCTAATGTAAGCATAGCTGTTCCTCCATGTATTCAGACGCCGTCCGGGGGACGGCATTTGTCTGCACGATACGCCCTGCAGGCAGCCGCCGTGCTTCCATGAGCGGATATCTGCCGGGCAGCGGACAGCAGACGGCTCTGCCGCAGGCTGTCCGCTTTTCTATTGTAGACGGTTTCGTCTTTTCTGGCAAGCCTCTTTACAGCATTTCTTTTCTCAGCTCTTCGCCCGTTTTCGGGGAGAGGTAGGCGGGTGCCACGTCAAATACGGTCTTGCAGCCCTTCTGTCCCTCTGCCGCCATGCGCACAGCCGCTCTGGCGTAGGCCACCAGGATGCTGGAGGTAAACTCCGGATTGGAATCCAGCTTTAAGCTGTACTCGATCACATGATTGTGCTCCTTCTCCCAGCCGGTCTTTCCGCTGCGGATCACAAAGCCGCCGTGGGGGATGCCCGCGTGGTCTCTCTGAAGTTCTTCCTCCGTGATGAAATGCACCGTGGTATCATAGTCGGCGAAATAATTGGGCATGGTCTTGATCTCCTGCTCAATGCGCGCCAGATCGGCTCCCTCTTCCGCCACCACAAAGCACTCTCTGGTGTGCTTCTCTCTGGTGGTCAGCTCCGGATTGCTGCCGCTTCTCACCGCCTCCAGGGCCGCTTCCACAGGAATGGTGTACTGTCTGGCGTCCTTTACGCCTTTTACTCGGCGGATGGCGTCAGAATGTCCCTGACTCACGCCCTTGCCCCAGAAAGTATAGTTGCTTCCCTCCGGCAGCACGCACTCCGCGTACAGGCGGTTTACGGAGAACATTCCCGGATCCCAGCCCACAGAGATCATGGCCACATGGCCGCCTTCCTTTGCCGCCTCATCCACAGCCTGGAAATGCTCCGGAATCTTTGCGTGGGTGTCAAAGCTGTCCACCACGTTAAAATATTTTGCAAAATGAGGAGTCTGCACCGGAAGGTCGGTGGCACTGCCGCCGCAGAGAATCATCACGTCGATCTGATCCGCCATCTTCTCCGCCTCATCCGCGTGATACACCCTTACTCCCTCTGTCAGGATCTTTACGGACTGCGGATCTCTCCTGGTAAATACCGCCGCCAGCTCCATGTCCGGATTCTGCTTCAGCGCGCACTCCACTCCCCGGCCCAGATTGCCGTAGCCTAAAATTCCAACTCTGATTGTCATAGATTTTCCTCTCCTTTTCCCGGTCGGCGCCTTCACCGCCGCCCCGTCTGTTCTCATAAGATCGGGCAGAAGAAATCCCTCTTCCCCGACCTGCAGCGATCCCGCGGCCAGCCTGCAGCTGCCGCGCCCTGACAAACGTACATCCGTGCAGGCACAGAAGCCGTCCGCCTGGCCTAGAGCACAAAAAGCGCATCCTCCTGCCGGGGGATACGCCTTCGTACTTATGCGGGAGATGGGACTTGAACCCACACGAGCATACACCCACAAGATCCTTAGTCTTGCCTGTCTGCCAATTCCAGCACTCCCGCTCAACGAAAGTTATTATAACACGGGCATTTTTCAAATGCAATCCCTTTCTTTACAGGAAAATACATTTCCGGAAAATTTTTTCAAAAAAGTTGTTGACAAATCGCTTTTCATCCCCTATAATAAAACACGTGCTTGTGAGACAGGTTCTCACAGAGCGGTTCGCAGAAGTGGCGGAATTGGCAGACGCGCACGGTTCAGGTCCGTGTGGTAGCAATACCGTGAGAGTTCAAGTCTCTTCTTCTGCACGATAAGCTGTCGGAATTCCGGCAGCTTTTTTGTTTGTCAAAAACCGTTTTCCTTATTACGAAAGTTCTCTTTATGAAAGTTCCCTGTTATGAAAAAAGCTCCGCGGGGACAGCACTGCAGCGGAGCAGAACATCCCGCTGCAGTGTGGTCTCCGCAGAGCCAATCCTTTCTTATTATTTTATTTCCCGCCGGCGCTCTCCCATCCAGCCGGCCCGCCGCAAAGGCCGCAAAATGCCTCCCGTTATTTTGATCTTTTCATCAGCAGAACAAACGCCGCGCCGGCTGTTACAGCTTCGCTGAGGGAATGGCAGAGCCAGATAATGCTCTCGCCAAATATGTGCGGCAGAATCAATATCAGGAGCGGCAGGCAGATCACGCTTCGGCTCAGGGAAACGGCCAGCGCTTTTGCGGTGCGTCTCGTTGACTGCCAGAACGAAATCATCAGAATATTATATCCGGCCAGGAAATTTCACCGGAACCGGTAAAATAGCTGAAAACAGGCTGCAGTCCTTCAGCCATTCCCAGAAACAGAGTGAGAATTACACAATAAAATGAAACCCCGGCGGGTTGATTTTATCTACAGCATCTTCAATTGTTCATTTCTTTTTTACCAGCTCAATCGCCTCTTTTCCGCTCATATGATCGATGCTCATTTCCAGCATGCAAAGCGGTTTCCATTCCCGTTCAATGGCACTCCGGCGATTTTCCTCTGTATCATCCGGCGCGTACTTCAGCGCCAATTTATCAATCGCATTTCGTTTTTCAGCATCATCTGTCAATATCCGCATGGTGCCGAATACAATTACGCTGCGAAAATAGGAAGTATATTCTTCCGGCACAATCTGATCCTGATCAATGACGCAGAATGACGCTTTTGCATTCCTGCCGATGGCATCCAGTTTATGTCCGCTTTTGGCGCAGTGGAAATAAAGTTTTTCTCCATCATAGACATAACTGATCGGGACAGCGTAGGGGTAGTCATCATCTCCGGAAAGTGCAAGAACACCGGAAGTTCCCCTGTTTAAAACAGCGGCGCATTCTTCCGCCGAAAGCGCCTGTCTTTTTCTTCTCATCTCTCGAAATATAATACAACACCTCCTAAACAAAAAAACGCCTTGTCCTTCATCCCTTCTTTGGCCTACGGAATGAAGAAAAGGCATAACCCGGCGGTTTCGTTTACAGTATAGCACGCTCTCCCCAAAAGTCAAGGGATCCATTCGCAGTTAGCCGCACCTTTTTCAGCCGGCCCTGTCCGGCAGTTCCTCCGGCCCGCAGGAACCTCTGATCCGGCAGTCCGGCAGAATGATTTATCACCGCTCTGCCGGATACATCTCTTTTGCCAGGCTGATAAAATCTCTGACTGCTTTGTAAAGGTAATGGTCTTTTCTCCAGAATATCTCCACTGCCCTCATCTCTGACCCTTCATATGGAATCGGAACGATCGCCGGATTCCGTTCAGCCACCTCCTCCGGCAGGAAACCTGCCGCCGCATTTTTTTCGATGAATCTCTCAACGGTGTACATCTGACTTGTGTAGTGAATCACTTTAACGTCCAGATTCAGCTTTTTAAACCGGTTTTTGAGCCCCGCCGTCTGGTTAAAGCCGTCCTTGAGCATGACCAGCTTTTCTCCCGCGATCTGCTCCATCGTCACGAACTTCTCTTTGGCCAGCGGGTGGCCCGCATGGACACAGAAACACTGACGGGATCTCTTCAGGGGATAGTGGGCATAAATCTCGTCAAACCGTGCCCGCTCCGCAGGATCGTTAAAAAATCTCACCGTGATGGCCAGATCCGTCAGATGCCGGTCCAGAAGCTCAAACTGCCGGTCCGTCGAATCTTCCACGGAAAAGATTTCAATATCCGGACATCTTCTGGCAAATTCCCCCAGAAGATCCGGATAGATCTGATTTCCGCTGAATGTGGAGAAGCTGATTTTAATGTATTTGCGCCGCAGAGACAGCTTTGTCACCACATTTTCCATTTTTTCAAACTGGTTCAGGACAAGAGCCGCCTCATCACGGAGCACTTTCCCCTCCTCAGTTATTTTGAGAGAATTCTTATCCCGTTTAAACAGCGTACATCCGCATTCCTTCTCGATCTCCTTGATTGCCCCGGACATCGCCGGCTGTGAGATGTGGAATTCCTCTGCTGCCCTCGTAAAGTTTTCATACTTGCAGACTGTTAAAAAGTATTGAATCTGAATAATCGTCATCGGTGATCCTCCTTTCCCCCTTCATTTTATCAGGATCTGCCTCTTTGCTCCACTGCTTTTAATCAAAAAACGGCAGTCTGCCCGCTGCATATCCGTCTCACACAGAAGCAGAAGGCAGAGCTGCCCTATATTTATTTTCCAGCCAGATTTATTTTCTCATCTTTATACAAGCGGGAATATCATCGGCACATAGATCACGAAGCACAGGAATCGCAGCAGCGTGAGGTACATTCCCTGTTTAAAATGCTGCTTCAGCGTATATCCTCCCGCCTCAAAGCCCATGGTCATGGCCGGTGCGGCTGCCGGGAACAGATAGCAGTTCGCTGATCCCTCGTTGGTGGAAAGCATCAGCGCACGAGCGTCATATCCGTTCTGCACGCAGATCAGAGCGGCCAGCATTTTAAACGCGTTGTTGACTGCACTGTTGGTGATAAACTGAGTAAGTACACAGCATACAAGATACATAAGTACCATGGTCATAACCGGACTCAAGCCGCCTGTCAGTTTATTAAAGACATCTGCCAAAAGCACGTCCGCCCCAGTGGAGCTGAGCGCAGTTGCAAGCGGAAGTGTGCCGATGGTAATGAAGATAACCGGACTGCCCATTGCGCTGATGGCTTCACGGTCTGTAAGCACACCTGAAAATACCAGTACGAGAGCTGCGATCACAGAAGGATACCAGGTGTTGATCCCGGTCAGAGCGCAGACCACAATGCCGATGACACAGGCGCTGAAGACAAATATCACAAATTTTTCCTGTTTCGGGCCGAGAGTCCCTCCCCGTTTTTTACTCTTTGCACTTGCGTTTGCCGCAGCCTGCTGGCTGTCTGCCAGCGTGGGAATATTGCCATTGTCGGGAGCAATCTTTACTGACAGCCAGACCACCAGCGGAAGAAGGATAACCACCGCCGGGATCTTGGAGATCATGATGGTAAAATAGTTCCAGGTGCCAACTCCGCCGAGGTTTTCCACGATCGTATTGTTGGCCAGGTAGCCTCCGGCATTTCCTCCTGTGGGCAGAAATCCTGCCCAGATCTGTGCAAAGGCAGCAGCCGGATACATAAACTTGCTCAGAGGCCGTTTCTGCTCCGCACAGATTGCAGTGATCATCGGAATCATGATCGTCATGGTTGCCGTCGCGTTGATAAAGCAGCCGAGAAACAGCATCGGAACAGCAATTCCGCACATGATCTTAAAATCGGAAGCTCCCGGTTTGATCAGTGCCTTGCTCAGATTGTTGATGATGTTGGTCTTGCCTATAGCTGCTCCAACCACAAACATGGATGCCATCATCACTACAGAGTTATTCAGCATGCCGCCCCAGGCATCCTTAAATTCCAGGACTCCCGTAATTTCCAGAGCAATGGGAATCATCATTGCCGCTACATGTATTTTTACTTTTCCAGAAAGAATTAAAATTACAAACAGCAAAAAGATTGCCAGAACAATCGCGATCTGTGTAGTCATCGTTTCGTCTCCCTTCATTGAATGATACTTTCAAACATCTGCCGCTGTCCATCCTCATTTTCTAGCGGTCCACAATGGAACCGTCTTCATGGAGATGGATCCCTCCGTAAGCTCCCTTAAAGGGGAAAACCTGGTCAATATCGTCGATCAGTTCTATTCCGAGTCCCGGTTTGTCAGGAAGTATGATATATCCGTTTTCAACCCGGAACGTCTCCTTCATCTCTTTATCCAGACGGCATACGCCGTTGGACATCGGGTATTCCTGAATCTCAAAATTAGGAATCACTGCGTCGAGCTGAAGGCAGGCTGCCGTGGACACCGGTCCTAAAGGATTGTGGGGGATCACATAAACCCCTCTCGCCTCTGCCTCCGCCGCGATCTTTCTTCCTGCGGTAAGTCCTCCTGCCACGCACATATCCGGCCGTATATACCGCACGTCTGTGGTCGTCATCAGGGAATCAAATTCCATCCCGTTGATAAACCGCTCGCCGGTGGCAACCGGTATCTCGCACTGCCGGATCACTCCTCTCATCGCCTCCAGATTGTCCGGGATCGGATCTTCGTAAAAGTACGGGCGGTATGGTTTTAACGCCCTTCCCAGTTCAATCGCCTCCGCAGGCCGCAGTCCCCGGTGGCACTCGATCGCTACGTCCATATCCCATCCGACCGCTTCCCGGATCGCTTTCATAATTCCCTCAACCCGCGCGACCAGAGCTGAAAAGTTTTCTCCGCATCTGCCGTCTTCTCCCTGGGGATGTCCGATGGAAAAACGAATCGCCTGAAATCCCTGTTCCTTCAGCTTTTTCGCATTTTCTGCAAATCCTGCCGCATCTTTTGCTCTGACATTCACATAAATCCTGATCTTTTCCCTTGTCTTTCCTCCCAAAAGTTCATAGCAGGGAACGCCAAAAAACTTTGCTTTCAGATCCCAAAGTGCAATGTCAATTCCTGAAATGGCTGCCTGCGTGATAGAACCTCTGAAATGAAGGTTTCTCGTCAGCGCATTCCAGATAAATTCCGTTCTCATGGGATCCTGGCCTGCAATCAGCTTTTCCATCTGCTTTAACACTGCCGCAGTTGCCTCCTGGTAGCCCCATGCTCCGCATTCTCCCAGTCCGGTCAGCCCTTCATCTGTATGGACTTTCACAAAAAGATATCTCTCTCCAGCCAGGATCGGTTCTATACTTTTTATCTTCATTTTTATATCCCCTCTTCACTCAGATTTGTCTGTTCTGCCCCAGTGAGCCGGCATGTGCTGTGCAAAACTTCCAAATCACTTTTTTTATTTGTAAATTCATTATACATTTTGCATGATATAAATGTAAAACTGGAAATACCTTGTCTCCATAACCTGAAGTTATGGCAGAAATATGCAGAAAAAAAGTCCCGTTAAACAAAAAAAGCGCTGCCCCGCCATCTTTCCAAATGACAGAACAGCACTTTCCGTTCTCAGTTCTCAGTATTTTATTTTTCTGTTTTCTCCGCGCTCGAGCCCATTATCTCCGTTTCTCCGCGCTCGGGCCTATTCCCCGATTTTCCGCCGCAGGGCTTCTTCTCCCCGCTTCTGCGTCACCGGATGGTGATCCTGCCCTGTCCGGCGGGATTTTCGTACTCTGCGCCTACGGTTCCGCCCAGATTGTCCCTTATGTAGGCAGAGAGCAGATCCACATCCGCCATCACCTCATCCTTCACGATCTGGCAGCCGGCAAACATGGTCATTCCATCTCCGCCGTCTTTCAGCAGATAGTTGTGGGATGCCAGAGTGTATGTCCGGTTCAGATCCAGCGGCTCGCCGTTTACCATGATGTCCGTCACCCGGTAAGGACCGGCCACGCCTGTGAAATTGCCCTTGCTGTCCACCTGGACACTGCTGGGAACGGAACTGTCGATCGTGTAGGTCAGACCGGAAACCTGCTGGAAAGCTCCGCTCTCTTCCGGATAATTTCTCGCCCCCATCTCCAGGGCATCTTTGATCTGCTGTCCAGTCACTTCCGCCACGCAGCCCATATTGCCGAAGGGGAATACCCGAAGGGTGTCGTTGTACGTGATCGTTCCCGCGGCAATGTTGTCCCGGATTCCGCCTCCGTTGCTGAAACCGATCTCCGCTCCCAGAACATAGCGGTAGGCATCCGCTGTCAGATCGCCCAGGTTTGTCTCTCCCCGTCTCACCCGGCGCTCCCCTGTCTCCGCGTCATTGACCGTCAGCTCCACAGAGGTGGTTGCCAGAGGCGTACTCAGAGTTTCATTAAACTGGGCCATGATCTGATCAATAAACCGGGCTGTCTCCGGATCTTCCGCCTTCTCTCCCTCACCTGTCTGGCTGCCCGGGATCACGAGCACCTGGCCCGGCCGGATCACATTGGGATCACGGATCTGATCCCGGTTGGCCTCGTAGATCACATTCCACAGCTGATAGGAGCCTAACTCTCTCTTGGCAATCCTGGAGAGACTGTCGCCGCTCTGAACGGTATAGGAGGCATTCATTCCCTCCCCGCTCACATGATCGATCAGCTCCGTGGTGATGGAGCCGTCCGTGCCGATCGTCATCTTTCCGATGTCAGCCAGCTTCGTTCCCGTCTGACTCATGGGAACCGCCTTCCCGTCCATGTTGGTCAGAACAGCCGCCGGCACCGTCTCGTGGGAGTGACCGTCGATGACGGCGTCAATGCCGTTGGTGGCCGCCACCACTGCGCTGGAGCTCCACCTGGGCGTCACGCCCTCATTTCCCAGATGGGAAACCAGGATCACATAATCCGCCCCTGCCGCCCTGGCGCTGTCCACGCTCTCCTGGACGCGGCTGTAAAGGCCCTGTCCCGTCTCATCCTCACAGAAACTGTAAATGTAGGCCCCCGATGCGTCCTGGAAATATTTCGGTGTGGATTTGGTAAAGCTCTCCGGCGTGGAAACGCCCACAAACGCCACCTGCGTGTCTCCAAAATCCATGATCTTATAGGGTTCAAACACCGTTGTCCCCGTGCGCAGGTCTGTCAGATTGCAGGAATAATATCCGCAGTTCAGCTGTCCTGCCAGCTCCAGAAACCGGTCCATGCCGTAGTCAAATTCATGGTTTCCGGGGATAGCAAAGTCATATCCCACCTGATTCATGATGGAGATAATATCTCCGCCCTCTGAGAGGGTGCCGATGGGCGCGCCCTGAATGGCATCCCCGGCGTCCACCAGAGCCACATAGGGAGTCTCCTCCTTCATCTGCTTTTTGTAGAGGGCCAGACCGGCATAGCCGATATTGTCATCCACTCCGCAGTGCACATCGTTGGTGTAGAGAATCACGATCTCCTGGTCCGGATTTTCCGCCGCCTGGGCGCTGAATCCCGGCGCCGCCGCAAAGATCATGGACAGAGCCAAAATCAGCGGCAGGAACCGCTTTTTCCACATTTCTCTCATTTTCCGTTTTCCTCCTTGTCTCTCAGATTCCGGATGATCCGTTCCGCGTCTTCCGGCCGGACCGCCGGATAGTTCACGCCGTCAATCTCCACATTGGGAGCAGTCCCGCACCGCTTCATGCAGTCTGCCGTGCGCACCAGGAACTGTCCGTCCTGAGAGATCCCGTCCTTTCCAACAGAAAGCAGACGCTTAAACTCCTCCAGCACTTCCCCGGATCCTTTGGGGCCGCACCGTCCGCCCCTGCAGACCGTAATGCAGTGCCGGTAGGGAGCCGCCTTCAGGCTGGGATAGAGCTTGACAACCGCGTCCACCGTCGTCTTCTTGACTCCGGCCGCCTGGGCCGCCGCCTCACGCACGCCCTCAGGAATACATCCCAGGACCTCCTGGATCTCCCTGAGCATGGCCACCAGCTCTTCCTGGGGAAGAGGCTCTCCGCCGCTTCTCCACCGCTCCAGGACCGCTCCGATTCCTTCCGCCTCCAACTGATCACCTCCCGCTCACATAATTTTTCGGAAATAGATCTGGAATCCCAGGACCAGAAGCCAGAACGCCAGCATCACGAGCACCAGCACGCGGGCCACCTGCTGATCAACTGCCATAAACACCAGAACGGCCAGATACATCAAAAGCATCATCGCATATCCGGCCATCGCCCAGGCTCTGGTCCCGATGCTGCGGAGCCTCTCGTCCTTTTCCCATACTTCCATTCTAGCCATTTTCTGATCAGCTGACAATAACTTTCTGTTTTTTCTGATAATTAAGCCGCCGCAGACCGCAACCGCCAGGCCGCTGAAGAGGTAAAAATTGCCGGCATACTCTCCCGGTCCCTGAAATACCAGGCACATGACCAGGATCTCCAGAACGCCCAGGACCATGTACGCCTTCCCCAGGGCCACGCGGCTTTTCACCATTTTCCGATAATCATAATCTTCCCCGTTCATCGCTTTCAGCCATTCTCTCATTATTCTTCCTCCTCGAACAAAAAAACTTCCTCGATGCTCATCCCGAAAAATCTGGCGATCTTGTGGGCCAGGGGCAGTGAAGCCACATACTTTCCGCCTTCCAGAGAGGTGATGGTCTGGCGCGTCACTCCCACCGCCTCCGCCAGCTCTTCCTGGGACATTTTCCGCTGTTTCCGCAGTTCCTGGATCCTTGTTTTCACTGCTCTTCCTCCGTTTTAGTATAGTTTGCTTTGCATTTTTAGTATAGTATGCTTTGCAAAAAATGTCAAGTATGCTATGCAAAAAAAGAATCCTGCTCTGCAGGATTCTCCCCATGCGGCAGGCCGCGGAAGCTCCAGTTTTCTTCCCCCGCAGGCCGCCAAATCTTCAATTTTTCTTAACCGTAAACAATGCAGATCTCAAAAGTTCCCTTCACCGTCCGCTGCCCCAGAAAGATCTCCGCCTCCGCCTGGATCCGGTCCACTGCCATATATCCGGAGCTGCTGACTGTCAGCTCTCCCTCCGCCCGGTCCAGGCGGAACCAGTCTTCATTTCCGGAGAGGGAAAGTCCCATCCCCTCCAGCCAGCCTTTCACCGCCGGCTCCACCTGCTCCGCCGCTTTTTCGCCGTCCAGCTCATAGGAAAGGACTGTGCTTCCGTCCGCCCGCTCCTCCTCGTGTCCGCTGACACGGAGCCATTTCACGCAGCTTAAGTCATAGGTGGTCCGGTCCATGAAATTTTCGGACAGCTCCCGCCAGGCAGCCGGATCTGACACCAGGACTTTCTCCGCCCCGCCCGTCTTTTTTGTGACCCTTCCGCCGCCGAAGGAATACACCGTCTCCTCCCCGGCAGAAAGAAAAGAAATCTGACCGGACAGCTGCTCCGTCCCCAGACCGTCCAGGTCTGCCTCGCCTGAAAAGGGCCGGTTCACCTTCAGGCCGCCGTACTCCAAAGACCAGGTCCCCTGGATCTCTGCCTTCACATTCGGAAGATTTCTCTGCCTCTCCTGCGCTTCCTCCCACAGGGCCATCCCGGCAATGTCAAACCGGTTCTCCTCTTCCAGCGCCGCTCCCGGGCCGCCGGTCTTTGCCGCTGCCGCCGTTCCCGGCCAGCATAAAAGCACCGCCGTCACTGCTGCTGCCGCCCTGAAAAATCGGCAGCCTTTTCTTCTCTGACCGCTCATAGTTCTTCCTCCGTCCCTCTTTTTCTGCCCTCATTATACCCGGCTTTTTTCCTTCGGTCAAAGCCTTTGGAAATCGCTCCTCCGGCAAACAGACCCCGGGACGCAAAAAAGCCGCTGTCCGCAGATCATCTCTCATCTGCGGGCAGCGGCCCTCTCATATTGATCTCTGTCAATGACAAGCAGAAATTAAGCCAGCTTGGATTTTGCCAGCTCAGCCAGCTTTGCGAATCCCTCTGCATCGTTGATTGCCATGTCAGAAAGGATCTTTCTGTTCATCTCTACGCCGGCCTGCTTTAAGCCGTACATGAACTTGCTGTAGGATAAGCCGTTGATGCGGGCAGCAGCGTTGATACGGGCAATCCAGAGCTGTCTGAACTGTCTCTTTCTCTCCTTGCGGCCTGCGTAGGAGCTGGTGAGAGCTCTCATTACGGACTGCTTTGCTACTCTGTACTGTTTGGAACGGGCACCTCTGTAGCCCTTTGCCATTTTCAGGACTCTATTGTGTTTCTTCTTTGCGTTTAAACCGCCTTTTACTCTTGCCATGGGTCAATTTTCCTCCTTCTTAATTTCAAAAATCCTTACAGATACGGTAAAATTCTCTTCATTACCTTTGCGTTGGTTGCGTCGGTAACGATGTCTTTTCTGAGATTTCTCTTTCTCTTGGTGGACTTCTTCGTTAAGATATGAGACTTGTAAGCTTTATTTCTTACCAGTTTTCCACTTCCCGTTACTTTGAAACGCTTTGCAGCAGCTCTGCTAGTTTTTAATTTCGGCATTGTATTTTCCTCCTTGACTGTTGTCTATATTTTAACGTTTTGCAGTTAAAAACATGACCATGCTCCGTCCTTCCACTTTGGACGGCTTATCAATGACAGCGATATCGGATAAGCTCTCCGCGAAATCATCCAGGATGTACTTGGATTTTGACATATGAGCCATCTCACGGCCTCTGAACCGCAGGGTGACTTTCACCTTGTTGCCCTTCTCCAGGAACTTTCTGGCCGCGCTGGTCTTGGTGTTCAAGTCATTGGTGTCGATATTGGGGGAAAGGCGGACTTCCTTCACCTCAATCACCTTCTGCTTTTTCTTTGCTTCCTTCTCTTTTCTCGCCTGCTCGTAGCAGTACTTTCCGTAGTCGATGATCTTGCATACGGGCGGCTTTGCCGTCGGAGCAATCTTCACCAGATCCAGTTCTGCCTCCTGCGCCATCTTGAACGCCTCTCTGGCAGACATAATTCCAAGCTGCTCCCCATTCTGTCCGATCAGACGGACTTCCTTGTCACGAATCTGCTCGTTAATCATTAAATCGCTAATAGCCGTGCACCTCCAAAGTGAAATAAACATTTCCTGCCATACAAAAAAACAGATGGAACATCATTCCATCCGCCAGTGGTATATACAGCCCATCTTCTCCCTTCCGGAGCCGCTGCACTTCCAATATAAACCCAGGTCACTTGCTCGTGCCAGGGTGAGGCGGATACCTGCTTTCCTGTCAGTCGTTCTCACAACTTTTGTAAGTTTATCACAGGTATCCCCATCTGTCAACTGTTTTTTTCTTTTGTGTTCTCATTCCAAGAATATGCAGTCCCCCGCGGCGAGATTCCCGCAGACAAGCTGAGGATCAGCCGCCATCTGCTCCCTGGCCTCTCTGCCGGTGCAGTGATTGCACCACAGTCTGGTCACTCCCAGCTTTTTTAGGCCCGCCGCCGTCCGGCTGATCCGCTCCCCGCCGGCTCCGGAGAGATGAAGTCCGCCGATCACCGCCGTCACCAGCTTCCCGTAACGCCTCCCGATCTCCGTCACCATGTTTAAGATCCCCGGATGACTGCAGCCTGTCACCACCGCAAGCCCCTTTCCCGTCTCCAGCACCAGGCACTGCTCATCGGGAAACTGGTCCTGCTCCATTCCCCGCTCCGTCAGCCTGACAAACCGTTCCGGAATGGTTTCCCAGTCATAAATTCTGGGAAAATCCGTCTCCAGGGTGCAGTGCTCAGTCAGCCGAACCGTTCTCTCATTGACTGTAACAGAAGATGCGCACGCCCGAAGCTCCTGCTCGGAAAAACCGCATCCCAGATAGGAATAGGTTCCATTTCCCGCGGCGGCATACTTTTCCTCAAAAAAGCAGCTCCCGATCACCGCCCTGGCCGACAGTCCCCGCTCCGCAAAGGCTCTGAAGCCGGCTGCGTGGTCATAATGACTGTGGCTGAAGGCCAGAATGTCCACAGAGGCCAGGGAAACATTTAAAAGCCTTCCATTCCGCACAGTATTTTCACTGCTGCCGCAGTCAAACAGGATCCTCATCCCGTCCGCATCCACCGCAAAGGATAGACCGTGCTCTGCCGTCAGCCCTCTTCTTGCTCCCGTCCCGTTTTCCATCAGCGTCAATATCCGCATCATCTCTTCAGATCCTTTCTGAAATAAAGTACCTTCTCCATGGCCGTCCCCTTTCCCACAGGGTTTTCATTTATTCTATCACAGAGCGCCGGCAAACGAAAGTTCTTTCGCTCTGACGGCGGGGAAAACTCTGACAGCAGGAAAAAAGAAAAACTCTATGCAGATGGCTGAATCCATTCACATAGAGTTTTTCTTAATTCTCATTCTTCCGGCATAAATCCGTATTTTTGCAATAGTTCTCTATGCCCCGCAGCCCTTCGGCCGCGCCGCCTTACTCTGCGGGTTCGCCGTCCGCAGTCCGTCTTCCCGCCGCTTTCCGCGGAGTTATCTCGCCTTAAAGGTGGAACACTCTGTGTCTCCCGCATGGCTGGCTCCCATGCCGGTGATTCCCACCTTGTCCGCCGTGCAGCGCCGGCCTGCGTTGTAGACGCAGTTGACCGCCTCACACTCGATTTCCAGCCGTCCCTCCGGTGATTTGAACATGTTCTTAAAGGAACTTCCCCGGCTCTCGTCGAAGCTGCCGCAGCAGGTGTCGCAGGCTTTATCCGCCGTCTGTCCTTCCACCACGATCTCTCTCTTGCAGCAGCAATTATCCGCATTGTGCACACAGCTTGTCACATTACAATCCAGCTTTGTCATCGCACACTCCTCCTTCGATGATGAATATTATTGGGAAACAGTCATAGAATGCGCGAAAAGCGCCCATTTTATTCATGAGCGCTTTAAAAACCGGCGCAGCCGAAGCTGACGCCGGATCTTTCTTTAGTTCTCTTCTTTCTCCACTTTGCGGTTTTCTCTCGAAGCGATTTCCTTCTGGATCTTCTCCATAAATGCCTCCAGAGAAGAGCTGCCCTCGTCTCCGGCGAAGCGGCTTCTCACGGAAACCGTTCCCTCCTCCGCCTCTTTCTGGCCGACAACCAGCATGTAGGGGATCTTCTGAGTCTGAGCTTCGCGGATCTTGTATCCGATCTTCTCAGAACGGGTATCCACTTCCACGCGAATGCCTGCGTCAAACAGCTGCTCTTTCACTTTCTCCGCATAGTCCATGTACTTGTCGGAGATCGGCAGCACCTTCACCTGCACCGGAGCAAGCCAGGTGGGGAATGCGCCTGCGAAATGCTCGATCAGGATTCCGATGAAACGCTCGATGGAACCGAAAGCCACACGGTGGATCATAATGGGACGGTGCTTCTCTCCGTCTGCTCCCGTGTACTCCAGCTCAAATCTCTGGGGAAGCTGGAAATCCAGCTGGATGGTGCCGCACTGCCAGGTTCTTCCGATGCAGTCCTCCAGATGGAAGTCGATCTTCGGGCCGTAGAATGCGCCGTCACCCTCATTTACCACGTAGGGCAGGCCCAGCTCATCCAGAGCGTCTCTTAAGCCGTCCGTCGCCATCTCCCAGTCCTCATCGCTTCCCATGCTGTCCTCCGGTCTGGTGGAGAGCTCCACATGGTACTTAAATCCAAACAGGGAGTAAACCTGATCGATCAGGTTCGCCACGCCTTTGATCTCGTCCTTGATCTGCTCCGGAGTCATGAAAATGTGGGCGTCATCCTGGGTAAAGCAGCGCACACGCATCAGTCCGTGGAGCTGGCCGGATTTCTCATGGCGGTGAACCAGTCCCAGCTCGCCCATCCGCAGGGGCAGATCCCGGTAGGAACGGGGCTCAGACGCGTACACCAGCACGCCGCCCGGGCAGTTCATCGGCTTGATGGCGTAATCTTCATCGTCGATTACCGTGGTGTACATGTTTTCTTTATAATGATCCCAGTGACCGGAAGTCTCCCACAGCTTTCTGTTTAAAATCACCGGAGTGGAAATCTCCACGTAGCCGGCCTTTCTGTGGATCTCTCTCCAGTAGTCCAGCAGAGTGTTCTTGAGGACCATTCCCTTCGGAAGGAAGAACGGGAAACCAGGACCGGCCTCATTCATCATAAACAGGCCCAGCTCACGGCCGATCTTGCGGTGATCTCTCTTCTTCGCCTCCTCCATCATGGTGATGTAGGCATCCAGATCCGCCTTCTTTCCAAAGGCTGTCGCGTACACTCTGGTGAGCATCTTGTTCTTCTCGCTGCCTCTCCAGTAAGCGCCTGCCAGGTTCATCAGCTTGTAAGCCTTGCCGATGTCCTTCGTATTCATCAGGTGCGGGCCGGCGCACAGGTCCGTAAACTCGCCCTGGCGGTAAAAGCTGATCTCCTCGCCCTCCGGCAGATCCTCAATCAGTTCTACCTTATAAGGCTCGTCCTTCTCCTTCATGAAAGCGATGGCCTCTTCTCTGGGAAGGGTAAAGCGCTCGATGGGAAGAGCTTCCTTCACGATCTTCTTCATCTCCGCCTCGATCTTCTCCATATCCTCAGCAGTGAGAGGATTCTCCGGGTCCACGTCATAGTAAAATCCGTCTGCGATGGAAGGGCCGATCGCCAGCTTCGTATTCGGATACAGGCGTTTGATCGCCTGAGCCATCACATG
Source organism: Candidatus Lachnoclostridium pullistercoris (assembly GCA_019119775.1). GTDB lineage: Bacteria > Bacillota > Clostridia > Lachnospirales > Lachnospiraceae > Lachnoclostridium_A > Lachnoclostridium_A pullistercoris. The sequence continues at coordinate 3,301 of DWWL01000054.1, read as the reverse complement.
GCTGGCCGTGTGGCGCAGAGTGGACAGTCCGCCCTCGTCATTGACGGTCAGGATATTTACCTGAGCATCCTGATCCACAACCGTGCGCAGATCCACCACTTCTCCGTTTACTTCTCCGGCACAGGCCGCTCTGGCCAGTCCCTCGCTCAAATCTCTGGCAATGTCAATCACTGCCATCGGCTGTGCATATTCTCTCACAGAGCCATCTTTCAGTGTAATTTTCATAGCTTTCTCTCCTTTTTCCGAATTCTGCCGCAGACGGGACTTCAAGGTGAACATTTTCCTTTTCGCCGCAGTGCGATCTCCGCGGAGCGTTTTTATTTAACAGGGAACGAAGTTTCCTGTTAAATAAAAAAATCCCTTACCGTATGGTTTCATACGGTAAGGGACGACATTCATCGCGGTTCCACCCTGATTGCCCGGACGGCATCTCCGGACCTCTCTTTTCTGATGATAACGGAATCACCGTTCCCGATTAAGGGACACTCCGGGGTGGTCTTCCAGAGCCGCCTCCATAAGACGCTCTCAGCAAAACGCGTCTCTCTCTGAATGGCCGCAGGCTTTGTACTCTTCCCATCAGCGTTTTTGTTCTTCTGTTCACGTTCGATTATAGCCAGCCATCTCCTGTTTGTCAAGGTCTTCCGCAGGAAAAGTCTCCGGCGTTTCTCCACCTCTCCCCGCAATCAGCTAAGAAGCGGGATCGCAGCGGCGGCCATCAGAGGAATGGTCAGCATCGACAGGATCGTGGACACGGCAAACAGCTCCGACGCATAATTGCTGTCCCGGTTATAGCGAAGGGCAAACATGGTGCCCATCGCCCCGGCAGGACAGGCGGACGCCACAAAGATCGTCATGGACACGTTGAAATCCCCGGACAGGAAAAACAGCAGAACCACCGTGATCACCGGCGCCGCGATCAGCTTTAAAAAGCTGATGTAGTAGACCCGCACCTTCTTTAAGCTGGCGAGCAGATTTCCCTGGGCCAGATTGGCTCCGGCCACGATCATGGCAATGGGAGTATTCATATCCCCCACGCTGGCAATGGGGTTGGCGATCACTGCCGGAAGGCTTGTCCCTGTGAGGAAAAGGGCAAGGCCGATCACCACCGCGATCACCGCGGGAGTCACCAGATTTTTCCACATATCCTTCAGGCGTACCCGCTCTCCTCCGCCGCTCATGAGGATCACGCCGTGAGTCCAGACCAGCACGTTGAAAACGGTGGTGTAGGCCGTCATGCAGAACACGCCCTCTGCCCCCAGAATCCCGTTGATTAAGGGGATCCCGATGAAGCCGCAGTTGGAATAGATCACCGCCATCTTCTCCACCGGACTGTCCACTCCCGGCCGCTCCCGCAGCACAACGCGGCAGAACAGGATCACAGCCGCAAAGCTGGCAGCAGACAGGGCAAAAGTGAGCAGCAGCTCTTTTAACAGCCGGGGATCGTACTCCATCTGATAAGAACTTATGATCAGCGCCGGCGAGATCACCATCAGAAGAAAATTGGACAGCTTCTTATTGGAAGCCGCGTCGATGACTCCCGTTTTGTAGACCACCGCGCCCACAATCAGCAGGAACACCATCTCCAGTATCTTTTCTGTTATTACCATGGTCATTTCCATCTCAGCCATTCTATGTTCTCTCCTCTTTTTATACTACTTCTCCTTCTCCGCCCCAAAATACACAAAATTAAATCCCGATTATCCTGCGGGATCGCTCCCGCGGGAAACCGGGATATCGGTGTCAGTCGCTAAAATCAGTCGCCCAGCAGCTTCTTAACCTGAGCGATGACCTTCTTGCCGTTCATGGTTCCGTAAGCCTGCATATCAATGGCCTCTACCGGAACACCGGGAAGGTCTTTCTTTACATTGTTCAGGCCGAAACGAACCTGCGGTCCTAAGAGAACAACATCTGCGTCCGCATGCTCTTTTGCGGTTGCCAGAGCATATGCGTTGATCTCGCAGTCATATCCCTCTTCCTTGGCAGCATCTCTCATTTTATTTACTAATAAGCTGGTGGACATTCCAGCAGCGCAAAGCAGAACTACTTTTCTCATGATTTATGTTCCTCCTTCTTAATTGCAATGATTTCTTTCGCCAGATCCATCACGGTCATGGCGTTCATCAAATGATCCTGAGCATGAACCATCAGCAGATTTAACGGAACGTGCTTGCCGTTGATCTCATCCTGGATCAGACTGGTCTGATACTCGTGAGTCTCCAGAATAGTCTCATCCGCCTGCTTCATCTTCTCGTCAGCCTCCTCAAAGTTGCCTTCTCCGGCAGCGCGAAGAGCTTCGATGGCCAGGCTTCTGGACGCACCGCTGTTTACGATGATCTGCATGATAATTTCTTCCAGTTCTTCCTCAGTCATAACTTTATTTTCATCCATATTAATTGCCTCCGTTTCTATCACTCTTTATTTTATTTAAAAAACAATCGCCTGAATCAGGTATGCCATATATGCGATAAACATCATAGTCCACATATATTTTTCTGATCTCCGAAACGGAGAATCCTTCTTCACGATACGATAAATACCGTAAGGGGGCAGGAAAATGAAAGCTGCATAACTGATGATCTTCTCCTTGGTAAACGCCTGGACAAGCTCTTCTTCTTTCATCATCTGCTCCACCTCCTCTTTCGAGCGGGCCGGAGCCGCCTTGAGCTTTTTAGGGATTGCCAATTTCATTATCCAGTCTCTCCTTTCCTGCCTGATTATACTGTTTTATTCTGCCTCAACCGGCTGGTTGTTCGCCATAATTACGAACGGAATGTAGATCACAAACGCGATCACAATACTCAGAATCTGCGTAATAGCGGCACCCACGCTTCCGCCGGAGGACAGGAACGCCATCAATACAGGCGGGGTTGTCCAGGGGGCATTTACTACCATTCTTCCGCAGAACCCGATATTGGTGAGGAAGTAAGCAACCGTAGCGGATACGGCCGGGGAAAGCATGAACGGGATCGCCAGGATCGGGTTCATAACGATGGGCAGACCGAATACCAACGGCTCATTGATATTGAAGATCGCGCAGGGGATCTCCAGTTTTGCGATAGCTCTGTAGTCCTCTCTCTTGGAGAACAGCAGGATAGCGATCACCAGTCCGCCTGTGATGCCAGCTCCGGTAATAGTGGAGAAGCAGGACATGAACGGAGTATTGATGATGTTGGGAATCGCCGTACCCGCTGCGTAAGCAGCCTCGTTCTCTGCAAATGCAGCTAACAGGATAGGCTCGTAAATAGCTTTCAGAGTCTGAGTTCCATGGATACCGAAGCACCACAGCAATGTGGTCATGAAT